>NZ_JBHJWQ010000022.1:0-152752 GCF_042266885.1 Streptomyces sp. NPDC056061 | reverse complement strand
CAAATCCGACAACCGGACATCAGAAGACGGCTTCACCCAACCAGAACGCGGCATCCCCCCACAATATCCCAGAGCCACTTAACTGAACGGTATTGGGGCTAGGACAAGAGCGCCGACGGCGAGGACAGCGAGAGCGACGATCGTGGGGTTCACCCATGCGGGAACGAGGCCGACATGCTCGTTGCACGCGTCGGACAACGGGAAGTACGACGTGCCATCCGCACCGGTACGGTCCCGATACGCCTGGTCGTAGGTGGTGTGGAGGGTGAGCTCGCAGGTTTCCTGTACGTCCAGACCGCCTGAGAAGATGCCGAAGCCCCACACATTGGCCGCGAGGCTCCCGAAGATCAGGGCGGCACCGAGGAGCGCGACGGGCTGCTTGTGCCACGGCGGGGGCCGTTTCGCGCCATGGCGCAGCATCAGCAACCCTGCCGGGACCGCCAGGACAAGACCTGCGAGGACAAGTTCGAACATCAGGACTTGGAACCGACCCTAACGGTGATCACATCGGCGGACCCGAGCGCCTGCTTCCGGTCACCGGCCACCACCACGGCGTACGGCGTCGTACGGAGCGTCTGCGCGTACGCGGGCGCCTGAGCTTCGGTCTTCAGGCCCGTCGCTTCGATCCGCGTCACAGCGCCGTGCATGTGACGCTGTGACGCAGCGGTGGCATCCTGATGGTGCAACACGATGCTCAGTCCCCGCGCCCTGGCCTTCTTGACCCAGCCGCGCAGGCTCTCGGAGCTGATGCCGAGTTCGCGGGCGGCGTCGGTCACCGTCCGTCCCGACGAGCCCACGAGCTCGATCGCGTCCCGCTTGTAGTCGTCGGAGTACCGCTTCGCGTACTTGCTTCCCACATGGCACTACTTCCTCTGGGACCTCTCAGATCCCAGTCTCCAGGTGTCCGTGAGCAAGGGGAAGCTTCATGGAGCGCCTTACCCCAGAGCAGCGCCGCCGCTTCCGCCAGACCGTGGCGGGCTTCGTCGACGAGCCCCGCTCAGAATCAGTCAGAACTTCTGTTGTTCAGCATCGGGGGGCAGGAGACAGGGAGTGTCGACGGACAGACTCCATTGGTCATCGGCCACGTCACCCGCGGAGACATAGTGCTTGTCCTTCGGATGCCGGGCCTGAACACCGTAGGTACCACGCTCCTGCCCAGGGCCTTCCTGGTAGCCGACGATCTTGAATCCCTGGGCTTCAAGTTCGCTTTTCAGTGCCCTGACTGCCTCGCTGTACCGAGCCCGGGGCAGCTTGGCGCGTGCGTTGAACATCAGGGTGAACCGGCTGTCGTCGGCCGTCTCGCCGTTCTTGCCGGTGCAGTTGGTGAAGTTTGCCTTGGCCGTGGCGGGAATGATCTCGGCCTTGGTCGTGTGGGCCATGGACTCGACCCAGTGCTGGGCCCAGGCCTGCGCCTTCTCCTTACTCATGCGGGGAAGGGGATCGTTTACGCCGTTGTCGGACATGCAGCCTCCGAGAAGCAGTGCGAGGGCAAGGGCGAGGGAGGCCCGCCGTGTTGTGGGCATGGTCTGCGGTCTCTTTCGGATCAGTTGGACGGCCCGGGACGCGGCTTCAGCCCGGCGATGATGCGGCCCTGATTGTCGAGGCTCTGGCTGCCGTCGTCCCAATATCCGCTGTGCCCGGAGGTGTCGACATACATCCTATGGGCTCCGAAATCGGGGTCCTTCGGGTCCACTGAGAGTGTGAGTCCGGAGGTCCAGTTGGAGACGAAGTCGTCCCCGGAAGCGACGACCCACCGGTGTTGGGGATTCACGTGTAGCTGGTCGGCGCGTTCCACGGTGAGGCCCGGGCTGCCTGCTCCAGGAGTCCGCCCGGGTCCGTGCGGAGTTCACCGCGAAGGTCACCCGGCTCAGCGCGGGCAGGCGCGTGCTTCCCGACGACTTCACCCCCAGTCGGATCATCCTTGCCATGCTGCTCAAGAACCGAGAAAGGCTGACCCCGGATTCCGTCTTCGGCTTCTCCCAGATCACCATTGCCCAGACCGCAAAAGCCCTGGCAGCACGAGGGGTGACCGTCGAGGTCATCGGAATCCCGGAAGGCGACTCCGGCACGCTTCCTCTGCCTTCGTGTCGTGCAGGGATCGGCGCGGTGGTTCCTGGGTGAGCGTCCTGGACGGTGGTGCGTCGGGACGACGGGCGATGCCGGGGAAGCATGCTCCGGTGCCGCACCCGACCGGCCTGGGCGAGGCGCGTCTCACGCCCAGAGTTGTTCGCCGAGAGTCGTGCCGGGTGCGGCGCCCGGGAGGACGTAGGCCACGGCCGAGGCCCGGTGCTGGAGGAAGGGGTTCAGGGCGTCGCGGGCGGCCAGGCGGTCCTGGACGCGGGTGAACTGGGCGGGGTCGCGCATGAAGGCGCAGAAGAGCAGGCCGCGGTCGGCCGGGCCGTCGTCGTAGCTGTAGCTGCGGCGGAGCATCCGGGCGCCGCCGTCGAAGCGGGGGTTGGCGAGCCGCACATGGGCGGTGGCGGGGATGACGTAGGAACCGTCGGGGTTCTTGGCGTAGATGTCCGGCTCGTCGTGCTCGGCGGTGCCGCTGAGGGGTACGCCGTCGTGGGCGCGGCGGCCGATCACCCGGTCGCGTTCGTCCTCGGGGAGGGCCGCGAAACCGGCAACGTCCATGTGGATTCTTCGGTAGACGAGGACGGTGCCGTTCCGGTGGGCTCCGGTCGGGTCCCAGACCCACCGCTCGGCCGCCGCCCGATCGGGATTGGCGATGCCGTCCTTGGAACCGAACAGGTTGCGCGGGGTCGTGCCCGGGGTCGTGCGGGGCAGGAAGCCGGACTGGGTCCAGCGTGGCCGGGCTCCCGCGGACTGAGCGGCCGTGCCGACGAGTTCGGCGACGACGGTGAGGGTCCAGCGGTCGGCGGCGCACAGTTGGACCAGGAGGTCGCCGTTGCTGCGGTGCGGGTCGAGACGGTCCCCGGGAAAGACGGGCAACTCGCCGAGGGAGGCGGGGACGTCGAGGCCGAGGCGGGTGGCGGGAGCGGGGCCGATGCCGACCAGGGAGGTGAGCCGGGTCGGGCCGCCGCCCTGGATTCGCGGATCGGGTGGGGTGGCGGAGGCCGCGGTGGCGAGCGTGCGGGTCAGCGCGCCGAGGACGCCGCGCAGAGTCTTCCGGTCGTCGGCGACGGAGGTGTGCGGGAGGTCGAAGGAGAGCAGGTGCGTCGCCGGTTGCTGGGGCGCCGTGACACCCGCCTGCCGGGCGCCGTGGAAGGGAATCGCGGTCTCGGCCGGCGGAGCTCCGGCGGTGGCGGGGGCGGGGGTCCGGTCGCCCCTCGCCAGTTCGTCGGCCGCCGCACCGATCCCGGCGGCGAGAACGGCTCCACCGGCGAGCAGTGCCCGACGCCGCCCGAAACCGGTTGCCGCGGGGCGGGACGATTCCTGCGCATTTCCCTGTTCGGTGGGCATACGCCTATTGCAGACGATAAAACAACTGTCATGCAACTCCTGCCCTCAGAAGGCTTGTTGATGCGCCCCGCAGCCCCGACCACAGTGGTCCGGGCGGCTCTGCGTCTGTCGGTGCTGGTCGTCGCGGTCGCGATGACCGCCGCCGGGTGCTCCGGTACGGGATCGAGGTCCTCCGAGGCACAACATCCGGCGGGGAGCGTGCTGCGCGTCCCGCAGGACTTCGGCTCGGTGCAGAAGGCGGTGGACGTCGCTCGTGAGGGCGAGACGGTACTGATCGGCCCGGGTGTGTACCGGGAGAGTGTGCGCGTCACCAAGCCCCGTGTGGTGCTGCGCGGAACGGACCGCAACGCGGTGGTTCTCGACGGCGGCATGCGGCTGGCCAACGGCATCACCCTGACCGGCGCCGGTTCGGTGGTCGAGAACCTCACCGTGCACGGCTACCTCGCCAACGGTGTGCTGTTCACCGGCGTCACCGACGAGAAGTTGCAGCAGCGCGGCGCCGGCGGCTCCGCCTACGACCCGCTGGACACCACCCGCTTCCCCGCCGTCCGGGGCTTCCGCGCGACCCGGGTGACGGCGTACAACAACGGCCTGTACGGCATTTACGCCTTCGACGCGCGCGACGGCGTGATCGAGGACTCCTACGCCTCGGGGCACGCCGACTCCGGCATCTACGTCGGCCAGTGCAAGCCCTGCAACACCGTCGTCCGCGGCAACACCGTGGAACGCAACGCGGTCGGCGTCGAACTGACCAATGCCTCGGACGGCCTGTCGGTGCTGGGCAACCGCGTCGCCCTGAACAGGGTCGGCGTCACGATCAACTCCAATGATCTGGAGGCCCTGGCCCCGCAGCACGGTGCGTTGATCGCCGGCAATGCGGTCGTCGACAACAACGCCGCCGGCACACCCCAGCAGGCGGACGGTGGCTTCGGCATCGGCATCGGCATCGGCGGCGGCACCGGGAACCTCGTCCGGCGCAACCTGGTCCGGGGCAACCGTGCGGCCGGGGTGGTCGTCACCGATCCGCCGGGGCATCCGGCGAGCGGCAATCGCGTCGAGGGCAACCTCGCCACCGACAACGGGGCCGACCTCGTGCTGGCCTCGGCCGATCCCACCAACTGCTTCGCGGGCAACCGGCCCGCCGTCCAGAGCCCGGACGGCCTGGAGGATCGCGCGGGCTGCGGCACTCGCCGCCGGGGCGCGCTGCCCGGCGGCCGGACGGTGCCGGTACAGGCGCCGCCCGGGGTCCCGTTCAGCCGGGTGCCGGCCCCGCGCGCCCAGCCGTCCATGCCGGACACGACGGCCCCGGGCGTCCCGGCGACCGGCCTGCCGGGGCCCGTCGACGCGGCCACGTACCCGCTCCCGAAGAGCGCGGACGCCGTGCCGCGTCCGCGCTGAGCACGGTGACGTGGCAGGGCCGGTTAGGCGGTGGGCTCGGTGACGTCACGTGACGTGGCGCGGCCGGTGACGTGGTGACTTCGGTGACACGGTCCGTTCGGTGACGTGGTGTTCTCGGTGATGCGGTGAGCGTGGTGGTGCTCAGCCGCTGCCCCACGGTGTCGCGGGGATCTCGGCCCGGCCGTCGCGTCCGGAGAACTCGATGGTGGTCGGATTCCCCAGGCCCGGCATCCGCATCGTCACCCGCCGCAGGCCGCCGTCGTCGTCGACCCAGTACGTCAGCGGCGACCGTCCGCCGTCGGGCCCCGCACCTGGCGTGGCGCCCTGAGCGCGCGGCCCGGCGAACCGGTCGTAGTCCCGGCCGTCGATGCGGTCGCGCTCCAGTCGGCGAGCCCCGGACTGTGCGAGCAACAGCGGGTTCTCGGGGCGGTCCGCGCCGAGCCCGATCAGCAACTGGAGCCCGGCGTCCAGCGGGTCGGCCGTGTAGGAGCGCGAGGACCAGCCCGAGCGTGGAATGCGCTCGGCCTGCTGCCAGGACGGGCTGCTGCCGCCCTTCGGCACGGGGGCCAGGCCGAGGCCACCGGTGTCCCAGACGACCAGGCCGCGGTCGAGCTGCCCGGCGACGGGTCCGGAGGCACCGGACGGCCCGAAGGGGCCGGAGGAGCCGGAAGAGCCGGTGACCTGGTAGCTCCCCACGGCCCGGTGGGTTCGGTAGTCCACAACGCCCTTGACCCGCACCACCACTCCGCCGCCCTCGGTCGCGGTGAGGGTCACCGCCACCGGACTCGCCTGGTACAGATTCAGCCGCGACAGCGCCAGCCTGGACGCCTCCTCCATCGTCACCGGTCGCTCCTCGGTGTCGTCGGCGAGGCTCCGGTAGGCGGCCACGCCGCCCGCTGCCGCGCCGCACACCACGAGTGCGATCAGGGTTCCGAGCCAGCGGGTCCGACGCGGCACACGGCCACCGGTCTTCCTCTTCCGAGCCACGCGGTCGCCTTCTCTCGTCTTCTCTCGTCGGTCACAACAGGAGGGCGGGTCCGCGAACCACTGGTCCACGGACCCGCCCGGTCCGGCCCGGCGGATCACCGGTGCCGGTCACGGTGCCGGGGGCGTACGTGCCGGACGCCCCCGGCCAGGCAGGACTTTCGACACACGCCTAGTGGTGCAGTGCCCTTCGCCGGCGCATCAGCACGACCAGCCCCGCGCCGAGGACGGTGAGCGCGGCGCAGCCGGCCAGGGCCAGCGGAACCAACCGGCTCATGCCGGTCGCCGCGAGGCCCGAGCCGGATGCGTGGCCCTGTGCTCCGGGTTCACCCGGTGCACCCGGCGCCCCGGGTGAACCCGGCTTCCCCGGTGCCGATGTCGTCGGCGTCGGCGTCGGCGTCGGGGTGGGCTCGGGCAACCGCTGGTTGACCGCCGTCACCGAGACCCCGGCGTCGAGGTTGTCGGCGGTCAGCACCAGCGGCCCGAACACCGTCTCGTCGGGTACGGCGTACCCGTCGGGCGGGCTGACCTCCTGCCAGTAGTACGTCCCCGGCGCACCGGCGCCCTGGCAGATGCCGTCGGTCCCGGTCGTGCAGGACTCGTCGACCCGTGTGTCCGGCTCCGTGCCGGTGGTCTGCAGACCGTCGGACTCGTTCGTCTCCTTCCAGAGCTGGAACTTCGCCCCTGCCAACGGTTTGCCGTCCTGGTCGTGCTTGACCAGGCGCAGCACTCCCTCCTGCTGACGGAAGCCGAAGTCGTAGGTGTGGTCGTTCTCCCCCGGCCCGCCGGTGGTCAGTGCCCGTTCCGGGAACTTCGCACCCTTCGGGACGATGCCCTTGGAGTCGATGAAGTGGTTGTCGCCGACATCCGCTTCCGTGGGCACCCATTGGTGGAGCGGGCCGCCCTCGGCGTAGTCGGCCGGTTCGTCGAGGCGGATGGTGTACTTGGTCCTCGGTTCGAGTCCGCCGGTGACGTTGGAGTCGTCGAAGTAGTACTCGCCGCGCTCCGTCGTCCAGGTCGTCCCGACGAGCTTGCCCGACTCGTCGTACAGATGGACGGTCACGCCGACGACCGGGCGCTGGCCCGGCTGCTGAACGCCCTTTCGCTCGGGGTCGTACCAGACCCGGTTGCCGATCTGGAGCGGTGCCTGGTCGCAGAGGACCTCCAGGTCGCCCATCGAGGCACCCTTGCCGAACGGGGCCACGTCGCCCGGTGGGTTGAGGCGCAGGCCGAACTCCGGGTCCTGCGCGCCGTCGCGCCGGAGGAACGACGTGCCGTAGCCGTAGGCGGTGTGGTTGGGGTCGAAGGCGGACGTCGCGATGGTGTTCTCGACCCTGGAGAGCGCCATGCCGGCGAACGCCGTGTTGCGGTGGCCACCCCAGCTGGTGTCGAAGAACCGGGTGCCCCGGGAGGACAGCCCGCAGCCGTTGTTGGTGTCCATCACATACGTGCCGTTCACCGGGCAGGCCTTGTTCAGGTCACCGCCCGACATGACGACGGCGGCGGAGTTCGGCGTGGGACCGGCCGGTGCGCGGTCGCCGAAGCGGTCGCGGAAGGCCAGCAGCATCGAGCCGTCGGTCTCGAAGGAGATCTCGCCCAACTCGGGTTCGGGGTTGGCGATGGTGGAGTTGCCGCACTCACGGCCGTTCTGCGAGTCCGGGTAGGTGCTCGTCCACGGGAACCAGCCCGCGCCGTCGCACGGGCCGCCGCCGACGGTCGAGCCGCGCGGGTAGTCCAGTGGCTGGTTCAGCACGGCGTCCCGGAAGACGCCGGTGTCCGGGTCGAAGGGCAGCACCACCGCGTGCAGGTCCGAGAGCTTCCCGGTGGACTCGCCCGAGCAGACCCCGCCCAGGTAGCCGGTGCCGTCCCGCATCCCCAGGCCGAAGGGGCGCCAGTCCCCGGCCGCCGGGCAGCCCGGGTCCGGGACTGCGTAGACGGCCTTCGGCGCAGCGGCGGTCGGCCCGGTGGCGTCGTAGCGGTAGAGCTTGCGGTTGTTGAGGTTGACGACGAACAGGTCCTTGCCGTCGTCGGTGACCTCGATGCCGCCCAGGCTCTCCTTTCCGGGCACGTCGAGGAAGGCGTCGTCGGTGCCGGGGCCGTGCGCCGTCCTCCCCGCGTCGGGGACGACGGTGAACAGTGAGGTCTTCTTCCGCGCGGGGTCGGTCACGTAGATCCCACCGGCGCCGCCGGGACCGTAGTCCGTGGTGCGTTTGGCCACTGCCGAGGAGAACACCCGCTTGTCGGCCCGGTTCCACGCGATGCCGAACAGAGTGCCGGTCTCGGCGTTGGTGGCGATGTTCGTGACGTCGACGTCGACGCCGTCCTGGCCGCGCGCGTCGTACGGGAAGGAGACCAGCGTGCGCTGGGTCCCGCCCTCGCGCGTGGTGGGCTGACACGTCGTCATCAGCGGTGCGTTCTTCTGGCAGTAGTCGCCCGGACTCCACAGCCCGGTGGTGAGTGCCACGCTCTTCCCGCCGGAGAGGTCGACGAACTCCTCGTTGCTGCTCAGCTGGTTGGGCGCGCCGTCGAGCCCCTGGCGGGAGGCGAAGGCCGGGAACAGTACGCCCGGCTTCGGATTCACCACCTGCACGCGGTATGTGCCGCCGGTGTTCCCGTCCGCCTCCGGAGTCAGCGTCACGGTGCCGTCGGCCGCCGTGACCCCCTCGACGCCGGTGCCGGCGTCGTCGGTGAGGGTCACCGTGACGCCCGCGACACCCGGTTCCAGTGCGGGCGTCCACACCCCGCTGTTGTCGACGGCCCGGATCACCCGGACCGTCACCGATCCCTCCCCCGCCTGCGAATGCGCCGTGGGCGCCATGGCTAACGAGGCACTACCGATTCCCAGGGCGAGAGCGGCCACGCAGCCGACGGTGCGGCGGCCGGGAGCACCCGGACGCCGCCGACGCGACTCGGGCGCGGCTCTCTTCGTTCGTTCACGTGTGGATGTCATCCCCTGCTCTCAGCGTCCAGAAGGCCCTGCGGCCCTGCTCGTGAAGGAGTACATAGAGAGATGCGGAGAACCGCCTTGTCGGGGATCTTAAAGAGGGTTTGAGCAAGATCGTGCCGGAATGGCGAACTCGGCCTCCACCAGTTCGCCGTCACTGTGATCGCGTGCCGGGTCCGCACCGCCGACCGCGGTTCCGGCAGGCGCGCCGATGGGGGGATCGCCGCGTCTCCGGACGTACTTCCGGAAGGCGTGCCGACCGGGAATCACCGTGTCGCCGACCGCGGTTCCGGCAGATGCGCCAACGGGAATCACCGTGTCCGCGGCGGTGGTTCGGGCAGGGACGCCCAGGTGTCGCCGCCGTCGTCGCGGGGACGGCCCTGCCGTGGTGCGGCTCCCGCACTCCCCCCGGACCGTTTCGCGGTTCAGCGGCCGATGTCGCGGGCCAGGTCGAGACCGAGGACGCGGTCGAGGTGGGCGAAGGTCTCGAACTTCGCGCCGGGCGGCACATCGGGCCGTTCCGCCACGTCGTCCAGCATGCCCAGCACGGTGTGGACGCCGAGGTCGTCGACGAGCGCCGTGTGCGACCGGCGCAGCAGGTCGTCGGGGATCGGCCGGGACGGCTCGCGCGCCCAGTCGGCGACCTGCCGCCGCCACCGGCGCAGGGTGCGCCGGGCTTCGGACAGGGCCTCGCCGGTGACGGTCGTCGGCGTTCCGTAGGGGCGGCCGAGCAGCAGCAGTCGCACGGCGAGCGGATCGGCGTCGTCCGCGGCGGCTTCGTCGGGGCGGACCGGCGGGAGGAGGGAGCCGGGCGCGCCCTCGTCGAGCGGGGCCGTGGCGACCGGTCCCACCTCGACCCGCAGCCCGTCCGCGGCATCGGACGGGTCGGCGTCCCGGGCGACCACGTGCACGTCGGCGGGGCCGCCGAGCGCCGCGTCCGGGTGGTGCGCGCCGACGACGACGGGCGGGTGGATGCCCAGCACGGCCATGACGCGGTCGAGTGCCCGGTAGCGGTCGTCGGTGAGCCGCGGCGTGCTGAGGACGGTGACGACCTGGAGGCCGTGCAGTTCGGCGGTGCGGGCCAGTACGTCACCGATCAGCAGGACGCGCAGGTGCCCCGGCCCGAGCCCGGTGCCGTCCCGCGCATCCGGGTCGAGACCGGACAGATGGACGTGACCGCGCAGCAGGCGGCGGGGGGCGGCGGGGATCTCCACCAGCCGGCCGGTACGGGTGTCGGCGATGCGCAGCATGATCAGCCCTTCTCCGTGAGTTGCTCGTCGAGTTCGTCGAAGAGCAGTTCGCCGTGGTCGATCTGACCGGTCCGGTAGGCGGCGCGGGCCACCAGGTGCGCGGCGACCGGACCGGTCATCATCTGGAAGAAGGCGATCAGTCCGAGGGTGGCGAGGTCCATGCCGCTGCGCAGCCGCAGGGCGACTCCGACGAGGACCAGGATCATGCCGAGGGTCTGCGGTTTGGTGGCTGCGTGGCTGCGGGAGAGCACGTCCGGCAGCCGCAGCATGCCGATCACACCGAGCAGGCAGATCACCGCGCCGATGGCGACCAGCGCCGCGCCGGTCGTGTCGAGGATCTGGAGCCGGACGTTCATGGTGTGCCTCCTTCGGGGGCGTCGTCGCTCCCGCCGCCGATCGCCCCTCCCTTGCCGTTGCCGGGCGTGTCCGGACCGCTCGACGGCGTCGGCCGGTCGCGGGCGGCGATGAAGCGGGCGATGCCGACCGATCCGGTGAACCCGAGGAAGGCGAGGACGAGCATGATCGGGAAGTAGAACGGGTCGCGTGCGACGGCGGACTTGGCGCCGAGGCCCGCGATGATGAGGGCGGCGCAGACGTCCAGCGAGATGGCCCGGTCCAGCATGGACGGGCCGCGCCAGATCCGGGCGAGGAGCACCGCTCCGGCGACGACGATCACGACGACGGATGCGGTGAGCAGCACCCGGTCGACGGTCTCCGGAGCGCTCATCTGCCGTGCCTCCCGAGGTGTCCGGCCGGTGCGGGTTCGGCGACGCGGGCGATCTCGTCGGGCGTGCCGAAGGCCCGTACGACGAGCCGTTCCAGTCGCCAGACGGAGCGGCGGGCCGCTTCCAGGGCGGCGGGCCGGTCCGCGTCGAGGACGTGCAGGAAGAGGGTGGCGGTGGCGCGGCGCACCTCGACGATCGATCCGCCGGGGACGTTGGACACGGCGACGGCGGTGGCCGCGAGCATCAGGTCCGAGCGGCAGCGCAGCGGTACGGCGATGACCGCGGCGTGGTGCGGATAGCCGACGAAGATCTGCCGGGTGACCCGGACGCCCGAGGTGTACATGTCGTGGAGCAGGGAGCCGGTGAGCACCAGGATGCCCCAGGGGTGCAGCCGGAGCCCGAGTTCGACCCGGGGCAGGGGGAAGGCCAGGCAGACCGCGACCGCGACGACCACGCCGGTGAGCACGTTCACCCAGTTCAATCCGGACCAGAGCAGCACCCAGATCACGGTGAGCCAGGCGATCAGGGGGAGGTCGAGCACGCGCCGCCCCCGGTACCGGCTGCCGGGGGCCGGCCGGTCCCGGTGCCGGAAGGACAGCGTGATGATGCGTTTCACGGGTTGAACACCGCCTCCGTGTAGGGGGAACGGGTGAGGAGTTCGACGGCGGCGCGGTTGGTGTAGGAGGTGAGCGGTCCGGCGAACACGGTGAAGGCGAGCCCGAGGGCGACGGCCGCGGCGGTGGCCGCGGTCATCGGGCGCGGCAGGTGCGTCGTGGTGGTGACGGCGTGTCCGTGCAGGGTGGCCGCGACCGCCCGCCCGGCGGGCTGGTGGCGTTGGCGTACGGATTCGTCGCCGCTGCCGGGGATGTGGTCGGGACCGGTGTCGATGTCGGCGTCCTCCTCGTCGGGACCGGCCTCCAGGAGGGTGCCGGCCGCTGCCTGTCCCGGGGGCGCGGCCCGCCAGAACGCCAGGTTCCAGACCTTGGCCACCACGTACAGCGTGAGCAGGCTGGTCACGGCGGATCCGGTGACCAGGAGCCAGGCCCAGGCCCCGCCGTCGGCCACCCCGGCCCGCATCAGGCCGAGTTTGCCGATGAAGCCGGAGAGCGGCGGGATGCCTGCCAGGTTCATGGCGGGGACGAAGAAAAGGACGGCGAGGAGGGGCGCGGCCCTTGCCAGTCCGCCGATGCGGGTGAGTTCGGTGGTGCCGCTGCGGCGTTCGATCAGCCCGGTGGTCAGGAAGAGGGTGGTCTGCACGGTGATGTGGTGGGCGACGTAGACGATCGCGCCGCTGTACGCGTCCCGGGTGGCGAGGCCGATACCGAAGACCATGTAGCCGATGTGGCTGACGAGAGTGAAGGAGAGCAGCCGTTTCAGGTCGGTCTGGGCGACGGCTCCGAGGATGCCGATGACCATCGAGGCGAGTGCGGCGGCCATCAGGAGATCGCCGAGCCGGTTGCCGGGGAAGAGCAGGGTCTCGGTGCGCAGCATGCAGTAGACGCCGACCTTGGTGAGCAGGCCGGCGAAGACCGCGGTGACGGGGGCCGGGGCGGTCGGGTAGGAGTCGGGGAGCCATGCGGCGAGCGGGAAGACGGCGGCCTTGATGGCGAAGACGGTGAGCAGCATGGTCTGGATCAGGATCTGCACGCCGAGCGGGAGTTGGGCGAGCCGCCCGGCGAGTTGGGCGAAGTTGGCGGTGCCGGTGGCCGCGTAGGTCATGGCGATGGCGGTGAGGAACAGCATCGACGAGAGCAGCGAGACGATCACGTAGGTGGAGCCCGCGCGGACGCGGGGGCCGGTGCCGCCGAGGGTGAGCAGGACGAAGCTGGCGACCAGCATGATCTCGAAGCCGACGAAGAGGTTGACGAGGTCGCCGGCGAGGAAGGTGCAGGAGACCCCGGCGACCAGGATCAGGTACGCGGGGTGGTAGATCGCGACGGGTGTTTCCTCGTCGCGGTCGGCCATGCCCTGGCCCAGGGAGTAGATCAGCACGCAGAGCGTGATGGCGGAGGAGACGGTCAGCATCAGCCCCGAGAGCCGGTCGGCGACCAGGGTGATGCCGATCGGCGGTGCGAAGTCGCCGAGGTGGACGGCGAGCGGGCCGTGCCGGTCGGCGGCGATCATCAGGGCGACGGAGAGGCCGAGCACGGCGGTGAGGACCGCGACGCTGATCAGGCGCTGGACCTGTTTGAGACGGGTGCCGAAGGCGAGGCTCAGGCCGGTGGCGCAGAGCGGCAGCAGCACCGGCAGGGGGACGAGTTCGTTCATCCGGTGGCTCCCGGGTCGGTGTCGTCGGGGCGGGGGCCGCTGTGCGGGCCGCCGTCGCCGGGGCCTGTCGGGCGGTTCTCGGGGTGCCCCTCGGGGCGGGGCGGGGACGGGGCGTGGTTCTCCGGGCGGGCCAGTCCCCTGGCGTAGTCGTCGGGGTCCGCGCCCAGGACGTCGTGCCAGAGGTCGCCGGTGGCGTACCGGCCGCGGGCCTGGAGGGCGCGGTCGGCGCGCAGCCGGGCCCGCAGGCGGCGGCGCTCCTCGCGGTAGCGGGCGCGTGCCTCGTCCGTGACGTCGTCGGCGGCCCGGTAGCGTTCGCGCAGTTCGTCCCGCTCCCCCAGCACTTCGGCCCGCAGCGCGATGCGCCGGTCCTCGTCGTCGTCGTGGACCTCGTCGGTGCCGTTCAGTTGGTGGCTGCGGTAGGCCATGGCGAGGAGGAACGCGGTGGTGGCGAGGGTGATGACGATGGCGGTCAGCGCGATGGCCTGCGGCAGCGGGTCGGTGACGAGGTGCAACGGGACTCCGTAGAGGAGCGGCTCCTTGCCGGCCGGTCCGCTCGCGGCGATGACGAGCAGGTTGATGCCGTTGCCGGCGATCACCGCACCGAGCAGGATGCGGGTGAGGGGCCGGGTGAGCATGAGGATGCCGCCGACCGCGCACAGCACCGCCGCGGTGGCCAGGAGCGAGACGCTCACCGTCATCGCGGGGCGCCTCCCGTCCCGGGAGTGGCCTCCGGTGGTGGGCCGGTGCCCGGTGCGGCATCCTCCGCCTCCGCCGCCTGCAGGGCGGCGGCCCGTTCGATCTGACGGTCGATCTTGGCGCCGAGCGCGCGCACGATGTCCAGGACCACGCCCAGGACCAGGAGGTAGACGCCGAAGTCGAAGAGGATCGGGGTGCCGATGTGGTACGCCCCGATCACGGGCAGGTGTCCGTGGTGGGTCCAGGCGTGCAGGACCGTTCCGTCGACGAGGCCGAGCAGGGCGACTCCGGTGGAGACGAACAGTCCGAGGCCGGTGAAGAGGCCGGGTTGCAGGGGCGCGGCCTCGGCGAGTTCGAAGCGGCCGCCGGCGAGGTAGCGGGTGATCAGGGCGAGTCCGGCGACCAGGCCCGCGACGAAGCCTCCGCCCGGCAGGTTCTCCGCGCTGAACAGCAGGTACACCGAGAGCACCAGGACGGGGTGGAACAGCAGCCGGGCCACCACCTCGAAGACGATCGAGCGGTGCTCGGGGGCGAGCGTCGCACCGGCGGCGAGCCAGCCGCGTTCCGGTGCCCCCTCGTCGCCCCGCGGCAGACCCGTCATCCCGGGCGCGCTCAACGACCAGGCGGTGCGTCCCCGTACCTCCTCGCGCAGCGATGCGCCCTCGGTGCGGCGGTGCAGGTAGATCAGGCTGGTCACCCCGATCGCCGCGGCGGCGAGCACGGCGGACTCCCCCATCGTGTCCCAGGCGCGCAGGTCGACCAGGATGGTGGCCACCACGTCCTTGAGGCCGTGGTGGGAGACCTCCTCGACCATGGCCGCGCCCGCCGGTTCCGCCGTACGGGCGGCCGCCGAGACCCACACCACCACGCTGAGCGTCGCCGCGGCGGCCAGCGCCACCGGGATGCGGACGAGCCGTCGTCGGCTGCTGACCGACTCCTGGAAGTGCACCGGCATCCGGCGCAGTACCAGCACGAACACGATCATCGACACGGTCTCGACGCAGAACTGGGTGAGTGCCAGGTCGGGGCCGCCCTGGACGACGAAGAGGAGCGCCGCGCCGTATCCCGTCAGCCCGGCCAGCACCACCGCCTTCATCCGGCGTCCGACGACGAGGCAGAGGAGTGCCGCCGCGCAGGTGAGGACGGCGACGGCGCCCTGCAGCGGGACGTCCCAGAGCCGCGGGAGGACTGCCCCGTGCCAGGGCCGGTCCACGCCGAGGACGGTGAGCTGGCCCGCCAGCATCACGAGCAGGGTGGTGGCGAGGTAGACGGTGAGCGAGCCGCGCTGGATGAAGCCGGTGAGCTGGAGCGAGAACCGTTCCAGGCCGAGCAGCAGGTGTCCGAAGACGCTGTCGGCGGTCGGCCAGGCGATCCGCCGGGAGAGCCGGGTCACGGTGGACCGGCCCGCGAAGAGCGCCGCGCCGCACGCCACGGCGAGGGCCGAGAGCAGCAGGGCGGTTCCGAGTCCGTGCCAGAGCGAGAGGTGGTAGGGGTGCGCGACCGGGGGGAAGGTGTCCGCGTACGCGCCGAGCAGCCCGTCGACCGGGCCCACGTCCGGTCCGAGGAGGAGCCCGCAGGCGGCGAGCAGGGCGGGTGCCGCGAGGAAGGCCGGGCCGACCCGGTGCACGGGGGTGTCCTCGACACCGGGCTTGCGGGCGAAGGCGCCCCAGACGAAGCGCACGGTGTACGCGACGGTCAGCGCGGAGCCGACGAACGTGACGCCCAGTGCCCAGCGGTCCGCGGTGCTTCCGTGCAGCAGTGTCTCGAACGCCGCCTCCTTGGCGGCGAAGCCGAGCAGCGGGGGCAGGGCGGCCATGGACGCGGCGGCCACCACGGCGACGGCACAGACGTGCGGCAGTGCCCGGCCGACGCCGGACAGCTTGCGCAGGTCGCGGGTGCCGGCCGCGTGGTCGACGATGCCGGTGACGAGGAACAGCGGGGCCTTGAACAGGGCGTGGGCGAGGATCATGGCGGTGGCGGCGAGTGCCGTGTTCCGGTTGCCGACCCCGGCGAGCAGGGTGAGGAAACCCAACTGGCTGACGGTGCCGTAGGCGAGGACGAGCTTGAGGTCGTTCAGGCGCAGTGCCCGCCAGCCGCCGAGCAGCATGGTGGCCGCGCCGAACACCATCACGACGGGCCGCCAGACCGGTACGTCGGCGAAGGCGGGGGCCAGCCGGGCGACGAGGTAGACACCGGCCTTCACCATCGCCGCCGCGTGCAGATAGGCACTGACCGGGGTGGGCGCGGCCATCGCGTTCGGCAGCCAGAGGCTGAACGGCCAGATCGCGGACTTCGACAGGGCCCCGCACAGGATCAGCACCACCGCGGCCGTCACGGCGGCGTCGGCGGGCGGCGGGTCGGCGAGGATCGTGGAGATCCGGTAGGTGCCCGTCGCCTGACCGATGATCAGGAAGCCGACGAACATCGCGAGGCCGCCGAGCGTGGTCACGGTGAGGGCCTGGAGCGCGGAGCGGCGGCTGTGCTTGCGTTCGCTGTCGAATCCGATCAGCAGGTACGAGAAGACCGTGGTCAGCTCCCAGAACACGTAGAGCGACATCAGGTCGTCGGCGAGGACCAGGCCGAGCATGGCTCCCGCGAACGCCAGGAGGTTCCCGGCGAAACCGGCGAGTTGCGGAGTCGCACCGGTGAAGTACGAGGCGCAGTAGAGCAGGACGAGCGTGCCGATTCCGGCCGCGAGCAGCACCATCAGTTCGGCGAGCGCGTCGAGCCTCAGATCGACGCCGACCCCCCACGCGGGCATCCACTGCCAGGTCTGGACGACGGAACCGCCCGAGACCGTGGTCCGCCACTGCGTGGCCGCCCAGACGGTGGCGGCGGCCGGGGCCGCCGCGAGGACGACGAAGGCGCGGCTGCCCAGCAGGCGCACCAGCGGGCGCGCGAAGCCGGCCAGGACGAAGTGGCAGACGATGAGCGCGGTCATGCGTCCCCGGAGGGTGTCCCGCGCCCGCCCTGGCCGGAGATCCGAAAACTGAACGATGCATCAAGGACAAAAGCCACTCAATACAGATATATCTCCGATCGCATCCCACCCCTACGGCGCGCCGGAACCTCTCGCCCGAACCCCGTCCGGGACCTTGGCACGCCCCGACGAGGTGCGGCGGTATGGCGCGCGGGCACCTCGCGCGTCCGCGTGAACGGCACGACCCCGCTGCTCGAACCGACATGGAACGGGGACTTCCGGGCATGGTGGCGACACCGCGCGTGATCAAAGATGCACCCGTGAAACCACTTTCTTGTCATTTTTTGTACTGTGCTTACTATCTACCTGTCGAATTTTCTCAACGGATTTGGCCAGTTCTGAAACTGGCGCCCATCGGCTAGGAGCACGCCCTGCGCACGCGCGTCTCACGGCGGACCAAATCGACCACCATGTCGCTGCGGACAGCCCTTCTCGTACTGGCCATCGTTCCGGGAGTCGCGCTGGCCGCCCTGTGGGCCGTCACCAGCGGTCAGACCCTGGCGGACTACCAGCGACAGGCGACCCAGGGCGAGTTGGCCGAGAAGGCGGGCCGACCGTCCAACATCGTGTACTACAACCTCCAGGAGGAGCGGCGGCTCAGCGCCGACGTGCTGGACGGCCGCAAGGGTGCACAGGACGCACTGCGACGGCAGCGCGAGCTGACCGACGAAGCCGTCAAGAGCTTCCGGGTGCTCTCCGACGTGGCGACCGACGACGCACCCGCCGAGATCCGCGACGCCGTCAGCGCGGCACGCACCGCGATCGGCCAACTGCCCACCCAGCGTGCCCTCGTCGACGACGGCGGCGCCGCGCAGCAGCAGGCCGTGTACGCCTACTACTCGGACCTGATCGCGGTGGACCTCGAACTCTTCGCGGCACTCAGCCGCGTCGACAGCGGCCGGGTCAGCACGCTCGCCCAGCCGCTCGTCGACCTCTTCTGGGACAAGGAGATGATCTCCCGCTCGGACGCCCTGCTGTCGCGCGGCTGGTCCAAGGGGAAGCTCAGCGAGGAGGACCTCGCGCAGGTGCGGGAGGCCGTCATGGGCCAGCCGCTGCTGTACTCGTCCCAGATCGTGCCCTACCTGTCGAAGGACGAGAAGGCCGCGTGGGACAAGCTCACCCAGAGCCCGGCCTGGAAGACCAAGACGCAGGTGGAGAACCAGGTGCTGCGGTCGGCGGACGCCGACGGCTCCGGCCTCGTCACCCTCGACGCCGACGAGAAGGCCTGGCGCGGTGCGATCGACGAGGTGAACAAGCAGGTCGCGGACCTGCTGGAGACGCGCACCACCGCCGTGATCGCCGAGAGCCGGGACGGCGTGCGGTCCCTGCTGTCCAAGGTGGCGCTGACCACGGTGGTCGGGCTGCTCGCCGTGATCGCGGTCATCTGGACCTCCTGGCGTCTGACCCGCGATCTCCGCCGCCGGATCAGCAGCCTCCAGGAACGGGCCGAGGAGCTGGAGAGGGCGCTGCCCGACGTGGTCGAGCGGCTGGCCCTGGGCGAGCGCATCGATGTCGAGGCCGAGGCCCGTGCCATCGAACACGACGGCAAGGGCGGCAAGGGGGACGAGCTGACCCGGCTCGGCGACGCCCTCAACCTGGCGCGCGCCAGTGCGCTGACCGCGGCCGTCAAGCAGGCCGACCAGCACCGCGGGTTCGAACGCCTCCTCCAGCGCATCGCCCGCCGCACCCAGCAGCTGATCGGCCAGCAGCTGAAGAAGCTGGACGCCCTGGAGCGCAAGCACGAGGACCCCGAGATCCTGGAGGGCCTCTTCGACCTCGACCACCTCACCGCACGTCTGCGCCGCTACGAGGAGAACCTGGTCATTCTCGCGGGCGGCACCCCGCACCGGCGCTGGCGCAAGCCGGTTCCGCTGCTGGACGTGATGCGTTCCGCGCAGGGCGAGGTGCAGGACTACCAGCGAGTGGTGCTGGACCTCGACGGCACCCCGTGGCTGTCGGCCCGGGCCGTGGGTCCGGTCGCGCACGTGCTCGCCGAGCTCATCGAGAACGCGCTCAGCTTCTCCCGGCCCCCCGCCCCCGTGGAGGTCAGGGCCGCCGAGGTGAGCCGCGGTCTGGTCATCGAGGTCGAGGACCGGGGCCTGGGCATGGAGCAGGACCAGCTGGCCGCGGCCAACGAGCTGATGGCCCGTCCGCCGCGGATGGACATGCTGGCCCACTCCGACGACATCCGGCTCGGGCTCTACGTGATCGCACGGCTCGCGGACCAGCACGGCCTGCGGGTGGAGTTCCGTTCCTCGGCATACGGCGGCACCCGCGTCGTCGTGCTCGTCCCCGACGAGCTCACCGTCGCGCAGCCGCAGTCCGGACCGGTCGGCGTGCCGTCCCCGGCTGCCGCGCCGCACCCCGCAGCGGCACCAGTACCGGAGACGCCTCCCGGCGAGCCGCTGCCCAGCCGCGTCCAGGGCCGGGCGCTGGCCGACGTCACCGCGCTGAACGAGGCGGGCGTGCCCTACGCCGCCACCGCCCCGCGGCCGTTCCCGACCGCCGAGCCGTCCCACCCGTCGCCCGACGGCACCTTCCCCGACGACGTCCGGGAACAGCCGTACGCCGCTCCGGAGAACCCGGCACCGGGTCCGGACGAGCCCTACCGGGCGCCGGGCGGAGGGTACAACGCGCCGGGCGAGCCGTTCCCGGCACACGAGTCCCCCTACGGCGCGGCCGAACAGCCCTACATGACGGCGGCCGGCCAGTACCCGGTGGACCCGCCGGCGTTCTCGGCGCCCGAGGCGCCCTACCGGGCGTCGCAGCAGGCGTACCCCGCCCCGTACGCCTCCGGTCCCGAGTCCGGCGCCACCGGCCTCCCGGTCGACGGACCCCGGCAGACCTGGCCGGACACCACCCGCGCGGGACGGCTGCCGGTATCGGAACCCGACCACCCGGCACCGCCCGACCCCAATGCCGTCCCTCCGGAGCACGGATCCGACCGGCCCGCACCGGCCGCGTCCGGTTCCGAACCCCCGCTCCCGCGCCGGGTCCGGCAGGCCAGTCTGGCGGACGAACTGCGGATCGCCCCGGCCGCCCGCAACGCCGTGCCCGCACCGTCGCGCCGGGACGAGAACCCGCAGCCGCGTCCGATCCCGCACCGGGCCGGAGCCACGATCGGGGCCTTCCAGCGCCGGTCCCGCGCCGCCCGCGCGACCGATGGGACAACGACGCCGCCCGCACCGCCCGCCAGTCCGCTCCCCACGAGAGAAGAACGGTCATGACACGCACAACCGCCACCCACCAGGATCTCGACTGGCTGCTCGACGGCCTGGTGGATTCGGTGGCCGAAACCGTCAACGCGGTCCTGCTCTCCGACGACGGTCTCGTGGTGAGCCACTCGCGCACCATCGACCGGGCCGACGCCGAGCGTCTGGCCGCCATCTGCACCGGCCAGCAGAGCCTGGCCCGCGGTGTCGGCCAGCTGTTCAACGGCGGCGGCGTGCACCAGGTGATCGTCGAGTTGGCCGACCTGTGGCTGTTCATCATCTCGGCGGGCCAGGGCACCCACCTCGCCGTGATCGCCTCCCAGGAGGTGGACGCCGAGATCATGTCGCTCGCCATGCACAACCTCGTCCAGCAGGTCGGCCAGAAGCTCTCGACCCCGACCCGCGGCGACTTCGACGCCTTCGGCACCGGGGACGGGCAGCGCGCGTGACCCCGCACTGGGAGGAGGACGCCGAGGAGTGCGCGGCGGGCACGATGGTGCGCCCGTACACCATCACCCGGGGGCGGACCGCCCCCGAGCGCGACGACTTCAGCCTCATCACCGTGCTGACGACCGCACAGGATCCGCGGAACGAGCACGGTGCGCCGATCCTGCCGGGCCGGCTCCAGCCGGAGCACCGGATGATCCTGGAACGCTGCCGTCGTCCGTCCGCGGTCGCCGAGGTCGCGTCGGGCCTCGGCCTCCCGGTGTCGGTGACCAAGATCCTGCTGGCCGACCTCGTCGCCCAGGGCCTGCTGCTGGCCCGCGCACCGCTCACGGTGGCGCGGGCGGCCGGCGGGGCCGACATGGGCCTGCTCGCCGCCGTTCGTGACGGACTCCGGAGACTCTGAACCAACATGACAAGCAGTCAGGCGGCACCCGCCGCCGTAAAGATCCTCATCGCCGGAGGCTTCGGCGTCGGCAAGACCACCATGGTCGGCACGGTCAGCGAGGTCACCCCGCTGCGCACCGAGGAGTACCTGACCCAGGCCAGCATCGGCGTCGACGACCTGGCCGGCGTCGGCCAGAAGGACACCACCACCGTGGCCCTGGACTTCGGCCGGATCACGGTGAGTCCCGAACTGGTGGTCTACCTCTTCGGCACCCCCGGCCAGGAACGCTTCTGGTTCATGTGGAACGACCTGGTCAACGGGGCGCTCGGCGGTGTGGTGATCGCCGACACCCGCAGGCTGGAGTCGAGCTTCGCCTCGATCGACTTCTACGAGAGCCGGGACATCCCGTTCGTCGTGGCGATCAACTGCTTCCACGGTCACAACACCCGGACGCCGGACGAGATCAGGGCCGCCCTGGACCTCGACCCGCACGTACCGATGCTGGTCGGCGACGTCCGCGACCGCCCGTTCGCCCGGGACGTGCTGCTCGCCCTGGTGGACCACCTGATGAGCCTGCCCGCGGCGGCGGGCTGACCCCCGCCCCGTTCCACGCGTCGCGGCGGGCCGGCCACCGCGTCCGGCCCCGCGTACGCCGCACCGCTTTCCCCGTTCTGGAGAGAACTGAGATGATTTCACCCCTGCGCGTCCTCGTTCAGGGCGGCGGGATCGGCGGGCTCGTGCTCGCCACCGCGCTCGCCCGGCGCGGTCACACCGTCGAGGTCGCGGAACTGCGCGACCGGCTCGACGCGCTCGGCGTCGGCATCATCCAGCCGTCCAACGCCCTGCACGTCATGCGCGAGATCGGAGTCCTGGCCGACTGCCTCGACGCCGGCTTCGAGTGGGAGATCCTGACGATCGCCGACCCGACCGGCAGAACGCTGGCCGAGATACCGCAGCCTCGGATGGACGGCATCCCCGCCAACAACGGCATCCCGCGTCCCGCGCTGGCCGAGGTGCTGAGTTCCGCCGCGGTCGCCGCCGGGGCCACCATCCGCTTCGGCACCACCATCACCGAACTCGCCGACGACGGCTCCGGTGTGGACGTCACCCTCTCCGACGGCTCCACCGGGCGCCGGGACCTCGTCGTCGGCTTCGACGGCATCGGCTCGCCGCTGCGCACCCGGTTGTACGGGGACCGCTACGCCCCCGAGTACACCGGCTTCGCCAACTGGCGTGTGACGGTGCCGCGCCCTCCGCAGGTGCGGGGTGTGGTGATGGCCAACGCGGGCAAGGGCGGCAAGGCGCTGCTCACCCCGATCACCGACGAACTGATGTATCTGGGCGCGGTGTTCGCCGAGGCCGAGCACTTCCGGCCGGACCCGGAGCGGGCCCACGAGCAGCTCGCGGAGCGGCTGAGGGCGTTCTCCGGCCCGGTCGCCGAGGCGCTCGCCACGGTCACCGACCCGGCCGCGGTGGTGTACTCAAGGATCTCGCAGGTGACCGTCGAGGAGCCGTGGCACGTCGGCCGGGTGGTGCTGGCCGGTGACGCCGCGCACGCCTCCACCCCGCACATCGCGCAGGGTGCGGCGATGGCCGTCGAGGACGCGCTGGTGCTCGCCCTGTCGCTGGACGCCGAGGACGACGTGGCCGCGGCGCTGGAGGCGTGGGAGGCCCGCCGCCGTCCCCGGGCGATGTGGATGCAGGCCATGTCGCGTGCCGTGCTCAAGCAGGAGACGGGCAGCGCGACCACGCCGGAGGAGGACGAGCTGCTGAAGATCGGTATTCCGGGCGCGGCCCACGTGCTGGTCCGGCCCTACTGATCCAGGCCGATGCGCGTGGAGCGTCGCGGTTCCGGCCGGGCCGGGCCGGTGTCCTCCGGCCCGGCCCGTCGCGGCGGCGCGCCCGCAACGTGCCGTTCGTCCACTCAGGGCAGCATGGCTATCCCGTCGATCTCGACGAGTGCCTGCTCGTCCCAGAGCCTGGCCACCCCGATGACCGCCATCGCCGGGTAGTCGCGGCCGGCCAGCCGACGCCAGATCCTGCCCATCTCCGCGGCGTTCGCCCGGTAGTCGGCCACATCGGTGGCGTACACGGTCACCCGGGCCAGGTCCGCCGGAACGCCGCCTGCCGCGCGCAGGGCGGTGAGCAGATTGGCGAGCGCCGTGGCGAACTGCTCGGGCAGCGTGGAGCCGATGACCTTGCCCGCCGGGTCGAGCGCGGTCTGCCCGGCCAGGAAGACGAGTTGGCCGCCGACCGCCGTGACGGCGTGCGAGAATCCCGCGGGCGGCGAGAGTTCGGCGGGGTTGATCCGGTGGACCGGACTCATGCGGACGCCTCCCGGTTCGCGTACAGCTCCTTGGCGATGATGGTGCGCTGGACCTCGCTGGCGCCCTCGTAGATCCGTGGCGCACGCACTTCCCGGTAGAGGTGTTCGAGGAGGTGGCCGCGGCACAGGGCGCGGGCGCCGTGCAGCTGGACGGCGGTGTCCACGACGTACTGCGCGGTCTCGGTGGCGCAGAGCTTCGCCATCGCGGCCCGGCGCGGCACACCGGGTTCGCCGGCGTCGTACCCGGCGGCGGCCGCGTACACCAGGAGCCGGGCCGCCTCGGTGCGCACGGCCATCTCGGCGACCTGGTGGGAGACGGCCTGGAGGTCCTTGAGCGGCCCGCCGAAAGCGGTGCGTTCGCTGGTGTGGGCGATGGTGGCGTCCAGGGCGGCGCGGGCCATCCCGACGGCGAACGCGCCCACGCTGGGGCGGAACAGGTTCAGGGTCTCCATGGCGACGCGGAAGCCGTGGTCCGGTTCGCCGAGCACGTCGTCGTGGCCGACCGGCACGCCGTCGAAGGCAAGGGATCCGACGGCGTGCGGCGCGAGCATGTCGAGTGCGGTGCCGGTGAGTCCGGGGCGGTCGGCGGGGACCAGGAAGGCGGTCACGCCGCGGGAGCCCGCACCGCGGGTCGTACGGGCGAAGACCGTGTAGAAGTCGGCCTCGGGCGCGTTGGAGATCCAGCACTTCTCGCCGGTCAGCCGCCAGCCGCCGGGAGCCGGTTCGGCGTCCAGGGAGAGGGCCGCCGCGTCGGAGCCCGCACCCGGTTCACTGAGCGCGAAGGCTGCCACGGCACGGCCCGCACGCACCTCCGGGACCCAGCGCGCGCGGTGCGCCGGGGTGCCCGACCGGAGCACCGGGTGCGTGCCGAGCCCCTGGAGGGCCAGCGCGGTCTCGGCCTCGGTGCAGCCGCGGGCCAGCGACTCGCGGAGCAGGCAGAGGTCGAGGGCGCCGGAGTTCAGCATCCGGTCGAGCAGACCGGCTTCACCGAGTGCGGCGATCAGCGGACGGTTGACGTGGCCCGGGTCGCCCTTCTCGGCGAGCGGGCGCAGTCGGTGTTCGGCAAGGGATCTCAACTCCTCGCACCAGGCGTTTTGTGCCGGATCGAGTGAGAATGGCGTCATCGCGGCGCCTCTCCTGTCGCGTCTCGTCGGTGAGTCGTCCTTCTCGTCTCTTCGTCTGCCCGTTTTCGTCGTGGATTCCCGTCCGCCCGGTTTCTGGCGCGTTCGCTACCCTGCCCGGTCCCGTACACCCGGGCTCCGGACGGCCGCCCATTCGGTCTATCACGGACCGTTGACTACCGTCACCCAAACGATACGCTCCAAGGGCGACAAGGGGGCGATCCGTCATGGACCCGAAGACCTCAGCGCACCTCGACACCTTCGCCAGGGAGCATCTGCCACCCCCGGACCAGTGGCCGGAGCTGCTCTTCGAACTCCCCGAACTGCACTATCCGGTCCGGCTGAACTGCGCGGCGGAACTGCTGGACCGCACCATCGACCGGTTCGGCGCGGACCGCCCCGCCTTCCGCACGCCCGATGGCGGGGTGTGGAGCTACGGGGAATTACGGGACCGAGTGGACCGGATCGCCCGGGTCCTCACCACCGATCTGGGCGTCGTCCCCGGCAACCGGGTCCTGCTGCGCGGCCCCACCACACCCCATCTCGCCGCCTGCTGGCTGGCGGTGCTCAAGGCGGGCGCCATCGCCGTCACGGTACTGGCCCAGCAGCGGCCGGCCGAGCTCGCCACCATCTGCTCGATCGCCCGGGTGGGCCACGCGCTGTGCGACGTCCGGACGGTCGACGACCTGGTGGCGGCCGAGGTGCCGGGGCTGCGCATCACGGTGTACGGGGGCGGCGGACCGGACGACCTGCTGAGCCTGGCCGGGGCCCGGCCGGGCCCGTACCGCGCGGTGGACACGGCCGCGGACGACGTCGCGCTGATCGCGTTCACCTCCGGCACCACCGGGCGCCCCAAGGGCTGCATGCACTTCCACCGGGACGTGCTCGCCGTCGCGGACACGTTCTCGCGCCATGTCCTGCGCCCCACGCCGGAGGACGTGTTCACGGGCAGTCCGCCGCTGGGCTTCACCTTCGGGCTGGGCGGGCTGGTGATCTTCCCGCTGAGGGCCGGTGCCAGTGCCCTGCTGCTGGAACGGTCCGGTCCCACCCAGTTGCTGCCCGCGCTCGCCGCCCATCACGTCTCGGTCCTGTTCACCGCGCCGACCGCGTATCGCCTGATGCTCGACCACGTGGACGAACACGATCTGCGCGCCCTGCGGCGCTGCGTCTCGGCCGGGGAGAACCTTCCGGTCGCCACCTGGCGGTCCTGGTACGAGCGGACGGGGCTGCGGATCATCAACGGCATCGGCGCCACCGAACTGCTGCACATCTTCGTCTCCGCCGCCGACGACGCGATCCGCCCCGGCACCACCGGGATTCCGGTGCCCGGATGGCGGGCCCGGGTGCAGGACCGCGAGGGCAGGCCGGTACCGGACGGTGAATCCGGTCTCCTCGCGGTGCGCGGCCCGGTCGGCTGCCGCTATCTGGCCGACGGGCGTCAGCGCGACTACGTGGCGCACGGCTGGAACATCACCGGCGACACCTACGTGCGGGACGCGGACGGCTACTTCCGCTATGTCGCCCGCGCCGACGACATGATCATCTCCTCCGGCTACAACATCGCGGGCCCCGAGGTCGAGGACGCCCTGCTGCGCCATCCGTCGGTCGCGGAGGCCGCCGTGGTGGGCCGGGCGGACGAGGTGCGCGGCCACGTCGTCGTGGCGTACGTGGTGCTGCGCGAGGGTGCCGACGTGTCGGCCGATGCCCTGCGCACGTTCATGAAGGGCGAACTGGCCCCGCACAAGTGCCCGCGCGTCATCGAGTTCCTGCCCGCCCTCCCCCGCACGGCGACGGGAAAGCTGCAACGCTTCCGGCTCCGGGACGCATGAGCCGGGAAGGACGGCCGGGGCCCGGCCGGCGCTTGCGCCGGCCGTCCTGCGGCGCTCTGCCCCGGAGCGGGCTGCTCCGACCGGGAGGAGGCGGGGCACCGGCCGCGCTGCTGGAGCGGATTGCGCGGGAGCAGCGGCACGCCCATCACGCCGGTGCGCACCCCGTCCCGTGCCTCTGCCACGAGTGCCGCCCGTCACTCCAGTGCGAGCCGGGGTTTCGGGGCGTCGGTGCGGCCCGTCGGCGGGCGGCGGCTGCCCGCCCGGTACGGGAGCGGCCAGGGCGCGCCGGGGCCGTTGTAGCCCTGTTCGGCCGCGGCGTGCAGCGTCCAGTGCGGGTCGTAGAGGTGGGGGCGGGCCAGGGCGCACAGGTCGGCCCGGCCCGCGAGCAGCAGGGAGTTCACGTCGTCCCAGGAGGAGATCGCCCCGACCGCGACGACCGGCACGCACAGGGTGTTGCGGATCCGGTCGGCGTACGGGGTCTGGTAGGAGCGGCCGAACTCGGGGCGTTCGTCGGGGACGACCTGGCCGGTGGAGACGTCGATGGCGTCGGCGCCGTGGGCGACGAACGCGCGGGCGATCTCGACGGCGTCCTCGGCCGTGGTGCCGCCCTCGGCCCAGTCCGTGGCGGAGATGCGGACGGTCATGGGGCGGTCGTCGGGCCAGACGGCCCGGACCTCGTCGAAGACTTCGAGGGGGAAGCGGAGCCGGTTCGCCAGCGACCCGCCATAGGCGTCGGTGCGCCGGTTGGTCAGCGGCGAGAGGAAGCCGGAGAGCAGGTAGCCGTGGGCGCAGTGGAGTTCGAGGAGGTCGAAGCCGCTGCGGTCGGCGCGCCGGGCCGCCGCCACGAACTGTTCGCGCACGGTGTCGAGTCCGGCCCGGTCCAGGGCGCGCGGGGTCTGGTTGACGCCGGCCGCGTACGGGATCGCGGAGGGCGCGGTGACCGGCCAGTTGCCGTGGTCGAGGGGCTGGTCGATGCCCTCCCACATGAGCTTGGTGGAGCCCTTGCGCCCGGAGTGGCCGAGTTGGACGCCGAGGGCGGTGCCGGGGGCGTTGGTATGGACGAAGTCGGTGATCCGCTGCCAGGCGGTGACCTGTTCCGGGGTGTAGAGGCCGGTGCAGCCGGGGGTGATGCGGCCCTCCGCGCTGACGCACACCATCTCCGTCATGACGAGCCCGGCCCCGCCGAGCGCCCGTGCGCCCAGGTGGACGAGGTGGAAGTCACCGGGGACGCCGTCGACGGCCGAGTACATGTCCATGGGCGAGACGACGACGCGGTTGCGGAGTTCGAGGCCGCGCAGCCGCAGCGGGGTGAACATGGGCGGGGTGCCGGGCGCCCGGCCGAACTCCTCCTCGACCGCGGCGGTGAAGGAGGGGTCGCGCATCCGCAGGTTGTCGTGGGTGACGCGGCGGCTGCGGGTGAGGAGGTTGAAGGCGAACTGGCGGGGCGGTTGGTCGACGTAGGTGGCGAGTTCCTCGAACCAGCGCAGGCTGGCCGCGGCGGCCCGCTGGGTCGACTCGACGACCGGCCGC
Source organism: Streptomyces sp. NPDC056061 (assembly GCF_042266885.1). Taxonomy (NCBI): domain Bacteria; kingdom Bacillati; phylum Actinomycetota; class Actinomycetes; order Kitasatosporales; family Streptomycetaceae; genus Streptomyces; species Streptomyces sp. NPDC056061. Next base: position 125,234 of record NZ_JBHJWQ010000022.1, on the reverse strand, counting down.
CGCTCGGCCTCGTACGCGGCGAGCGCGTCCGGCAGTCCGGGCTGCTCCTCGATGCAGGCGGCGAGCGCGAGCGCGTCCTCGACGGCGAGTTTGGTGCCGGAGCCGATGGAGAAGTGCGCGGTGTGCGCGGCGTCGCCGATGAGCACGGTGTTGCCGTGCGACCAGTGATCGTTGACGACCGTGCGGAAGGTGAGCCAGGCGGAGTTGTTGGAGCGCAGCGTCCCGCCGCCGAGTGCCTCGGCGAAGATCTCGGCGCAGCGTGCGGTCGAGTGCTCCACGTCGCAGGTGTCGAATCCGGCGGCGCGCCATACCTCTTCGCGCATCTCGACGATGACGGTGGAGGCGTCGGCGGCGAAGGGGTAGCCGTGGAGTTGCATCACCCCGTACGGGGTCTCGGCGATCTCGAAGCGGAACGCGTCGAACGCGAAGTCCGCGGCGAGCCAGATGTAGCGGCAGCGGTGGGTGGTGAGGCGGGGGCGGAAGACGTCGGCATGGGCGGTGCGGGTGAGGCTGTGCACCCCGTCGGCGGCGATCACCAGGTCGTACGTGGCGGCGAGCTCGGCGGCGGGCGGCGCGGGGGTACGGAAGCGGAGGCGTACGCCGAGGGAGGCGCACCGTTCGTGCAGGATCTCCAGGAGTCTGCGTCGCCCGAGGGCCGCGAAGCCGTGGCCGCCGGAGGTCTGGGTCACGCCGCGGTGGACGATGTCGATGTCGTCCCACCGCACGAACTCGTGCTGGAGGGCCCGGTGGACCACGGGGTCGGCGTGCTCGATGCCGCCGAGGGTCTCGTCGGAGAGGACGACGCCGAAGCCGAAGGTGTCGTCGGGGGCGTTGCGCTCCCAGACCGTGATGTCGCGTTCCGGGCCGAGCCGCTTGAGCAGGGCCGCGGCGTAGAGTCCGCCGGGCCCGCCGCCGATCACCGCGACCCGTCGTACGCCGGGCCGACGCGTGGCCGGGTGCGATGGGGCGGGGGGTGCGACGGGTTCCGGCGGGGCGCCGGTGCGCGCGGGGCGGGTTTCGGGGGGCATCGTGCTACCGGCCCTGCCAGTTCGGGGGCCGCTTCTCGGTGAAGGCCGCGTGGAATTCGGCGTAGTCCTCGCCGTGCATCAGCAGGGCCTGGGTCGCGGCGTCCATCTCGACCGCGGCGGCGAGCGGCATGTCGAGTTCGGCGGTCAGCAGGGCCTTGGTCTGGGCGAGGGCGAGGGCCGGTCCGTCGGCGAGCCTGCGGGCCAGCTCAGCCGCCCGTGCGTCCGCCCCGCCCTCCTCGGTGAGCTCGCTGATCAGCCCGATCCGCTCCGCCTCGGGGGCGCGGACCGGTTCGCCGAGCATCAGCAGCCGGGTGGCGTGGCCGAGGCCGACGACGCGCGGCAGCAGGTAGGCGGCGCCCATGTCCCCGCCGGAGAGGCCGACCCTGGTGAAGAGGAAGGCGAAACGGGCGGAGGGGTCGGCGATCCGGAAGTCGGCGGCCAGCGCCAGAACCGCGCCCGCACCCGCGGCCACCCCGTGTACGGCGGCGATGACGGGGAAGGGGGTCTCACGAAGGGCCCGCACCACCTGGCCGGTCATCCGGTTGAAATCGAGGAGCTGGGCGGTGTCCATGGCGAGCGTCGCGCCGATGATGTCGTCGACGTCGCCGCCGGAGCAGAAGCCGCGGCCCTCCCCCGCGAGCACCAGGGCGCGCACACGGCGTTCGCGGGACAGCTCGGCGAGCAGATCGCGCAGGTCGGCGTAGGCGCCGAAGGTGAGCGCGTTGAGTTTCTCGGGCCGGGCGAGGGTGACGGTGGCGACGCCGTCGTCCATCGTCAGTCGCAGATGACGCCAGTCATCCGTTCGGGGGGCGGAGCTGGGAAACGGGCTCATGGAGGGTGCTCCCCTTCAGCCGTCGGGCCGCTGCCTGCAACCGAAGTTATCACTCGTACGTGACTCTCGTCACGGAAACGCGACATCGGGAGCGTGAGAGCGTAGTGCCGAACGTCCCCTTCGCACCGGTCGACGGACCCTTGTCTGTGTTGTTGCACTTCGTAAGGTTGAAGTGCAGAAGTATTGGCCGCCAAACAGTCCATCGACTCCGGAACGGAAACGCCCTCTTGCCCGCCGATGTCCCCCTTCCCGCCTCGTGGCGGATCGCCCTGCCGCACTCCACGGCGGCCGTACCGGTCGCCCGTGCGCTGATCCGTACGGCGCTGGCGGACATCGACGCACCGGCGGACTGCGACACGGCCGAACTCCTCACCGCCGAACTGGTGGCCAACGCGGTGGAGCACACGCGCGGCGAGACGCCGATCGAGCTGGTGGTGGAGCTCTGGCCGACCGGCTGCCAGGTGGAGGTGCACGACCCCGACCCGACGCCTCCGGGCGACCTCTCCCGCCCCGGGCCGGGCAGCGAACCGAGCCCCTGGCAGGAGCACGGGCGCGGTCTGCTGCTGATCCGCGCGCTCAGCGCGGCCTGCGGTCACCGCACGACGGAGCGGGGCAAGGCGGTGTGGTTCACGCTGCCGTCCCGTGCACCGCAGGGCTGACCGCCGCGCGGCGGTCAGCCCTGCGGGAAGCGGTCGACGACCGGTCGGCGGTCAGCGCCCCGCTTCGTCCGCTGCCGCGGCCAGCCGGGAGCGGCTGCGCCCGTAGCAGGCGTACACCGTCGCTCCGACCGCCAGGAAGACGGCGAACTGCACCCAGGTCGTCCAGCCCGTCCCGTACATGAGGTAGAGGCAGAAGCCGACGCCCAGGAGCGGGCTCAGCGGATACACCGGCACCCGGAACGACCCCTTCACCTCGGGGTTGCGGCGGCGCAGCACGATGACCGCGAGGTTCACCGCCACCATGGTGGCCAGGGTGCCGATGGTGGTCAGGTTCACCACCACGTCGAGGGACGAGAAGGCCGCGGGAACCGCGAAGACGGCGGCCACGATCCAGGTGTTGGCGACCGGCGTCGAGGTGCGCGGCGAGACCCGCTCGAAGACCCGCGGGATCAGACCGTCCCGCGACATCGACATCAGGATGCGGGTCTGCCCGTACATGACCGCGAGCACGACCGAGGCGATCGCGACGACCGCCCCGAACGCGATGACCCCGCCCCCGATGGTCGAGCCGGTGACCTGGTCCACGACGATCGAGAGCGCCGCGGGCCGGTCGGCGACCTCCCGGGGCCCGAGCGCGCCGATGGCGCCGAGCGCGACGGCGCAGTAGAGCAGGGTGACCAGGCCGATGCAGACCATGATCGCGATCGGGATGTTCCGGCGCGGGTTCCGCACTTCCTCGCCCGCGGTGGTGATGGCGTCGAAACCGATGTACGAGAAGAACGCCAGCGACGCACCGGCGGTGACCCCGCCCGCCCCGTGCGCGAAGAAGGGCGTGAGGTTGTCGTGCCGGAAGGCGGTGAAGGCGATGGCGCAGAACACGATCAGCACGGTGATCTTGAGAACGGCCATCGCGGCGGTGGCGCCCGCACTCTCGCGGACCCCGCGCACCAGCAGGGTCGCGGCCAGGAGGATCACCAGGACCGCCGGCAGGTTGACCACTCCGCCGTCGCCGGGCCCCGCGGAGAGCGCGGCGGGCAGTTGCCGGCCGATCACGCTGTCCAGGAGTTCGTTGACGTACTGGCTCCAGCCGACGGCGACCGCGGAGACCGAGACCCCGTACTCCAGCAGCAGGCACCAGCCGACGAGGAACGCGATGCGCTCGCCGAGGGTCGCGTAGGCGAAGGAGTACGAACTGCCGGACACCGGGATCGCGCTGCCGAGCTCGGCGAAGGAGAAGGCGGTGAAGACGCAGGTGATCGCGGCGAGGACGAAGGACAGCACGACGGCCGGGCCCGCCTCGGAGACGCTGTCGGAGAGGCCGACGAAGATGCCGGTGCCGACGACGGCGCCGATGCCGAAGCACACGAGCTGGAAGAGGCCCATGGTGCGCTTGAGGCCGTGTCCCTCCAGGTCGGCGCCGGACTCGGCGATCAGCTGGTGGGGGTTCTTGACGCGCGGACCGGACGGGTTCGGGCGGTTCGACGGTCGCAGCGGACTCACGGGGCGTTCTCATCTCTGGTGGAGCATGTGGGGGGAGTGCGACTCGGGCCCGTGGGGGGCTCCGGGAGGCGGGGCTTGCGGATCGATGCTTCCGGACGACGCTGTTCCGGGAACGGTCGGGACCGGGAACGGTCGGGACCGGGAGCGGTCGGGGGCTGGGCGATGGGGTCCGGGGGAACTCGGAGCTGCGGGGCGCCGGAGGCGCGGCTCCCGGCCGTGCCCCGTGGCACCCACGGGTGGGACGCGGCCGACGGGCCGCACGCGGGAGTGGGGTTCGAGCGTGCGAGCCCGAACCCCACCGTGCGGCGCGGAACGGCACGGCCGCACGCGAGTTCACCCCGACGGCCGCCCGGTCACACGGTCAGCCGCCCGATCACGCCGTCGGCCACTCGCAGTCGGACGTTCGCGGTCGGCATTCCCCGCCGGCCGCTCGCGGTCAGACGCTCGCGGTCGCCGGGGCGGCGAGCGTGGCCACCAGGATCGCCTTGATCGTGTGCATCCGGTTCTCGGCCTCGTCGAAGACGACCGAATGCGCGGACTCGAAGACCTCGTCGGTGACTTCCAGCTCGGTCAGCCCGTGGGCCGCCTCGACCTCCCGCCCGACCGCGGTGCCCAGGTCATGGAAGGCCGGAAGGCAGTGCAGGAACTTCACGTCCGGGTTGCCCGTGGCGTGCAGGACGTCCATGGTCACCGCGTACGGCGCGAGGGCCTCGATCCGCTCGGCCCAGACCTCCTTGGCCTCGCCCATGGAGACCCAGACGTCGGTGGCGACGAAGTCCGCACCCGCGACCCCCTCGGCGATGTCCTCGGTGAAGGTGATCCTCGCCCCGCTCGTCTCGGCCAGCCTGCGGGCCTCGCCGACGATCGCGTCGGCCGGCCAGTACGCCTTCGGCGCGACGATCCTCACGTCCATGCCCAGCAGGGCGCCCGTGACCAGGTAGGAGTTGCCCATGTTGAAGCGGGCGTCGCCGAGATAGGCGAAGGCGATCCGGTCCAGCGGCTTGTCGCAGTGCTCGGTCATGGTGAGGACGTCGGCGAGCATCTGGGTCGGGTGCCAGTCGTCGGTGAGCCCGTTGAAGACGGGTACGCCGCCGTGGGCGGCGAGCTCCTCGACAGCCGCCTGGCTGTCGCCCCGGTACTCGATGCCATCGAACATCCGACCGAGGACGCGCGCGGTGTCCTTCACCGATTCCTTGTGTCCCATCTGGGAACCGGAAGGGTCGAGGTAGGTCGTGGAAGCGCCCTGGTCGGCGGCGGCCACCTCGAAGGCGCAGCGGGTACGGGTCGAGGTCTTCTCGAAGATCAGCGCGATGTTCCTGCCGCGCAGTCGCTGCTCCTCGGTCCCGGCCTTCTTCGCGGCCTTGAGTGCGGCCGCGAGGTCGATCAGGCCGCGGAACTCCTCGGCCGTGAAGTCCAGCTCCTTGAGGAAGTGGCGGCCTGCGAGGTCTATGGCCATGGGACAGCTCCTGGGTGCGGCGACGGTCGGACGTACAGCAACGATGAAAGTCTATACGAAAGAATGCATCACTATACAGCGCCTGTTCGCACCGCCGCGCACGGCACCTCGTGCGCGGCGGTGCGGCGGTACGTCCGGCGGATCGGGCCCTACGACACGGCGTCGCGCTCCACGGGACAGCTCATGCACCGGGGGCCGCCCCGGCCCCGGCCCAGCTCGCTGCCCCGGATCTCGATGACCTCGATGCCCTCCTTGCGCAGGTGGGTGTTGGTGGTGACGTTGCGCTCGTACGCGACGACGACCCCCGGCTCCACGGCCAGCACGTTGCATCCGTCGTCCCACTGCTCGCGCTGGGCGGCGTGCACGTCCTGGACGGCGGTGAGCACCCGGATCTCGTCCAGCCCCAGGGCGTGCGCGATCGCCCGGTGCATGTGCTCGGGCGGGTGGTCGGTGACCTTCAGATCCCTCGGCCCGTCCCCCGGTTCGATGGTGTACGAGCGGAGCATGCCCAGGCCCGCGTACTTGGTGAACGTGTCGCCGTCGACCATCGTCATGACTGTGTCGAGGTGCATGAGCGCCCGGCGCTTGGGCATGTCGAGCGCCACGATCGTGCGCGCCGACCCCGTCCCGAACAACCCGCGGGCCAGCATCTCCACGGCCTGCGGGGTGGTGCGCTCGCTCATTCCGATGAGGACGGCGCCGTTGCCGATGACCAGTACGTCACCGCCCTCGATGGTGGACGGGTAGTCGTCCTGCCCCTCCGACCAGTGGTGGAAGGCGCCCGCCTCGGGACCGGTGAAGAGCGGGTGGTGACGGTAGATCGCCTCGAAGTGGACGGTCTCGCGCTGCCGGGCCGGCCAGCGCATCGCGTTGATGGACACCCCGTCGTATATCCAGGCCGAGGTGTCCCGGGTGAAGAGGTGGTTCGGCAGCGGGTCGAGCAGGAAATCGTCGAGATCCATGACGTGGAACCGGACGGAGGTCGGTTCGGTGTGCCGCTCCAGGAACTCCCGCTTGGTCATCCCGCCGACCAGCGCCTCGGTCAGCTCGGCCGCCGGCAGCTCCTCGAACGCTGCCCGCAGGGGCTCGGTGGCGAGCGGCCCGTACTCCTTCTCGTCGAAGACCCGGTCCAGGACGAGGCGTCTGGCCACCGGGATCTCCAGCGACTCGCGCAGCAGGTCGCCGAAGAGGTGCACCTCCACCCCGCGGTCGCGCAGCACGTCGGCGAAACCGTCGTGCTCCTGGCGGGCCCTGCGCACCCAGAGAACGTCGTCGAAGAGGAGCGCGTCCTTGTTGCCGGGTGTGAGCCGCTTCAGTTCCAGATCCGGTCGGTGCAGGATGACGCGGCGCAGCCGCCCGGTCTCGGAGTCGACGTGGAATCCCATGTCTCCATCCTCACCATGCCGAGCACCGTTCACCCGGCTCATCGCCCCCGCGTTTCCGGTGGCGCGGCGGCCCCGCCCGTCGGCGCCGGTGGATCGCCCCCGGTTCCGACGGGCGGCCCGCCGGTGCCGTACTCCGCCGCGCGGCGTGCCCGGCGCCGTGGCCGGCGGTGTCCGCCCGCGAGGAGCGGCCTCCGGTACCCCCTGCCGGTCACGGCGGACGGTGGTGCGAGGACGTGGCCTACAGCCGGGGGTCGACGGGCTCCGACTCCAGGGCCAGCACCGCGAACACCGCCTCGTGGACCCGCCACAGCGGCTCCCCGCCGGCCAGCCGGTCCAGCGCTTCGAGCCCGAGCGCGTACTCCCGCAGCGCCAGCGACCGCTTGTGGCCGAGGAACCGGCCGCGCAGCCGCTCCAGGTTCTCCGGCCGGGTGTACTCCGGGCCGTAGATGATGCGGAGGTACTCCCGGCCGCGCACCTTGATGCCCGGCTGGACGAGCCGCCCCTTGCCGTCCCGGACGAGTGCGGCGAGCGGTTTGACGACCATGCCCTCGCCGCCGCGTCCGGTCAGCTCCAGCCACCAGTCGATGCCGGCGCGCACCGATTCCTCGTCCCCGGTGTCGACGACGAGCCGTCGGGTGACCTGGAGCAGCCCGGTCGGGTCGTGCTCGACCAGCCGGTCGATCCAGGCAAGCTGCTCGTCGTGCGGCACGGGGGCCAGCGAGCGGCCCCGCACGGCGAGGATCTGGAACGGGGCGAGCCGCACCCCGTCCAGCCCCCGGGTGGTCCAGCAGTAGCGGCGGTACGCCTCGGTGAACGCGGCCGCGTCCTCGGCCCGCTCCCGTCGGCGGTCGGCGAGGGCGGTCACGTCCACCCCGCGGGAGGCCGCCGCCGCGAGGGCGGCACCGGCTGCCGGGAGGACGGCGCCCGACGCGGCACCGACCGCCGCGTACTGCGTGCGCAGCAGTCCGGACGCCTTGAGGGACCACGGCATCAGTTCGGCGTCGAGCAGCACCCAGTCGGTGTCCCACTCCTCCCAGAGCCCGGCGGCGGTGACGGCGGTGCGCAGCCTGCCGAGGATCACCTCGGTGAGTGCGGCGTCGTCGAGGAACGGTCGCCCGGTGCGGGTGTACAGCGCCCCGGTCGGGCCTCCCTCGGCACCCCCGCGGGAGGCATCGCCCACGCCGAAACGTTCACGGGCGGCGTCGGCGTCCCGGCAGACCAGGGCCACCGCGCGCGAGCCCATGTGCTTCTCCTCGCACACCACCCGGGCGATCCCGTCCGCCCGGTACTGGGCGAATGCCTCGGCCGGGTGCTCCAGGTAGCCGTCCTCGCGCGAGGTGGCGGTGGGTGCCATGGTCGGCGGGAGGTAGCCGAGCAGCCGGGGATCGACGGCGAACCGGCTCATGACTTCGAGCGCCGCCGCGGCGTTCTCCTCGCGGACCGCGACGCGCCCCATGTGCCGGGTCTCCACGATCCGGCGGCCGTGCACATCGGCGAGGTCCAGCGGTCGGCCCTCCCGGCCCCCGGGCGCCTCGGTGACCAGCGGCTTGACCGGCTCGTACCAGACCCGCTCGGCCGGCACGTCGACGATCTCGCGCTCCGGCCAGCGCAGCGCGGTCATCCTCCCGCCGAAGACCGCGCCGGTGTCCAGGCAGATGGTGTTGTTGACCCAGGAGGTGTTGGGCACCGGGGTGTGGCCGTAGACCACGGCGGCACGGCCCCGGTACTCCTCCGCCCACGGGTGGCGCACGGGCAGGCCGAACTCGTCGGTCTCCCCCGTGGTCTCCCCGTACAACGCGTGCGAGCGGACCCGCCCGGAGGTGCGGCCGTGGTACTTCTCGGGCAGCCCGGCGTGGCAGACGACGAGCGCGCCCCCGTCCAGTACGTAGTGACTGACGAGCCCGTCGATGAACTCCCGTACCCGCGCACGGAACTCCGGGTCCTTCTCGTCCTCCCGGTCGAGCTGCTCGATGGTCTCGGCGAGTCCGTGGGTGGGCCGCACCGTGCGGCCCTTGAGGTACCGCCCGAGCTTGTTCTCGTGGTTGCCCGGTACGCACAGCGCATTGCCCGCGTACACCATGGACATGACGCGGCGCAGTACGCCGGGGCTGTCGGGCCCCCGGTCGACGAGGTCGCCGACGAAGACCGCGGTGCGCCCGTCGGGGTGCGCGCCGTCGACGTAGCCGAGCCTGCCGAGCAGCGTCTCCAGCTCGGAGCTGCAGCCGTGGATGTCACCGATGATGTCGAAGGGGCCGGTGAGGTGGCGCAGGTCGTTGTAGCGGCGCTCCAGCACGACCTCGGCGCGCTCCACCTCCTCCTCGCTGCGCAGGACGTGCACCTTGCGGAAGCCCTCGCGCTCCAGGGCGCGCAGCGAACGGCGCAGTTCGCCGCGGTGGCGCCGGACGACGTGGCGCGGCATGTCGGCACGGTCCGGACGGGCCGCGTTGCGTGCCAGGCAGACCTCCTCGGGCAGGTCGAGGACGATCGCTATGGGCAGCACGTCGTGGCTCCGGGCCAGCTGGACCAGCTGCTTGCGGCCCTCGGACTGGACGTTCGTGGCATCCACCACGGTCAGCCGGCCGGCGGCGAGCCGCTTGCCGGCGATCACGTGCAGGATGTCGAAGGCGTCCCGGCTGGCGCTCTGGTCGTTCTCGTCGTCGGCGACCAGGCCGCGGCAGAAGTCCGAGGAAATCACCTGTGTCGGCTTGAAGTGCCTGCGGGCGAAGGTGGACTTGCCGGAGCCGCTGGCCCCGATGAGCACGACGAGGGAGAGGTCGGTGACGGGCAGGGTGCGGGCGGTACCGGTCATGCGGCTTCCCCCTTCTTCTCGGTCGGGTGCGCGGCGTCGTCCTTCTCGGTCCGGTGCGCGGTGTTGTCCTTCTCGGTCCGGTGCGCGGTGTTGTCGGCGGCGGTCTTCGTGAACACGGCCATCTGGGTGGGCGGCCCGACCTCCGGGTCGTCCGGCCCGACCGGCAGGAACTCCACGCCGTACCCGTGCCGGTCCGCCACTTCCCGGGCCCAGTCGCGGAACTCGGCCCGTGCCCACTCGAAACGGTGGTCGCCGTGACGCACGTGTCCGGCCGGCAGGGTCTCCCAGCGGACGTTGTACTCGACGTTGGGTGTCGTCACGACGACGGTCCGCGGGCGGGCCGCACCGAATACGGCGTACTCCAGCGCGGGCAGCCGCGGCAGGTCGAGGTGTTCGACGACCTCGCTGAGCACGGCCGCGTCGTACCCCTTGAGCCGCTTGTCGGTGTAGGTCAGCGACCCCTGCTGAAGGGTGACCCGCCGGGCCTGGAGCTCGCCCATCCGGTCCAGCTTCAGGCGGCGCGCCGCGATCGTCAGGGCCCGCATGGAGACGTCGACTCCGACGACTTCCGTGAAGGCCGCGTCCTTGAGCAGGGCCTGCACCAACTGGCCCTGGCCGCAGCCGAGGTCCAGCACCCGGTGCGCCCCGGCCGCGCGCAGCGCCGCCAGGATCGCGGCACGCCGCTGCTCGGCGAGCGGCACCGGCCTCTCCTCGGTGTCCGTGGTCTCGTCGACCGCGTTGTCGACGCTGTCGACGTCGAGGTCGTCCGATTCGGCGAGCCGCACCAGTTCGAGCCGCTGCGCCGCCTGACGGGTCAGGCCCCACCGCCGGGACAGGTAGCGGCTGGTGATCAGCTTCTGTTCGGGGTGGCCGGCCAGCCAGCCCTCGCCCGCCCGCAGCAACTTGTCCACCTCGTCCGGAGCGACCCAGTAGTGCTTCGCGTCGTCGAGCACCGGCAGCAGGACGTACAGCTGCCGCAACGCGTCCGCGAGCCGCAGCTCCCCCTCCAGCACCAGCCGTACGTAGCGCGAGTCACCCCACTCCGGGAACCGCTCGTCCAGCGGTACGGCCACCGCCTCCACGCCCGTCCAGCCGAGCGGGCCGAAGATCCGCCGCACCAGTTCCGCACCACCGCGCGCGGGGAGCGCGGGTACCTCGATCCGCAGCGGAAGCGGCTCCTGCGCACGCTCCGGCAGCGCCCGGCACACCCCGTTCAGCGCGGACTTGAAGACGGTGCTCATCGCCACGGAGAGCAACGACGACGCCGCGTACGGGCGGTCGTTGACGTACTGTGCGAGCGCCGCGTCAGGGGCTCCGCCCCGGCCCTTGCCCTTGCTCCGTCGCACCAGCGCCACGGGATCGACCTCCAGCAGGAGCGCCGCGGTGCAGCGCTCGGCGGATGCCTCGGGATAGAAGACATGCGCCACGCCGTGCGAGGTGGAGAACGCCTGCGCCCTGTCGGGATGCTTGTGCAGCAGAAAGCCGAGGTCGGTCGCGGGACGTTCCGGGTTGCCGGTGGTACTGATCGTCAGGAACACGTGTCCGAGTATGGTCCGGTCAGCTCATCCGCCACCAAGCATTTTCACCTGTGGTCGCGGCCCTCGCCCGTTGCGGCCGGCCCTCCTTCCGTTCTTTCCTCCTCCCCCTCCGCATCCCCCTTTCCCTCCGTGTCCTCCCCGGCCTTCGCCGATCCGCCGAGCACTTCGGCGAGTGACGCGACGGTGTCCGGGCCGACCCGGCAGCAGCCGCCCACCAGCCGGGCCCCGGCATCGCACCATGCCCGCGCCCTTGTGGGGTCGAACGTGGCACCGCCCGCCCACCGCCGTTCCCCGGAGTCCCACCGTTCACCGCTGTTGGGGTAGACGACGACCGGCTTCCCGGTCGTCCCGGCCGCCACCCGCACGGCCCGGTCCACGTCCGCCGGATCGCAGCAGTTCACCCCGACGGCGAGCACCTGTCCGTGCCCCGCCGCCAGGGCGAAGGCCGTCTCCAGCGGCTGCCCCGCCCTGGTTCGGTCCCCCGCCACGTTGTACGAGAGCCAGACGGGCAGCCCGCATCCCTCGACCGCGCGCAGCATCGCCGCGGCCTCGTCGACGTCCGGCACCGTCTCCAGCGCCAGCACATCGGGCCCGGCCGCGGCCAGGGCCTCGACGCGCGGCCGGTGGAACCGCTCCAGTGCCCGGACGGAGAGCCCGTACCGTCCCCGGTACTCGCTGCCGTCCGCCAGCATCGCCCCGTACGGGCCGACCGATGCCGCGACCCAGACGTCCCGTCCCGCCCCGCCCGCGGCCCGCCGGGCCAGCCGCACACTGCGGGCCAGCAGCTCCGCCGCTCCGGCCCGGCCGATGCCCCGTCGCCCGAACCCCTCGAAGGTCGCCTGGTAGCTCGCCGTGATGAGCACCTGTGCGCCCGCCCGCACATAGGCCGTGTGCGCCGCCTCGATCCGCTCCGGTCCCTCCGCGAGCAGCCGGGCCGACCACAGCGCGTCGGACAGGTCGCAGCCCTGGGCCTCCAACTGGTTGGAGAGACCGCCGTCGAGCAGCACCGCCTCCCGGGCGAGCGCGTCGCCGAGCGCACGGGCGGGAGTCCCCTCGGACGGACGGGCGAACCGCACGGATACCTCCCTGGTGAGCCGGGTTCCCGGCCGGGTTCCTCGCCGGGTTTCTGAACCGGGTCTCCGATCCGGGTCGCGCCCGTGACCGGTGGCCCGCGCTCCGCAGGACCGGAGCCGTGACCGGGTGGCCCGCACGCCGCCCCGGGCGGAAGGACCGGAGCGGGTCCGCCCGGTCGGAGGTCACCCGACGGGCACTCAGCCGAGCTGGGGCTGGACCTGGGACGAGATCAGCTCCAGGTGCTCCAGGTCCTCCAGGTCCAGGACCTGGAGATAGATGCGCGACGCCCCGATCGCACCGTACCGGCCGATCTTGTCGACCACCTCCGCCGGCGAACCTGCGAGCCCGTTCGCCTTCAGCTCCTCCACCTCACGGCCGATGACGGAGGCGCGGCGTGCCACCTCGGCGTCGTTCTTGCCGACGCAGACGACCAACGCGTTGGAGTACGTCAGGTCGTCCGGCTCGCGGCCGGCCGCACGGGCCGCCTCCCTGACCCGCCCGAACTGCTTCTCACTGTCCTCCAGCGACGCGAAGGGGATGTTGAACTCGTCCGCGTACTTCGCGGCCAGCCTCGGTGTACGTGTCGCTCCGTGGCCACCGATCAGGATCGGCACCTTGGTCTGCGCGGGCTTGGGCAGGGCGGGCGAGTCGGTCAGCTGGTAGTAGGTGCCGTCGAAGTCGAACTTCTTGCCGATCTCGGTCGCCCACAGCCCGGTGACGATCTCCAGCTGCTCCTCCAGCCTGCCGAACTTCTCCTTCGGGAACGGGATGCCATAGGCCTTGTGCTCCTCCTCGAACCAGCCCGCGCCCAGTCCGAGCTCGACGCGCCCGCCGGACATCCGGTCGACCTGTGCGACCTGGATGGCGAGCACGCCGGGGAGTCGGAAGGTCCCCGCCGTCATCAGTGTGCCGAGACGGATCCGCTTGGTCTCCCGTGCCAGCCCGGCCAGGGTGATCCAGGCGTCGGTCGGGCCGGGCAGGCCGTCCCCCGGTCCCATGCGGAGGTAGTGGTCGGAACGGTAGAAGGCGTCGAAGCCGAGGTCCTCGGCCGCCTTGGCGACGGTGAGCAGGGTGTCGTAGTCGGCCCCTTGCTGGGGCTCGGTGAAGATTCGAAGATCCATGCGTCCATCCTGCACCTATGGACGCCGGTCGTTCCTCCCCGCCTCCTTCCCCCGGGCCACCACCGGCCCGGTGCCGGGACCCGTCCGGTCCTCACCGCGCACCCCGCGCTTCCCGGCCCCGGCCGCCCACGGACCGTGCGGGCCGTTCGCGGAAATCCGCGCGGCCACGATGCTCCAGTCGGTCACGGTCCGCACCGGCACGGAGCCCCGAAGGATCAGGACCGGCCCGCCGCCGAACCTGCCGAACCGCGGATCTCGCCGTACGGGCCGTCCCGCTCCCGGCCGCGCTCCAGATCCTGCTGCCGTTCGCGCTCCTGTTCGTCGAGGCGCCGCAGCATTCCGTGTACCCGGTCCATCGACTCGTCGGCCGCGTCGATCGCCTCCATGCACTGCCAGTAGAGCGCCTGTTCGTCGGTCTCGCAGGCCACTTTGACCAGTGCCATCCCGACCTCTCCGAGCAAGGTGCCCAGCCCGGTCAACGTCGTCCGAGGCTCGGCGAGCGCGGAGAGCTGCGCGGCCCGCGCCACCTGGGCCCGTGCCACCGGATGGTCCAGCGGCCCGCCACTCCTCCCGCCGATCTCGCTGAGCCCGCGCGCCTCGCCCCGTAACTCCTTGGGACCGTCCACCGCCAGCCTGCTGCCGATCGCCTGGGCGAGCACCTGGGCCTGCCATGCCTCGGCGATGGTGTCCGGTGTGCCCCGGCTCTGTGCCAGCGCACGCCGACTGACTCCGACAAGCCTCTCCGCTTCCATGCGTTACCCCCATCCGTACGAAAAGCCGCTCAACTCATCCATTACCCACAGTGAGGGCACCGGTACCGGAAAGCCAGGGGAATTCGGAAATCTGTGGACAGGAATTCAACTGTGCACAAGTTGATCACTCCGAAGAGTGACGATGCCGGGCCTCGTCGCCCTCCGGACGCTCCGGGACCGGGAAGCGGACCTCGTTCCGGTCGATCTTCTCCGCCAGTGCCGTCGGCGCGTCGATCCCCAACACCTCGCAGAATTGCAGCAGATAGGCGAGGACGTCCGCGACCTCGTCCGCCACCCGGTGGGCCGTTTCGGCGTCCTCCATCACCCGCGCCGACTCGTCCGGAGTCAGCCACTGGAAGATCTCGACGAGTTCGGACGCCTCGACGCTCAAGGCCGTCGCCAGGTTCTTCGGGGTGTGGTACTTCTCCCAGCCACGTGCGGCCGCGAACGCGGCGAGTCGCTGCTGCAGGGCTCGTACATCAAGTTCTGTCACCGCTCCAGGTCTACCACCGTCGCCCCGGCCGTCTCCCGGGCCCCCTCAGCACCGCGTTCCGTGACCGTGCCCACCAGCCCGATGTGCCCGGCTGCCGCGACCGTGACCGCGAGTTCCAACAACCCGCGCACCTGCCGCCCGTCCAGGTCGCGGTCGAAGCCGTCGGCCAGCACGGTGAGGGTCTGCATGGCCGACGGCACCTCTCCCGCGGCATCCACCGCCAGCACCCCGGGGCCGACGAGCAGCACCAGGGCATGCGCGAGATACCTCAGTTCGCTGTCGCCCAGGCGGTCGAGCGGTGTGGTGCGGCCCGGCCCGCGCCCGACCGTCGCGCGCAGCAGCCCGTCCGCCGTCCGCTCCACCCCCAGCGCGGTGACCGGTCCGGCGCAGCCCGCGTGGGCGGCGGCGACCAGTCGGGCGTGCCGCCGGGAGCAGTCGGCGCGCGTGCGTTCCAGCACGGCCGCGAGGTTGCCGCAGCCCCGGCGGAGCCGGTCGTCACCCGCCGGCACCGGGGCGCGCATCCGCGACGGCTGCGGCGCGCAGGGGAAGACCGACCTCAGGGCCACCACCGTCTGCTCCGCGGCGGCCAGGACCTGTAACTGTCCCGCGGTCCTGCCCGCCACGCGCAACGGCAGCAAGGACGTTCCGAGCCGGTCGTCGGGCAGCGGGGCCCGGGTGACCGGAACCGTTCCGCCGGTGTGCCAGGCGGCCTGGACCATCGGCCGTCCCGGGTCGCGCAAGGCGGTGGCGAGCAGGGTCTCGCCGCCGCCGGTGAGACGTTCACCGACGATTCGGAGGGTCGGTTCCGCCTGCACGGCGACGTCGAGCCGCACCGGCCCCGCCGGTCCGTCGGTCGTGCAGCCGATCCGGAACCCGCGCCGGCCCTGCGCATCGGCCGCGGCGCCCTCCGGCACACAGCCCACCGGATCCGGGAACACCTCGGCGAGGGATTCCCCGCCGCCCAGCCGGGCCAGCGCCTCGTACGCCCGCAGCGCGCTCGACTTGCCGCTGCCGCCGGGGCCGGTGAAGAACGTGACCGGGCCGAGGGAGAACGCGGCGCCGCGATGCGAGGCGAAGGCGGACAGCCGCAGTTCGGTGACGACAGGTCCGGCCCGGCGGACGGGCCCGGTGGCACGGAGCGGGTCCGGAGCACGGACGGGCTCCTCGGCACGGACGCGGACTGCGGAGATCGGCGGGCCCGCCGCACGGGTCGGCGTACCGGAGGAGGGCAGTGCGGCGTCGGCCCCCGGGAGGAGTGCGGTCATGGGCGGACGGTACGCGGACGGGGGCAGGAGAACCGTTCCGCCTGAACGACCTTCCTACGATCGGGCTACGCCCGCTCCGGCGATCCGGAATGGGCGGCGCTCCCCCGCCCGCGGAGACCCTTCCCGCCCGGCCCGATCGTGCTCCGGATCCCGGCGGAACACCGACGGACATCCGGCCCCCGCGTCCGGTCGGCACCCGGGCCGACGGACGAACCACCCCGGCGCGGCGACCCTGTCACGAGCCGGGAATCCCCGCCGCCGCGGCGGCTCCCTCGACCTCCATGCCGACCGGGGACAGCAGGAAGACGTTCCGGTCGACCCGGTGCATACCGCTGCCGAGCCCGAAGACGACCCCACTGGTGAAGTCCAGGATGCGCTTGGCCACGTCCGATTCGGCGCTGGTCAGATCGAGCAGCACCGGGACCTGCGCGACCAGGTACTCCGCCACCTCCCGCGCGTCCGCGAAGACCTGGACCCGGAGCACCACGAGGCGCCGCTGTTCGGCCTCCGGCATCTTGTCGGGAACCGTGCGGTGGTCGACCCGGGACGGCCACGCGTCGCGGCTGCGCAGCGGCACGACCTGGGCAAGCCCCTCCCACTGCTCGTCCGTGACGTCGTACCTGTCATATCTGCTCACCGGACCACCCCGTCTGTGCTTCGGTCGGCGTTGCGCCCGCTGCGCTCGCTGTTCATCGGGCAATTCTCTCGTCCCTCACCCGTTCGGCGTACCACCGACACGGTTCACGGGCCGATCGGCACCGCCGCCGCGCCGTCCTGAAGGTCCGTTGCGGCCTCGTCCGGGCCCGATGTCGCACTCATGTCGACCGGAGTGAAACGTACCGGAAGGCGGGCCAGGGCTCGATGGAAGGGTCCGGGTCGCCAGGCCAGCCGGTCGACCGGCACGTCCAGTTCGGTGTCGCACAACTGGCTGGTGAGCTGCTCGATCGCGGTCATGGCGATGAGCAGCGCGGGCTGCTTGGCCGGGCACCGGTGCGGGCCCGCCGACCAGGCGAGGTGGGCACTGGACCCGGAGCGGGTCCCGGGGGCCGAGGAGCCGGGCTCGGCCTGGGTGTTGGCCGCCGCGTAGGAGACCAGGAGCAGTTGCCCGGCGCGCAGCCGGACGCCGTGGAACTCCGTGTCGTGGCGCGGGTAGTGGGCCGCGAGGTTGGCCAGTGGCGGGTCCTGCCAGAGCACTTCGTCAATCGCCTGATGCGCCGTCATCGCGCCACCGTGCAGCGAGCCCGCGTAGCGGGCGTCGGTGAGCATGTGCAGCAGGGCGTTGCCGATCAGGTTGGTCGTCGGGTCGTGGCCCGCACTCATGATCAGTGTGATCTGACGCACGGTCTCGTCGTTGTCGAGGCCCGCCGGATGGGCGAGGAGGTAGGAGGTCAGGTCGCGGCGCGGCCGGGCGCGCCGGGCCGCTACCAGTTCCGTGACGACCTGCACGAAGTCGGCGTAGGCGGTGGTGGCGTCCTCGGCCGAGTTGAACATGCCGGCGATGCCGTTGACGATGCGTTCCGCGTCGCCCGCCGGCACGCCGAACCAGGTGGCGAAGACGTGCAGCGGGAGACGTCGGGCGTACTGGGCGATCAGGTCGCCCCTGCCGGTGGCGGCGAACTCGCCGATGAGCCGCTGGGCGACCCGGGCGACCTCGGCCCGCAGGACGTGCGGCTCGATCAGGGCGAGGCCGTCGTTGATGGCCCGGCGGTAGCGGGCGTGCACCTCTCCGTCGCTGAACAGCGCGGTCGGCCGGTAGCCGAGCATCGGCAGGACCGGTGAGTCGTCGGGGACGGTGGCCTGCCAGGCGCGCGGGTCCTTGGTGAAGGTGTGGGTGTCGCGCAGCAGGTCGACGGCGGCCTGGTAGTCGGTGACCAGGAGGGCGTCGATGCCGGGGGCGAGCCGGACGGGGGCCAGCGGGCCGTGCTCGCGCAGGCGCCGGTAGTGGCCGCGCGGGTCGGCGGCGAAGTCCGGGCCGTACAGCGCGAGGGGCTGCGGGGGCGGTACGAGCGGTGTCATGACGGGTCCTCGGGCCGGGGCAGGCCGGTCAGCACGTGTTCGGCCAGCGCGATCAGCGCGTCGATGCTGCCGCGGCGCTCACGGGCGTCGCACTGCACCAGCGGGGTCTCGGGGGCGAGGTCGAGGTGTTTGCGCAGGACCTCGTCGCTGTGGGCGGGGGCGTCGGGGAAGCGGTTGACGGCGACCGCGTACGGCAGCCCCTGCTCCTCGACCATGTCCATGACGGCGAAGGAGTCGGCGAGCCTGCGGGTGTCCACCAGGACGAGCGCGCCGAGCGCGCCACGGGCGATGTCCTCCCAGAGCGGGAGGAACCGCTGCTGGCCCGGGGTGCCGAACAGGTAGAGCACCAGGTCGTCGAGGACGGTGAGCCGGCCGAAGTCGACGGCCACGGTGGTCGTGGTCTTGTCCGGCAGGCCCGCGGTGTCGTCGAACCGGGTGCTGGACTGGGTCATCGCCTCTTCGGTGTGGAGCGTGGCGATCTCCGACAGCGTGCGGATCAGGGTGGTCTTGCCCACGCCGAACGGACCCGTGACGACGATCTTCATCAGGGTCCGGGCGGCGGGCGGGAGGTACCCGACGCCGACGCGGTCAGTGGAGGGAGCGGAGTCCAACGAGCAGCCTCTCGACGAGCGACCGGTCGATCTCCCCGGCGCTGGGGATGGGCGGTCGGGTGTGCAGATGTCCGGCGGCCGCGAGGTCCGTGGCCAGGAAGACGGTCGCGCTCACCGGAAGGTCCAGATGGGCCGCGCATTCGACGACGGTGAGCGCGCCCGGTTCGAGCAGTTCGCAGAGTCTGCGCTGCTCCGAACCGGTGTCCGGCGGCAGGTCCGTGTCGGTGCGCACCAGCACGGCCAGCCGGTCGAGCGCGCGGCCGGCGGGCCGGGACCGGCCACCGGTGACCAGGTAGGCGGGTATCAGGCGGCGTCCTCGGCCGGCGGTCACGGCCGGGCGGCGCTGTCCGGTTGGCGGGCGGGGGCGTTCATCGCCCGGGTCAGGGCGGTGACCTGTACCTGCATCTGGTAGGCGATGTCACCGAGCTTGGCCCCGGGTTCCGCGAACAGGGCGAGCGTGGTGTTGTTCCCGGCCGGCACGACGATGGCGAAGCCCTGGTCGGACTCGACGACGGTCTGCGCCAGGCCGGGGGCCTCGACGTCGGTGAAGGCCGTGGTGAAGGCGCGGGCCGCGGCGTGCAGCGTGGCAGTCATGGCGGCGACCCGCTCGCCGGAGGCCCGGTCCAGGTCGGGGGACGCGCCCTCGACGAGGCCGTCACCGGTGGCGACCACGGCGTGCTGGACCCCGGGGAGTTCCAGCAGGGGGGTCAGCACCCATGCGAGGTCACCTGTGGTGGGGGTGGGGGCGCTCACGTCTCGTCTCCTTGCTCGTCCTGGCGGTTGTGGTGGTCCTGGTCGTCCGGTGCCGGTGCGGCGGGGCGCCGGACGACGCTCCTGCCGTTGAGGGTGCCCTGTTGCAGGGCCGCCCAGGAAGCCTCCGCCTGCTCCGGTGTGCGGGACACCCGGTCGCGGTCCGGGCCGGCGGACGCGGCGGCCGGTGTCCGGGCCGGGGCGGGACGGGGCGTGCGGCGCCGCCGGGTCGGGAGCCCGGTGGACGGGTCGGCGGCGGGGGCGGGCCCGGGAACGGCCGCGGCCCGGGGGGCCGCCTCCTCGGCACGCGCCGCGGCCTCGGGCCGCGCTGCCGCCGGTGCCCGGTCGGCGGGGCCGGACTCGGCGACTCCGGCGGGCGGGGCCGCGGACGCCGCCGCGGGGGCGGGCGTCGTGCCGAGTGCCCGGACGGGTGCGGGGGCGAGCACGGACAGGGTGCGCTCGTCCTCCAGCACGATCAGCAGATGGGCCGGGACCCGGAGCATCGTGCGCATGCCGCCGAACGGGGATGCCTCGATGTGGCAGTCGAATCCGTACTGGGCCACGAGCCGGCCGACGACGGCGAAGCCGGTCTGCGGCGGGTCGCCCAGCTCGGTCAGCAGCACTTCGGACGGACCGGCCAGCAGGGCGCGGGCCCGGGCCAGCGCGTCGTCGTCCATGCCGATGCCGCCGTCGTCGACGACCAGGAACGCGCCGCGCCCACCGCTCTGCTGGATCGTCACGTGGACGTCGGTGTCCGGGTGCGAGTACGCGGTGGCATTGGCCAGTAGTTCGGCGAGCGCGATGGCGAGCGGTTCGGCGGCGCGGGCGACGAGCGCGAGCCGTTCGTCGCGCAGGTGGTTGGCGACCTTGATCCGTTCGTAGCCGGCGACGCGGGACTGGGCACCGAGCACGATCTCGACGAGCGGCGAGTTCTGCCGGGCGAGCCCGGGCCAGGCGTCGCACAGCACGGCGGTGGTCTGGGTGCGCCGCAGCGCCAGTTCGTTGCGGAAGTCCAGTTGCAGGATCCGCGGGTCGTCGTACTCGTGCTGGAGCTCGTGGAGGAGTTGCTGGGACTGGTTGAGCAGGGACTGGATCTTGGCGGAGGTGCCGCGCATCGCCGCACGCGCCGCGGCGTCCACCCGGCCGCGCTCCTCGACGACCGCCGTACGGACGGCCTGTACGGACTCGGTGAGCAGCCGGGCGGCCTCGCCGTCGATCTCGGCCGCCTCCCGCAGTCCGGGGACCGGCGCGGTGGGGTGGGAGAGCGCGAGGGCGGCGGCGGGTATGCGCCGCCGGGCGAGTTGCCGGATCTCGTCGGTGAGGGCGGCGGTACGGGCCTCGGCGGCCTTCGCCTGCCGTTCGGCGGCCTCGGCGCGGGTCAGCGCCAGCTGTTCCGAGCGTGCCGCGTTCTGTGCGCGGACGGCCGCCGCCACGGCGGCCGCGGCGGCGATCACCGCCAGGATCCATCCCATGCCGTCACCGCGTTTCTGTAGTCGGACCGGTCTTCGGCCGGTTCGGTCTTCGTCCCGGCCGGGGGTCCGGGCGGAGCCGGTCCCCGGTGCGGGCCGCTGCGGGGGTGGTGCTCACTGCTCCGCCGCACCACCCGGGTCGCGGGATTCCTCGACCTCCCGGGCGACCACGGCGACATCGGTCATCACCTGAAGCACACCGGGCAGTTCGGAACCGTCCAGGTGCCGGTACTCGCTGCCGATGGTCACCACCAACCGCTCCGGAAGCCCCAGCTCCGGGTAGCGGCCCTCACCGATCACGCGGCGGGCCGCCTCCAGGGCCGGCACGCCCGCGGTGTGGAAGGCGTGGGCGCGCTCGCGCACGTACTCCAGGTAGACGATGTGTTCGCGCACCCCGGCCCGGTCGAGCACCGGCCCGTGCCCGGGAACGATGATCTCGGCGCCGGTGTCCAGGACCCGCTCGCAGGCGGCGATCACGTTGTCCAGCGGGCCCGCCCAGTGCACCGGGTGGTCGCCCGGCTGCGCGGAGCTGGAGGAGAAGATGACGTCCCCGCTGAACACGGCGCCCTGCGCGGGCAGATGGACCATCAGGTCACCTGTGGTGTGCGCGGACGGCAGGGCGGAGATCCGGACCGGGTACTCCCCCAGGGTGAGTTCGAGCTCGCCGGTGAAGTAGGTGGTGGGGTGCACCGGCTCGGTCCGCGACCAGTCGAAGGGGCCGAAGTGGCGTGCCAGGTAGGCGCCGAGCGCGGACTCCCGGTCGCCGCCGGTGACGAGCGCGTGCTGCTGCTTCGGCGTCGGCTCGTAATGGATGTGCTCCCGGGCCTCCCGGGTGGCGATGATCTCCGCGTCCGGCAGCACACCGGCGCCCCAGAAGTGGTCGCCGTTGGCGTGCGTGACGATCACCCGGTCGATCCGGGCCCCGTCGGGCAGCCGCCTGGTGGACTCGGCGAGGAACTGGCCGGCCAGCAGTGTGTCGTAGGGGGTGTCGATCCAGAGCGCGCCGCGGGGCGAGACGAGCAGGCCGCAGTTGGCCAGCCCCCAGCCCCGTTTCGGCGGGAGCCAGGCGTACAGGCCACGTCCCAGGTCAACGACTTCCCCACCCGTGATCGACATGGACGCGATTATGCCGACCACGTTCCGGCCATGCGTTCGAACTCGGTCACAATTGGGTTCCGTTGGCGCAAAATCACAGCTCACCCGGATCGACGGCGGCGCATCGGCGACCCTACGGAACCGACATTCCACCACCCCATACGGGACCTCTCACTCCATTCACGACATTTCGCCCGACTGCCCCACGCGCCGGTCCCGACCGCTGTCGGGCCGTCGTCAAACCCGAGGGCGCCGATTACCCACCGAGCATGGCTGAAAACAATCGCCCCGAGCCGGGGGGCCGCGTCGTGGGACGACGGTCCCCGCGGACCCGGGGCGACTTGTGGCGGCGGGCCGCCGTCAGCGGACCTGGCCGCGCTCGAAGTATGCGATCAGCTCCGGGGCGAGGGCCGGCACGTCGTACGGCGCGCCGCCCTCGCGCAGCGAACGGGTGGCGAGCACCCCGGCGGCCACGCTCATCCGCGCGGCGACCGGCGAGGTGTCGGTGACACCGCCGTCGCGCACGAAGCGGCAGAACTCCTCCATGATCCGAGTGTCGCCGCCGCCGTGCGAGCCTCCGGCGTCCGGCACCCGGTAGGTGATGTCGGCCTCGCGCCGGTATCCGCTGGGGCCGGTGTTCCAGACCCTGACCTCGTCTCCGGGACCGTCGCCGAAGTTCTCCAGGCGGCCCCGGGTGCCGATGACCGTGTAGTTCCGCCAGTAGTCCGGGGTGAAGTGGCACTGCTGGTAGGCGGCCACGACGCCGTTGTCGAGCTGCATGTTCATCACCGAGACGTCCTCGATGTCCACGATGTGGTGCAGGTCCTTGCGGTCCGTCGGCGGCCAGTCGAACTCGCGCAGCCAGTTCTCCGGGCGGGGGGTGTCCGGCTCGCGGCGCGGCAGATCGCCGTAGACGAGGAGATCGCCGAGCGCGTTGACGCGGCGGGTGTAGCCGCCCGCCAGCCAGTGCAGGACGTCGATGTCGTGGGCGGCCTTCTGGAGCAGCAGGCCGGTGGTACGGGTCCGGTCGGCGTGCCAGTCCTTGAAGTAGTAGTCACCGCCGTAGCCGACGAAGTGCCGTACCCACACGGTCTTCGGCTCGCCGATGTCGCCGCGGGCGATGATGTCGCGCATGAGGCGCACGACACCCATGTGACGCATGTTGTGTCCGACGTACAGCCGGGTGCCGGTCTCGTACGCCGCGCGCAGGATGTTGTCGCAGCTCTCGACGGTGATGCCGAGCGGCTTCTCGACGAAAACCGCCTTGCCGGCGCGCAGCGCGTCGATGGCGATCGTCTCGTGGGTGTCGTCGGGGGTGGCGACGATGATCGCGTCGATGTCGTCCCGGCCGAGGAGCAGCTTGTAGTCCTCGACGGCGAGATCGGTGCCGAAGCGCTCGGCCTCGCGGCGGCGCACCTCGGGGTCGAGGTCGCAGACGGCGGTGATCGCCGACCCCTTGCCGGGGTGGTGGGCGGACGTCGCGATGGAGCGGCGCAGGCCGAGCCCGATGACGCCGAGGCGCAGATCTGACACGGTGTTCCCTTCTGTCTGTGCGGGTGGTGCGGGCCGTTGGGGAGGCGGGGCTACTTGCCGGCGAGCGACGCCTCGTACTCGGCGCGCATCTTGTCACCGCCGCCGGAGCGCCACTTGCGCAGCTCGTCCTGGAAGGCGGAGATCGGCTTGCGGCCCGCGATGATGTCCTTCTGGACGTCGCTCATGGCCGTGGTGAGCGAGGCGCCCTTGCGGGTGTACGTGTCGGAGAAGTGGCCGCTGACCGGGCTCGACTGGCTGATCTTGAGGAGTTCCTGCTGCCAGCCGTGGATGCGGCCGGCCAGCTCCGCCTTGCCCGGCAGGTAGATGTACTCGGGTCCGGCGGCCAGGAAGGCGAGCGGCATGGCGGTGGTGACGGCCTCGGCGTTGCCCTTGTCGGTGAGCTGCACGTCGCCGTCCTTCGTGCGGGTGAAGTGCGTGCCCTCGATGCCGTTGTCGAGGAAGAGCCGTTCCTCGGTGCCGAAGGGCGCGGCCAGGTAGTCCAGCACGCCGAGCAGCATCTCGACCCGCTCGGCGTCCGCCTTCTTGTTGATGGCGGTGTAGCCGACCGAGCCGTAGCCCATGCTGTACCGCGGCTTCGCTCCGGAGGTGGCGGCGAACGGCACGATGACGCCGAACGGGAAGTCGTAGGTCTTGGCGTCCACCAGGAAGCTGGGGAAGGACTGCACGTACGCGCCGAGCGAACCCTGGGCCATCTTCTCCATCGTGGTGGAGAGGTTGGGGTCGGGCCAGAAGAGACCGGCCTCGGCCACCTTCAGGCCGAACGCCAGGGCCTCCTGGTACTCCTCGGTCTCGTACATGTGGGTGAGCTTGCCGCCCTCCAGCCGCCAGCCCGCGGGGGCGCCGAACCACTGGGCGAACATGCCGACATGGTTCACGTACTGCGGTTCCAGGACGTACTTGTTCCGCTTGGCGTCGAGCAGTTCCTTGCCCTTGGCGAGGAAGTCCTCGGCGCTGGTGAACTCCGCGCCGCCGACCGGCTTCCAGAAGTCCTGGTTGACGACGTAGACCTGGCCCATGGAGCCGTAGGCGACGGTGACGCCGCGGATCTTGCCGTTGATCACGGCGGTCTTCCATGCGGTGGTCGGCAGGTTCGCCAGGTTGGGGTACTTCTTGACGGCGTCGCCGGACAGGTGCGGCGTGAGGTCGTGGAACTTGGCGTCCAGCAGCTCGGGCACCCGCTGGATGCCCTGGTTGGGCGGGAACCAGACCAGGTCGGGGATGTCGCCGCTGGCCATCATGGCATTGAACTTGGTCAGGTAGGCGTCGACGCCCTGGTCGACGACGATCGTCATGTCGAACCGCGCCCCGAGACGCTTGTTCAGCTCCTGCCAGTAGGCGTTCTTCGCCTGCGGCGGTGCGGGGGTGGTGAAGGTCTCGGTGAGGGCGGTGATGCGGCTGGCGTCGCCGGGCGCCTTGGCCACCGACTTCGTCAGCTGCTTCGGGTAGCGCAGGTAGGTGGCGTCGAGTCCGGCCGCGTTGCCCGCGAGGTCGGCGGGGGCGGTCTGCACGGGGACGTACGCCGGAAGCTTCAGCTTGGCCGACGCCTTGGCCCCGCCCTTGCTGATGGTGGCGCCGCTGCCGCAGGCCGTGAGGGACGTCAGACCGGCGACGGTGAGACCGGCGATACCCGCCGCGCCCATGAAACCGCGCCTGGACAGGTTGGTGGACATGGAGGTGCTCCTAGGAATGTGCGAAGTGCGTGGGGCCGCCGCGGCGGCGGGTCCGGTGCGGGCGGGCGGGCCGCTCAGCCCTTGATCGCCCCGGTGAGGACGCCCTTGACGAAGAACTTCTGCAGGAAGGGGTAGACGCAGAGAATGGGCACGATGGCGATGATCAGCACAGCCATCTGCAACGAGGTGGCGGGCGGGATCGCGTGGACGCCCATGGCCTGTGCGTTGATGCTCTGGCCGTTCAGGACGTAGCTGCGCAGGATCACCTGGATGGGGAACTTGCTGGAGTCGTTGAGGTAGAGCACCGCGTTGAAGAAGCTGTTCCAGTAGCCGACCGCGTAGAAGAGTCCGACCACGGCGAGGACCGCCTTGGACAGCGGCAGGACGATCCGCAGAAGGACGGTCCACTCGCCCGCGCCGTCGATCCGCGCGGCGTCGTACAACTCCTCCGGGATGCTCTGGAAGAACGAGCGCACGACCACGATGTTGAACGCGTTGAGCAGGACCGGGAGGATCAGCGCGGCGTAGGTGTCGAGCATCTTGAACTGCTGGACGGCCAGGTACGTCGGGATGATGCCCGGGGCGAAGAGGAAGGTGCCCAGCACCAGCAGCAGGATCGGCTTGCCGAGAACGGTCCCGGGCCGCGAGGTGCCGTACGCGATCATCACCGTGCACGCCAGGCTCAGCGCCGTGCCGATCAGGGTGATGCAGATGGAGACCAGCGCGGCCTGGGTGACGACCCCGCCGGAGAGGATGACGCGGTACGCCTCCACCGTCGGGTGCTTGGGGATCAGGACGTACCCGCCGTTGGCGTTGAGTTCCTCGCGGCCCGCGAGGCTGGTGCCGATGGCCAGGACGAACGGGTAGAGCACGATCACGGTCAGCACGATCAGGGCGAGCGCCTTCGCGCCCTGCCCGTACCAGTGCGGGCGTTCCATCCACGGCGGGCGGCCGGACGAGGCGCGTCGGCGCTCGGCGCCGCCGGGCCCGAACCGGGCGGTGCGCAGCCGCGCGGCGACGGTCTTGCGGGGTTCGAGGGTCTGCTGACTCATCGGTACACTCCCTGCTCACCGAAGCGGTGGGCCAGCTTGTTGGCGGCGAGGATGAGGGCGAATCCGATGACGCCCTTCATGAGACCCGCGGCCGTGCTCATCCCCCAGTCGCCGTCGATGACGCCGTGGAAGTAGACGTAGGTGTCCATGACTTCGGACGCGTCCGCGCCGACGGCGTCCCGCTGCAGGATGATCTGCTCGAAGCCGACCGAGAGGATGTCGCCGAGCCGGAGGATCAGCAGCATGAGGATCACCGGCCGGATGCCCGGCAGGGTGATGTGCCAGATCCGGCGCAGCCAGCCGGCCCCGTCCATGGCGGCGGACTCGTACTGGCCGGTGTCGATCGAGGCGATGGACGCCAGGAAGATGATGGTCCCCCAGCCGCAGTCCTTCCAGATGGCCTGGGCGGTGATCAGCAGCTTGAAGGTGTCGGGGTTCGTCATCACGTTGCCGATGGTGATCCCGTGTTCCATCAGGAACGTGGTGACCGAACCGGCGCCGCCGAGCACCTGCTTGAACATCGCGACCACGACGACCCAGGACAGGAAGTGCGGCAGGTACACGACGGTCTGGATGAACCGCTTGATCTTCTCGCTGATCAGCGAGTTGAGCAGCAGGGCCAGGGCGATCGGCGCGGGGAAGTAGAGCAGCAGCTGGATCGCAGTGATCTGGAGGGTGTTGGAGACCGCGCTCCAGAAGTCCGGTTCGGCGAGCAGCGCGGTGAAGTTCGCGAGGCCGACGAACGGGCTCTCCTTGAAGCCCAGGAACGGCTGGTAGTCCTGGAAGGCGATGACGTTGCCCGCGAGCGGCAGGTAGAAGAAGAGCACGAAGTACAGGACGCCGGGCAGGCAGAACAGCAGGAGCGTCCTGTCCCGCTTGAGGCGGTGCCGAAGCGGCTGGCGTATGCGTATGTCTTTGCGCTTCTTCCCGGCGGAGCCATCCGCGTCGTCGGGGTCATGGGGCTGCGGCACAGGCGACCGCACGGCCGAGACCGGCGCATCTGCCGTCGTCACAGGCACCTCCAGGGCTGATGGAGCAGGGGAGTGTCCCGCATGCACGGAGGCGGGCCCGCCCCGTCGGGGTGCGACCGGCGCCCCCTCGCGGCGACAGGCACATATTTCACGACGCTGCGCCCTGATGGCAAGAGTTGTTCATTTCGCACAGGTAACGAACATCTATTGACATAGAAAAAGTTACCGTCGCGACCCCATGACCCCTCCGAGCGGCCTGGGATGACCCGAAATAGGGCAGCCAACCGGCATGAAAGCGACAGCGGACGGCCCGTCAGGAAGGTTGCGAGGCGGACCCGCTCCCCCATGTGACGGCGATCTGGGGTGCTCGATCATGCACTGGAGATGCCTTCTGCCAACACCCCCGAGCAAGGACATCAAAGGTGATGCGCCCCTGTTTCAGGCGCGTCGTCCTGCTTCGTCCATGCGCACGCACAACGGCGGGCCGCCACCCTCCGGGGTGACGGCCCGCCGTTGTGCGGAACGGCTCAGACGGCGACGACCGTGACACCGGCCTCCGTGAAGCGGGCAGCGGCCTCGGGCGTGATCCCCTTGTCCGTGACGAGGAAGTCCACCTGGCCGAGATCACAGACCCGGGCGAAGGCCCGCTTGCCGATCTTCGACGAGTCCGCCGCCACCACCACCCGCTGCGCCTGCTGGGCGAGCAGCCGGTTGATGCTGGCCTCGCCCTCGTGGTGGACGTAGGCGCCGCGCTCGGTGTCGATCGCGTTGACCCCCAGCACGGCCACGTCCAGCGTGATCTCCCCCAGCACCCCACTGGCCAGCGGCCCCGTCAGCTCGTACGACTGCGGCCTGACCACACCGCCGGTCACCACGATCTTGATCTGCGGGCGGATCACCAGTTCGTTGGCGATGTTGAGGGCATTGGTGACCACCGTCAGGGCCGGCTGACCGCCCGCCCCCGCCGCGGTGTCGCCGACGACATCGGAGCGCACCGCCAGCGAGCGCGCCACCTCGGTCAGCGTCGTACCGCCGGTCAGCCCCACCACCTCGCCCACCGCCACCAGTTCGGAAACGGCACGGCCGATGGCCTGTTTCTCGGGGGCGTGGCGGCCGGTCTTGTAGCGCAGCGCGAGCTCATAGCTGACGCCGTGCGCCACCGCGCCGCCGCGGGTACGCGTCAGCAGTTGCTGCTCGGCCAGCTGGTCCAGGTCGCGGCGGATGGTCGCGGCCGAGACGTCGAGGGTGGCGGCGGCGTGCTCGACCTCCACCCGGCCGTTCTTGCCGACGAGTTCCAGCAGCGCGTTCCACCGGGTTTCCCTGGACAAGAGAACTCTCCTCACCTGCCCGGGCTTCGGGCACCCATCCCCTTGGGTACGGTCACCGGACACGCGCAAGCGTGGCACAAGGCTCTGTCCAGTCAAGTCTCCTGCAAGGAGAATGCTTGATAATGCTCGTAGTACGCGTATAGCGTGCGTAAACGAGCATCCCACTACGAGTTCGGAGTGCAAAAGTGTCATTTGTCGAGATCGAGATCGCGAGTCAGCCGGAGTGCTGGCGCCGCGCCGCCGAACTGGCCGAGACCCGGGCCGCCGCCCTGCCCGCCGCCGGTGAGCGCATCGCGATCGTCGGCTGCGGCACGTCGTTCTACATGGCCCAGGCGTACGCCGCGCTCCGCGAGGGGTCCGGGCAGGGCGAGTCCGACGCCTTCGCCGCCTCGGAATTCCCCTTCGGCCGGCGCTACGACCGGGTCGTCGCGCTCACCCGCTCGGGCACCACGACCGAGGTGCTGGACCTGTTGGACCGCCTGCGCGGTGACATCCGCACGGTGGCCGTCACCGCCGACCCCGAGACCCCCGTCATGACCTCCGCGGACGACGTCGTCGTCCTGGACTTCGCCGACGAGAAGTCCGTGGTGCAGACCCGGTTCGCGACCACCGCGCTGACGCTGTTCCGCGCCCACCTCGGCCTGCACACCGATGTCGCGGTGCGCGACGCGGAAACCGCACTGGCCGAGCCGCTGCCCGAAGGACTGGTGGACTGCACCCAGTTCACCTTCCTCGGCCGGGGCTGGACGGTGGGGCTCGCCAACGAGGCCGCGCTCAAGATGAAGGAGGCGTCGCTCTCCTGGACCGAGTCGTACCCCGCGATGGAGTACCGTCACGGCCCGATCAGCATCGCCACCGACACCACCGCGACCTGGATGTTCGGCACCGCTCCCGAGGGCCTGTCGGAGCAGCTGCTCGCGACCGGGGCCCGCTGGGTGGAGAGCGACCTGGACCCGCTGGCCGATCTGGTACGCGTCCAGCGCCTGGCGGTCGCCCGCGCGACGGCCCGCGGCCTGGACCCGGACAGACCGCGCAACCTGACCCGTTCGGTGGTCCTCACGGACGCCTGACCGCCCGGTGGACATCACCGAGCGCACGTTCGGCGCATCGGGCGCGAGTGCGCGCGGAACCGACCGGAGAACCCCTCACGACCCGCCCATCCCGGGCGTGCGCGAGGGGTTTCTCGCCATGCCCGCGGACGGTTTTGCGGACGGCGGGGCCGGGGTGCTCGTACTCTCCGGGTCCAGCGGGCGCATCGAGGCCGAACGGTGCCGCCTGCTGGCCCGGGAGGGCTTGTGCGCGCTGTCGGTCCGCTGGTTCGGCGGGGCCGGGCAGTCACCGGGCATCTGCGAGATCCCGCTGGATGCCTTCGGTCCCGCGATCGAGGTGCTCCGCACGCACGGCGTCCGGCGGATCGGCGTGCTGGGCACGTCGAAGGGCGCCGAGGCGGCGCTGCACCTGTCCGTGCTGCTGCCCGGGATCGACGCCGTGGTGGCCGTCTCGCCGACCTCGCTGACCTGGGCCAACGTCGGACCGGGCAGCGACGGCCAAAACCTGCCGTACCGTTCCTCGTGGACCTGGCGGGGCGAACCGCTGCCGTTCGTCCCCTACGACGAGGGCTGGGCCCCGGACCCCGCTGAGGAGGGCGGCCCCGTCGCCGTCCGGAGCTGGTACGAGCGGAGCCGTCGCACGTTCGCCGGCCGCGTCGCGGCGGCGGCGATCCAGGTGGACAGGGCCCCGGCCGACCTCGTGCTCGTCGCCGGTGGGGACGACGCGATGTGGCCCTCGCTTCCCTGGGCGGAGGAACTGACCGCCCGGCGCAGGGCGGCGGGACTGCCCGTCCGGCTGGTCGCCGGCCCCGACGCCGGGCACCGCCCTCGCTTCCCCGGCGAGGGTCCGGCCCCCGAATCCGCGCACTTCCGGTACGGGGGCTCACCGGCCGCGGACGCGGCGCTGGGCGCGGCGGCATGGCCGTACGTCCTCGACGTGCTCCGCGGGGACCACCGGTGGCGGGACGACGGCTGATCGGGACACGGTGGGCCGTGCCACGTCCCGCACGCGGCGGCACGTCCGGCACGGCCCCGGGGCGCTCCGGGGGGCCGGTGTGTTCCGGGCCCCTCGGACGGCGCAGTCGTCTCAGGACTCCTCGAAGTAGGCGTCGAGGACCGCGTCGAGTTCCTCCGCCCACTGCTTCAGGTCGCTCCTGGCCGGTGCCTCGACCTCGGCGTTGAACCACCGGCGGGTCGACATGTGGACCGTGACGGTGAACCTGCGGCCGAACCGCGGGGTCTTCACCTCGACCGCCCCGATCTCGTGCCAGTCGAATTCGGCCTCCTGGTCGTCCAGCCGGAACCGGACGCCCTCGTGATTCACGGTGATCGACCCTCGCCGGTCGCTCACCTCGAACACCGGGCCGTCCTGCGCCGGGCGGTCCTCCGTCTCCTTCCTCTCGTCGTCCGCCGTCGCGGTGCCGTCCCCGGTGTCGCCGTCGTCCGCGGCCGCGCCGTCGGTGGTGGACGGTGCGGGGGCGTCGTCGACGGCCACCGTGGCGGGGGCCGGCTCCTCCGTCCGTTCCCGGTCGTGCGTGTCCGGGCTCGATGCGGGCTCCACGGCGGTGACGGGGGCCGTGAGGCCGGGAATGTACGCCGGGTCTGTCCCCGCGGCGTACCCGGGCTGGGTGTTCGGATCTATGCGCTGCTCCACGGCGGGCAGTATGGCCGACGAACCTGTACGTGACCAGCGACCGCCGCGCCGCGCGCCCCTCTGCGCCGGTGCCTCCCCCGGACGGACGCCGGGCCGGGCCCGGCGTCGCGCGTCACTCCGCCCGGCCCGCCAGCAGTTCCGTGACCCGGTCCAGCGGGAGTGCCGGTACGTGGTGTCCGGCCCGCCCGGTCATGGAATGCGCGCCGGTGAGCACGTTGAGCACCGCCTCCTCCACCGACTCGACGACCGCGGTGTAGAACGGGTCCATCCGCCCCCAC
The DNA here is from genome assembly GCF_042266885.1 of Streptomyces sp. NPDC056061. Lineage (NCBI taxonomy): Bacteria > Bacillati > Actinomycetota > Actinomycetes > Kitasatosporales > Streptomycetaceae > Streptomyces > Streptomyces sp. NPDC056061. The sequence goes on along the minus strand of NZ_JBHJWQ010000022.1, from coordinate 93,825 downwards.
GGCACGAACCGCATCGACTCGTAGGGCGCGCTGCCGTCGTCCGCGGGAAAGTTGCTGGTCAACGCGGACGGATTGGCGGTCGAGAAGGCCAGGAACAGGTCTCCGGAGAAGTGGCTGCCGGTGGTCCCGGTGCGGGCCAGGCCGAGCGTCACACGACGGGCCAGCGCCTTGCACTGCCCCGGCAGCAACGGCGCGTCGGTCGCCACCACCACGATCACCGAGCCCGCACCCGGCGGCACCGGACGCTCCGCGTCGTCCGCGGGTCCGGGGACCGGCGCCGCGACCGGGTCGGGCAGTTCGCGCCCCACCGGCACGCCGGCCACCACGAGTTCGCGCCGCGCGCCGAAATTGGCCTGCACGAAGGCGCCGACGGTGTAACGGTCCTCCCCGTACCGGACCACTCGCGACGCGGTCCCCGAGCCCCCCTTGAAGCCGTAGCAGCGCATGCCGGTCCCGCCGCCGACGCACCCCTCCTCGACCGGGCCGGAGACCGCCGCGTCGATCGCGGCCCCCGCGTGTGCGGACCGCACCGCCGAACCGTGGATGTCGTTGAGGTGGCCGTCCCAGGTCTCGGTCACCACCGGCAGCAGCCACTCGGGGGCCATGTCCCGGCGGTTGGCGCGCACCCACTCGACGACCCCCCGGTGCACCGGGCCGACCGCGTAGGTGTTGGTGATGACCACGGGCACGGCGAGCGACCCGCTCTCCTCGATCCACGCCGTTCCGGTCATCTCGCCGTTGCCGTTGAACGAATGCCACCCGGCCGCGCAGGGCGTGCCGACCCCGTCCCGGCCACGTGGCAGGAGGGCGGTCACGCCGGTGCGCACGTCGTCGCCCTCGACGAGGGTGACGTAGCCGACCTCGACGCCCGGCACGTCCGTGATGGCGTTCCACGGGCCCGGCTCCCCCACCAGGGGGATGCCCGCCTCCCGTGCGCGCATGCGGTCTTCGTTCGTGTGATCTGCGTTCATGCGATCAGAGACTAACGACCCGGGGAGCAGGAGGGAGCGGATCGGCAGGTCGCAACGGACCCCGTCCGCAGGGGTGGTGGGGTCAGTTCACGATGACGATCGAGGTCGCCAGCAGGCCGTCCGCGACCAGCCAGCGTCCGCGGAGAATCCTGGGGACCACCGGGGACACCGCCGACGGCGCGAGCGGCCGACCGGACGCGCTTGCCGGGACGGCCGGTGCGGTCGCCGCGGCGGGTGACAGCATCTCGTCGGGGACGAGGAGTTCGGCGGTGAATTCGCCGTCGGGGCGGAGCACGATGTCGGCCTGCTCGAAGTCGAGCCAGCGGTGGGTGAGCGGGAACCACGCCTTGTAGACGCTCTCCTTCGCACTGAACAGCAGCCGGTCCCACCGGATTCCGGGTATCCGGGCGCGCAGTTCGCGCTCGCGCCGCTGTTCCGTCGGGAGTGCGATGGCCTCCAGCACGTCGTCGGGCAGGGGCGCGTGCGGTTCGGCGTCGACGCCGATGGTGAGGACGTCCGCCCGGTGCGCGACGGCGGCGGCGCGGTAGCCCGCGCAGTGGGTCATGCTGCCGACCGTCTCCTCCGGCCAGATCGGCGCACCGCGTTCGCCCTTGAGGATCGGTGCGGGAGCGATGCCGAGCGTCCCGAGCGCGCGCCGCGCGCAGTGGCGGACCGTGGTGAACTCCTTGCGCCGCACCTCCACGGAGTTGCGGATCAGTTCCTCCTCCTCGGGGAAGATCGTGACCTGCGGCGGATCGGCGAACGCTTCTTCCACGACCACCTGGGACGGCACGATTCTCTCGATCACGGTCTCCCCCTCGCCTGCTGTACTGCCTCGACGTTCCGGCGCCGTCCGGCCGATGCCGGTCCCGGCGGTCTCCACACGGGAACAGTAGAGGCAATCCCGGGCGGCGGCGAAACCGGCCCGACGGACCACCGTCCGTCCCACCGCGGCCCGTTGTGCGTCCTCGCCGTCGGCCGTTCCACGACACTGCGGAGTGCCCCGGACACCGCGGGGGCGTGCCCGGAAGTGACGCCCCGGCCCGGGAACCTCTCTGCCGCCGACGCGCACCGGAGCCCGGGCCCATCGGTGGCCCGTGGGGCGGTCCTCAGGGGTGGTGCGCCACGTACTGCTTGTCGAGAAGCGCGAGATGGCCGCCCATCGACTTGTTCGGGTTGAGTGCGTTGACCTTGAAGACGTCCGAGAAGGACCTCCCGTTCTGTGTCCACTTCAGCCGGTAGTCGATCCCCGAACAGACGTGGTAGCTGCCGGTCACCATTGTGGCCGTCGCCGTGACCTCCACCTCGCTGATGCCTGCCTGGAGGATCATCTTCTTGACCAGTGTCTCCAGGACGAGGTGGTGCCCGTTGGCGGCGGCGAGCCCGGCCGCCAGGTTCTCCGGCGCGTTGGGCTGTTTGCCGTCGTGGCCGCCCATCGTGAACGCGATCAGGTGCAGCCACTGCCAGTCGCCGTCGGCCATGCCGCTCTCCTGGGCGGCCACGGATGCCGAAACGCCCTTCATCGCACCGTTCTGGTCGGGCCTGTGGCCGTCGCGCCTGCCGCCGCCCCAGGTGCTGAGCACGTTCTGGTCGACCGTGACGGGGCCGGCCGTCTTGGTGGCCTGCGTCACCGGCATCAGCCCTCCTCCGAGTGGCTTGGTGGGCGCCGTGGCCGATGCGGGCGGCAGGGCGAGATCGGGTATCTCGGCGGGCATGTCCTTGGCATAGGTGATCATGCGGTGCGCGGTCCCGCCGGGGGAGTCGAAGGCGTAGGTGGCGCCGCGTGTCATCGCCGTGCCGTTGCCGAGGAGGACCTGGTCGGGTGTGGCGGAGCCGGGAGCCGGTTTCAGGACGGGTGACTCGTAGAAGGGCAGTTCGTTGAGCGCCTTCGAGGAGGCCGCCTGCTTGCCGGGGGACAGCGGGGGCTTCACCATCAGCCACTGCTTGTCGCTCTTGGAGTGCATCAGGCCACCGCCGTCGGCGAGCCGGGTACGCGCGCTCAGGTAGGCGTGTACCGCCTCGACCTCCGCCCGGACCTTCGACCAGGACTTCTCGTCCCAGTGCCATTCGGGGTCCTCCTTGGGACCGGGGTCCTCCGTGTAGAGGCGGTTCAGGCTCTCCATGCCGATCTGGCTCAGCCCCACGGGCCGCCCCTCCAGGCGGCCCGCGATCGGTGCGGCCCGCACCTTCGCCGTCAGGAAATTACCCATGAGGCTCAGGTTGTCGACCCTCTGCTCGGAGAGGACCTTGGCCACCGCCGCGCGGTGGCCCGCGTCGGCCGTGGACGGATGGTCGACGTCCATCGCGGAACCGCTGCTGGACTGGCTCGCCATCTCGGTGTCACTCGTGCGTTGCACGGGTGTGTCCGGGCCTGCCCCGCCGGGCACCGGTGTGTCCCTGTCCCGGAGCCGCCGGACCGGCGCCGGGCCGCCGAGTACCCGCCTCGCGTTGGCCTCCGCTTCCCGCTCGAAGCGGTCCGACGGGTCCGAGACGCTCAGTCCCGCACCGTTGTCGGTGCCCAGGACAGGGCCCTGCCGCTGCTGGATGACATGGGTCAGCTCGTGGGCCAGGGTGTGCCGGTCGCCCCCTCCGTCACCGATGACGACATGGCTGCCGGAGGTGTAGGCGCGGGCACCCACCTCGGCGGCCGACGCCCTGGCGGCGGCGTCCGTGTGGATGCGCACATCGGAGAAGTCGGCGCCGAGCCGGGACTCCATGTCGGTGCGGGTGGCCTCGTCCAGTGGGCGGCCTTCGGACCGCAGGACGGCGTGGACAGCGGAACGCTGCACGGCGGACGGGCGGGGGTCGTCTCCGCCGTGCGGTCCGTCCGCCCCGGCCTCGGGATGCCCGGCCCGGCGGAGCATCTGGACCACGACCGCGTTGCCGACCTCGCCCTGCAGGGCGCGGAGCCGCCCGCCGGGCCCCTTCGGTCCGGTGGCCGGCCCGCGGACCGGGACGTCGGCCGAACTCGTCCTGACATTCTCGTGCTTGCGCAAGGCCGCCTCTTCCGGTGCGAGTACACCAACTCCCCCTGTGTACACGGCCATGGAGCATGCCGCCAGGTACCCGAGGACAGCACGCACCGGCCCAGCGGGCAGAGCGCGGCGCACCGGCGGGTACGAGAACACCGGCCCGCGCGCCGCCGCCGCGCGATCCCGGACGTGGTGGGGAGAGGGGCGCACCCGGTGGGACGCTGTCGGCCGGTTCCGCCCCGGTCTCCATCCAGCGGGGCGGAGTGCTGCGAAGGGCGGTGTCCGGGGCACTCCGCTTCGTTCCACGCGCTCAGGTGGTGCTGGGCTCGGGTTCCGCGGCGGCCCCCGGCCAGCTGATCCGGGTGGCGCACAGCGACACGAGGAGCGCACAGGCCGCGACGGCGCCCATCCCCCACACCAGGCTGCTGGCGCTCGCGATGAAACCGATCAGCGCCGGGCCCGCCAGCAGGCCCGTCGTCCCCATCGCGGCGACCAGGGCCAACGCCTGGGTGCCCTGCCCGGCCGCCGCCACGTAGACGCACGGCGTGACCGCGGCGACGCCCAGGCCGACACAGGCGAATCCGATCAGCGCGGGCACCACGCCTCCGGTCAGCAGAGCGAGCGCCAGCCCGGCACCGGCCACCGCGCTGCCGACCTTCACGATGCGTCCGTCGCCCCAACGGCTTCGCCAGCCGTCGGCGAAGAGACGGGCCAGCACCATCATGACCGAGACCACCGCGATGCCCATGGGCGCCAGTTGCGGCGACGCGTCGACGACGTCCTTCATGTACAGCGCGGACCAGTCGTTCATGGCGCCCTCGGTCACCGTGCCGAACACCATCGCGCAGCCCATCCACAACGTCACGCGGGACGGCATGGACCACGAGCGCGGGCTCTTCTCGGTGCTCTCGGCCGCCTCGCCCGCCCGCTCCTCCGTCAGGAGGCCCGAGCGGGTGAGGACGACCAGCAGCAACAGGATCGCGGCGGCCACCGCGAAGTGCGCGGCCACGGACGTGGTCACCGTGTTCATCCCGGACGCGAGCAGTGCGGCGAACAGGGAGCCGGCGCTGAAGGTCGCGTGCAGCCGGGACATGGCGGTCCGCCGGTGGGTGGCTTCGAGCGTCGCCCCCTGCGCGTTCATCGCGACGTTCAGGCAGCCGACGGCGACGCCGTCGCAGCAGACGACCGCGAGTGCGACCGGATAGTTCGGTGCCGCGGCGAGCGCGAGCAGCAGCAGGCTCAGGCAGACCGCCGACAGGAACGCGAGGCGTCGCGAACCGAGTCGTTTCATCAGCACCGTCACCAGGGGGAACGACGCCGCCGCGCCCGCGCCGCAGGCCATCAGCAGCAGACCCAGTTCCGCTTCCGAGAGGCCGAGGTCCGTCTTGAGAGCGGGGAGCCTCGACGCCCAGGTGGCGTACTGGAACCCGAGAAAGCAGAACAGCGCCGCGATGGCCAATTGCGCCCGGTGGAACGGGTCACGTACGCCCAGCATATGAGATCAGCCCACTTCGTCTTGCAGGGGTGCCCCGAGCGACGGCTCGTCGGCGGGGTTCGTCGTCCGGGTGCGCTCGCCGGGCACCGTCCGGGACATGTACACCGCGTCCGTGCCGTAGCTCGGCGGAGGTGTGACGTCGGGGTGGGCGCGGTAGCCGTTGGCCGCCCAGAAGGTGTCGCTGCCCGACACGGCGATCAGGGAGATTCCGTCGTAGCCCTTCGCGGCGGCCGTTGCCGTGACGTGGTGCAGCAGCTTCTTCGCCAGCCCCCTGCCGCGGAATTCCGCGGCGACGACGAGGTCGTGCAGGTGCAGGTTCCGCGAGTGGAAGACGACGTCCTCCTCGCGGTCCAGGTCCGGGAACGCGTACATCGGGTACGGCAGGGCGAGCAGGTACCCCACCGTGCGCCGTCCGCCGTCGAGCACGAAGCAGGTACCGGGAGAGGCATGGGCCCTGGACCGCAGCGCGGCCCGCCCCTCCGACAGTCCGAGCGGGCCGTGGACGTCGGCCTCCAGTGCCGCGATGCCGTCCCAGTCGCCCTCGGAGATGTGTCGTATGTGCACGGTGGTGATTCCTCTACTCTCCCTGTGTCCAGGTGTACGGAAGCGGAGCGAAGCCGTTGAACCCCTGCGTCATGTATCCGGTGGCGTAGGCGCCGCAGGAGAGGATCCAGACGGGATCTCCCGACGCGACGGTCCCGGGTACGGGGACGCGGTTGTGTTCGTGGGCGTAGGCGTCGTCGCTGTCGCAGGTGGGTCCGGCGACGACGGCGGGGACATGGTCGTCCCCGGTGTGGGTGGGAAACTCCAGCCGGTACTGCAACTGGTCCATCTCGTAAAGGCCGTTGAACTTCCCGCAGCTCAGGTAGAGCCAGTGCTCCCGTGTGCCGTCGAGCTGTTCCCGGGACGAGAGCCGTGCCACGTGCGCCCTGATCGCCCCGTGGTCGGCGACCAGATGGCGTCCGGGTTCGACGAGGAACTCCAGTGGGGATCCGGAGACGTCGCCGAGGTGCTGCATGCCCTCACGGATCACGACGAAGATCTTGTCCACCGGGGGGTCCAGCGGACGGCCGCGGGTGTCGAGGTAGCCGAGGGCGGGCAGTCCGCCGCCGAGATTGATGTGGTCCAGCCGGATGCCCCGCCGGTCGAGGGCCGTGATCACGTCGGCGAGACGGTCGAAGGTGTCCTGCCACGCCTCGGACGTCATCTGCTGCGAGCCCACGTGCACGGACATACCGGCCGGGACCAGCCCGGCCGACCGTGCCGCGTCCATGACGAGCAGCACGTCCGCCCCCGAACAGCCGAACTTCCGGCTGAGGCCCCACAGCGCCCCGTCCCCGGCGGTGGCCAGTCGGCAGAACACCCGCGCACCGGGGGCGTGGGCCGCGATCGCCGCCACGTCCTGAAGGCTGTCGGTTGCGAAGTCCCGGATGCCGAGCCGGTGTGCGGCGGCGATGTTCTGGTCGGACTTGATGGTGTTGCCGTAGTGGATCCGGTCGGCCGGGACGCCGGTGGCGAGGGCCTGCCGGATCTCGTTGGGGCTCGCCGCGTCGAAGCCCGACCCCCGGTCCGCCAGCCGGCCGAGGACCTCGTCCACGGGGCATGCCTTCATGGCGAAGCGGACGGAGACGCCCGGGAGTTCCCGCAGCAACTCGTCGTACTGCGCCTCGATTCCGGCGAGGTCGTAGACGATCCGGTCCTCGGTGGCGGCCGTGAGCGCGGCCCGCATGTGTGCGTTCAGCCGCATGATGCCGATGCGTCCGGGGCCGGGTCCGTCCGCGGGTGCGACCGGTGCAGTGCGGTGGCTCTGCTCGCCTCCACGAGTGGTCCCCATGCCTCGATCAGCAGGGCGAAGTCCTCCATGTCCGCCCGGGACTCGTCGAGCAGCCGCTCGGCGCGCGGGGCAAGGGACTCGGCGAACCCGGCGTACCTGCCGCCGAGTTTGCGGTACGACCGGTCGATGACGTCCAGTCGGTGGACGTTCTCCTCCTGGTCCAGCCGGGTGCTCTCGCGGACCAGGTCGACGACCGCGGCCGGCCGGACCCGGTGCCGGTCGTCGAGGAGCGAGGCACCGGCCTCGGCCATGCGGTCGTAGAGGAAGTTGAGGTGGAGCATCGACAGGAAGAACTTCGTGAACCGCAGCTGGTAGGCCATGAAGCCGTCGTCGGTCCGCCGTTCTGGCGTGTAGAAGTTGACGATGTTGCGGTTGTGCAGGACCCCCGGCAGCGTGCCGTCGTGCACCAGGTGCATGAGGAAGTAGTCGCTGCCGATGGTGTCGGTCGCGGGCGGCAGCGGCACCCGCTCGTACACCTCGTCCAGGAAGGCGATGTTGCACATGTCCACGCGCATCGGGTCGACGTGGGTGAGGGTCGAGTGGTCGCGGACGAAGGGGTCGGTGCCGGCCCCCGTGAACGACTCCTCGACCAGTGCCCGCTTCTGTTCCTCGGGCCATGCGCGCGGGGCCCACAGACCGACGACGTCGTGGTAGACGTCGTTGTCGAGCCGCGCGATCTCGCCGATGTCCACCGAGAGCTCACCGACGAAGGAACTGCCCACCATCACCACCGGCTTGCCGGTGTGCTCCGGGCCGAGGACCGTCTCGGTCACGCCGCTCGCCGCGTCGGCGGCGGTCCGGCCGATCGAGGCGAGTTCGTGGTGGACGGGGAAGACCGGCCGGCCGTCCAGCATCTGGTAGGCGCTGTCCGAGTCCCTGCGGTGCACGGACCGGCAGCCGAGCGCACCGGCGATCAGGAAGGCGCGGTTGGTGCAGGCTCCGTAGGACACACCGGACGGAAGCATCAGTTCGAGGAGCGCGTCGGGCTTGCCGGTTCCGGAGGTCCGGATCACCTCCTCCAGGAAGTTCCGCTGGTCCGGCTCCGCGAGGTGGTGCACGGTCACGCCGGGGGCCCGGTGCGACTCCTTCACGACCCGTGCGTGCTGTGCGAACACCTCCGGGCCGGAGGAGTCGAGGATCAGCAGGTGCACCTCCACGTCGAAGTGCGTGGCCGCGTAGTCCGCTTCCTCCCCCACTGCCGCAATCGTGGCGGCACAGGCCCTGTTGGTGGGAAGCGTCAGGCAGATTCTGCGCATGCCGTGTCTCCGGTCGACTGCTCGGATTTCTGTCCGTGCCAGGACCTGAGTCCCAGCAGCTTCTCGCCGAGAACGTCCAGTTCGGCGGGGCCGTACCTGAGTGATTCGTGCTTCGTCAGATCGCCGACCAGGGTCTTGTTCCAGTCCGGGGTGGACAGGTCGCGCCACGACTCGACCCGGGAGCGGCGCAGCTCGTCGTGCGATTCCAGCGCGGGCATCATCGAGAGGTACTGCACGGCGCGCACCCCGTCCTCGGAGGTGTTGCGTGCCACTCCGTGTGCCAGCAGCCCGTTCCAGATCAGCAGGTCACCGGCTTCGAGCTGTGGCCGGACGACGGGGAACTCCTCCCGGTCCACGTCGGGTCGGATCGGGTCGCGGTCCGCGGGCCGGCCGACCTTCCACTGCTCGAACTGCCGGAACAGCTCGGGCGAGCACTGGAACCCGCCGAGCTCCGGCCGGGTGTCGTTCAGCGCGATGATGCCCTGCACCCGCTGCGGCAGCACGGCGAGCGAGGTGTCGACGTCCCAGTGGAGCTCGATGTCGAAGCCCTTGTCCGTGGGGGCGATGAGCGCGCGGTCACGGTTCTTGATGTTGGGCGGGTTGAGGTTGAGCCGGTCCAGGGTGACCCACAGCTCCTCGCAGTCCCACACGTCGACGAAGGCGTCGTAGACGCGCCGGGCCCGGCGGCTGTCCCAGATCAGCTGGTGGTGGTACGCCTCGACGAAGCCGTAGACGTGCAGTTCGCGGTCCAGGTCCGTGCGGAACGGCCGGTCCTCGTACCAGCCGTTGGGTCGGTCGGGGGCGAGGCCCTGGAAGTCCCAGGTGAAGTCGAGCAGGCGCTTCGCCGCGTCGGCGGTGATCGCCCGCTTCACGACGACGTAGCCGTAGGTCTGCCAGTGGGCGAAGTCCTCCTCGGACAGCACGCGCAGGTCGTGCGCCTTGCGGATGTCCCGCAGCGGCGTCTGCGCCAGGTACGACTCGCCGTCCGCGCTGAAGTACGGGCGGTTCGAGGGGGCGCGGTGCAGGTAGGGGGCAGGAGTCGGCATGCAGTCACTCCATGGATCGAAGTTCGTCGACGCTCGTCGTGTTCTCGACGGCCGGGTCGGACCGGCCGCTTCGCGATGGCACCCGCGCGGGGCACGTCACCGCGGTGGGCACCGGCGTGGCGACGGTCCGGCTCCGTCGCCGGGACCTCGGACCGGGCCGTCGCCGATCGCGCCGGTCCGGTTGCGGAAGGAGAAGAGGGAAGGGAAGTCGGGGGTGGCCGGTGCCACGGCATACGGGGCGGGTGTTGTGCGCCGTGAGCCGGTGGCACGGCGGCGACGGGGCCGCGGGCCGCCTCCCGGAGCGCGGTGCCGCCGAGGGCGTTGTCACCAGCGGAGGGACGAGGACGGCGGTGTCATCACGGTCCCCGCTGTCACGGCCCGGTTCCGACGACCGTCAGGTCGGCAAAGCGCCCGGGACGCCCGCGACGTTTGCGGGTCTCAGGAAGTTGACGATTCCAAGTGTCTTGCACACGGCGTTGCGGTCCTCCGGTCGAGCGGTTCCCGCCCCGACTCTTGTCGACCGCACCACACCGGACAACCCTTTCGGTGTGCGCCGAATCGCCTTGGTTGCACGCCTGGTTGGGTCATCGGAGCAACTCCCGCGCAGACCGGGACCGTTCTCCGCCTCGACTTCAATGGCATGAGCCTGCCAATCCTGATCTTCGAGGTCGAGTTGTGTCACCCCCGGCCAACACCTCGTGGATCGATCCCATCGAGGTGCGCGCCGGACCACTGCGGCAGTTCACCCTCAGGGACTGCCTGCAGACACCGGGCGATCCCGGACTTTCCCGAGCTGGAACCACCGTTGAGAACGATCACCTCGGTCATCACCGCGCCACAACAGAGGCAGATCGGCAACCCTCGGAGCGGATTTCCGCGAACGCCGCATCCCCTGCCCCACCCCGGTGAACCTTCCCGGCCGGAGCGCCGAGGGGCCTCGGCGCGAAGGGGTCACTGATTCATGAAGCACTCGGTGAGCGCCATGCCTTCACGGTTGAGCTCGTACAGGACCCGGGTACCGGCCCGGTGGCGTTGCACCACACCGGCGGACACCAGGGCCGACAGGTGTTGGGAGACCGTGCTCGCGGCGAGCCCCAGCTGGTCGGCGAGCGCCGACGTGGTGATGGGCGCCGACAGTTCGCGGACGACGGAGGCGCGGCCCCTGCCCAGCAGGATGGCCAGCCGGTCGCCGCGTTGCGGCTGCGCGGCACTGTCCCGCTTCACGGCGCCGCGCAGGAGGCCCGCGCCGCGTGCGGCGTACGAGACCACGGTGCGACCGCCGACGGCCGACCACCAGTGGGAGTCGTCCGCAAGCAGCACCGGCACCACGGTCAGGCGGTCCGCGCCGTCCGTGCGGGCGCCCGGCAGCCCGAGCTCGTGCAGCAGCGCCGCGCCCCCGCTCATGGCGAGCGTCCGAGACCGGAAGAGGATCTCCTCCTCCAGGGAACGCGCGAGCCCGGTCCCGCGCGGTTCCATCACGGTCCGCCAGAAGTTTGTGAACTCCACCGCCAAGTAGTCGAGTTGCACTTCCGGCTCGCGAATGAGCGCCGCGATCAGCGGAGCATCGAACGCCTGCGGGTACTCCCTGGCGAGTTCATCACGGACACGCCCGGCCGGTGTACGTCTCATGCCGTCGATCTCGTCGGCGATGCCCACTCCGCGCGAGCCGATGCCTCCGGTCAGAAACGAGGGAATACGCCCCCGCGGCCGAGCCAGCTCGACAACCGCCCTCAGACGCGGCGTCAGCGCCCCCTGCGCCTCGCGGGCCCAGGACGCATGCGGCCACGGGGCGTCGGCGCCGTACCGGGCCAGCAGCGCAATGCCGCCGAACGCCTGCCACAGTTCGCTCAACGCGAGGCGGACATCCGCGGGCTGTCGGTCCATCAGCATCCCCGGGCCACCACGCACGGCCGCGACGGCACCGGGCCGGGGCGGAACGGGTCCGCCATCACCCCCCGCCCCTCTGAACGAGCAGGTCGACGCGGCGCCGCTGCTCAGTGGCACGTGCGTTTCGGGCCGTGGTTCACCTGGCGAAGGCGACAGACCCGCGGCGGACACGCGTGACGGCTCGAACATGAACCCCGCCCATTCATCGTGGTCCAGACCAATGATGAACGAGCTTTCGACACCCCTCGGCAACTGTCAAGGATCTTGTGCCCCAGGTCACACTCCAACCACTCCCCGCTTCCACACGGGAGCGCAGGTGACACAATTTGGTCTAGACATGATGCCGCAACGCCTGTTAGGTTCACGCCGGTGAAGCATCGCCGGAACACGGAATCCGCCTCTCCATGCGGATCAACTCCCTTGCTGCCGCCCTGATGTGACGGTCATTCATCAACCGTTCACCTCGTCGCGACGCCAGGGACCGCGACAGCACCGCACAGTCCCCCACGGGGACGCGCACACCCGCACCATGGCGGGCCGACGCCCACCACACCCATGTACGCGCACCCGCACGCACGGGCGCAGACGCGTACGCGAGCGCAGACGCACGCACGGGCGCGGGCACATGTACGGGCACGGGCGCACGCACGGGCAGGAGTGCGCGCGTACACACCCATGAAAGTCACCGAAGCCGCGGTCGCCACACCCGCCCCCACCGCCGCACGCACCCACGGAAACAACGAACAACACCCCGGCAAAAGCGCGCAGGACGACCGCCCGCCCCTCCATTCCACCCACCGCCGCACCGCCACGCCCCCCACCACAACCTCTACAGTGCTGTAGATTTCAGCTGGTGCCGCAGTGCGTGCGGGCAGTCACCGTCCGGTGTCGTGCTCGGGAAGACGCCGTGCTCGGAAAGAACCGACGCACGCGGAGAGAACCGCCGCGTTCAGCGGGAAACGGGAAGAAGGAGAATCGCTGTGGGTGTGAGCCTCGCCAAGGGTGGAAACGTCTCGCTGACCAAGGAGGCCCCCGGGCTGACCGCGGTGCTGGTGGGTCTGGGCTGGGACGTCCGTACGACCACCGGCGCGGACTACGACCTGGACGCCAGCGCCCTGCTGTGCGACGCGGCCGGAAAGGTGCTCTCCAACAGTCACTTCGTCTTCTACAACAACCTCCGGAGCCCGGACGGTTCGGTCGAGCACACCGGTGACAACCTCACCGGCGAGGGCGAGGGGGACGACGAGACGGTCAAGGTCGATCTCGCCGCCGTACCCGCGGAGGTCGCCAAGATCGTGTTCCCGGTGTCGATCCATGAGGCGGAGGGCCGGGGCCAGAGTTTCGGCCAGGTCCGCAACGCGTACATCCGGGTGGTCAACCAGGCAGGTGGCGCCGAGATCGCCCGCTACGACCTGAGCGAGGACGCGTCCACCGAGACCGCGATGGTCTTCGGCGAGCTGTACCGCAACGGCGCCGACTGGAAGTTCCGTGCCGTCGGCCAGGGGTACGCCTCCGGCCTGAGCGGCATCGTCGCGGACTTCGGCGTCAACCTCTGACCGCGTTCCGACCAGCGCGTCGAACCGACGCGCCGAGCCCGAACCACCGAAACGACCCGTCGGACCCGACCCGTCGAACCGGTCATCGACCGACACATCCGAGAGGAGAACGGATCCATGAGCGTCGATCTTTCCAAGGGCCAGCGGATCAGCCTCGCCAAGTCCGGCGGCGGCGAACTCACCGTCGTACGCATGGGGCTCGGCTGGAAGGCCGCACCCCGCAAGGGCTTCCTGGCCCGTCTCACCGCACGCGAGATCGACCTGGACGCCTCGGCGATCCTGTTCGCCGGTGGACAGGCGCAGGACGTGGTCTTCTTCCAGCACCTGACGAGCAACGACGGGGCGGTACGGCACACCGGCGACAACCTGGTCGGGGGTGCCGGTCAGGGAGGTGACGACGAGTCGATCGTCGTCGATCTGCAACGCGTCCCCGCGCACATCGACCAGATCGTGTTCACCGTGAACTCCTTCACCGGTCAGACCTTCGAGGAGGTCGAGAACGCCTTCTGCCGCCTCGTCGACGAGACCACGGGGCAGGAGCTCGCCCGCTACACGCTGACCGGCGGCGGGCGCCACACCGCGCAGATCATGGCCAAGGTGACGCGTTCCGGGGCTGGTTGGCAGATGACTGCCATCGGCGCCGCCGCGAACGGACGTACCTTCCAGGACCTGCTGCCGGTGGTCGCCGGCCATCTGTAGGCCCGGCAGGACCGGCACGCCGCCGGGTCCCGCACGTCGCGCCCGGCACGAGCCGGGCAACGGATCACCACATATCGGGGGAACGGAATGGACCGGTCGTTCCGGCTGCTTGACGAGGACAGGGCCGACTACGCGGTGGTCCTCGACGAGGTCATCGGTTCGGCGGAGATACAGCACCTGCTGGCCCGGTCACGCATCGGCGCCGGGCAGCTGCGGGTCAAGGGGCTCGCGGCCGGTCCACGTCTCGCATCGGCCGCCGAGCCCGAGTACCAGGCGTACCTGGCACTGCGGCAACGGGCGCACAGCGGCGGGCAGTCGGGGCGCGGGACATCCCTGTCCGGGCCGGGGCACCAGGAGCGCACGGGTGCGGGGCTGGTGCCCGTGCTGGCGGTACTCACCCCGGTCCTGGCGGCCGTCGCCGCGGCCACGTTCCTGGGCCTGGGGTATGTGCTGCGGCTCACCGACAGCTTGCCCGGCATGGCCGACACCCTGATCGGCGCGGGCTGGATCAGCCTCGCAACGGCGGCACTCGCCGCCGTTGTCGGCGTCGTGGCCCTCTACCGCACCGCAGCCGAGCACAAGGCGTCCGACGCCGGTCACCGGGCCGAGCACTCCGAGGACCTCGACCGGGCCAGGGAGGCGTGGCACGACGCGCTGCGCGACAGCGGCATCCGGCCGTTCCTCGTCGCTCGGCTCCGGGAGGAGCCGGCGGACCCCGAGCCCGGCCGTCATGGTGCCCCGGATCGCCGACCCCGCTTCAGCAGCCCCGACTTCGGCCGTCCGGCATTCGGCAGCCCGGATTTCGAGAGCCCCGACTTCGACGGACCGGGGTTCGCCAGTCCGGGCTTCGACGGACCGGGCTCCGGTGGCGACACCGGCTCCGGCCGACCGGAGTTCAGCAGGCCGGACTTCAGCGGGCCGGACTTCAGCCGACCCGACTTCAGCGGGCCGGGCCTCCCCGACACGCGCGGCTGACCGCGGGGCGCGAAGGACGGACGCGGTGGCGGAACCGTCCGGACGAGGTGATCGCCCGGCGTTCGCACCGGTGGTACGAGCGTCCGCCGGGCGCGTGCGGCCCGGCCGCACGATCAGAACGGCCGTTCACGCACGATCGCCCCGATCCGGCACGGGTACGACCGTCCGGGCCCGGTACCGGGCCCGGACCGATGCGTCCCGGTCGCCCGTCCCCGCCGCTCGACGGCGAGGGGGCCACACGTCCGGATTCCGGCTGATCGGCTCGGCTCGCCGGTCCGGCTCGTTCCATCTGCTCGTTCGGCCGACTCGCCCGGTCGGGACGCTCAGTCGGACCGTTCGGCCGACTCGTTCAGGAGACGTCCACGCCGTAGTCCGCGGCGATACCGGCCAGACCCGACGCGTAGCCCTGCCCGATCGCGCGGAACTTCCATTCGCCGCTCCTGCGGTAGAGGGCGCCGAAGACCATGGCCGTCTCGCCGGCGGCGTCGTAGGAAAGTTCGTAGCGGCACATCTCGCGACCCGTGAGGTTGTCGACCACCCGGATGTAGGCGTCCTCCACCTGCCCGAAGTTCTGGCCGCGGTTCTGCGCGTCGTGGATGGAGACGGTGAAGACGATCTGCCCGGTGCTCCCGTCCAGCCGGTCGAGGTCGATGAGAAGTTGCTCGTCGTCACCGTCGCCGTCACCGGTCACGTTGTCACCGGTGTGCCGCACTGCCCCGTCCGGGCTGGCGAGGTTGTTGTAGAAGACGAAGTGCTGGTCGGAAATGACCTTCTGGTCCGGCCCGCAGATGATCGCGGACGCGTCGAGATCGAAGTCCGCGCCGCCGACCGGATGTGCGTCCCAGCCCAGACCGACCGTGACGTCGGCGAGCGGTGTGCCGTCCTGGTTCAGGACGACGTTCTGACCCTTGGCGAGACTGACGCCCAACACTACTGCTCTCCTTCGACGCGCCGATGATCTGCCCACCGGACCACCGGGGCTCCGGAGCTCCGTCGGGGCGTACTTACCTCACGATAGTTCAGACATTACGCAATCTTTGAAGTACCCGTGCCGGTCGGGATCACCCGTGCACCGGATCACGCCACGCGCACGGCGCCGGCGGGCGCGAACCCGACCGGGGCCGGGGACGGGCCGCCGCCCGCATCACCGCGGCTCGGTGCCGTTCTCCCTGACGGGACGGGCCGAGGCGGCGTCCCCCGGCGCCGACCGGACACTCCGGGACGTGCCGCCCTCGGGCGTCCCCGGCATGAGCCGGACCGACGGGGAGACCGCCTCGGACCCGCCGGACGCAGCCGGGTCGGACGGAACCGAGTCGGAGGAGGCCGGGCCCGGAGTCGGTGCGCCCTCCTCCTTCATGGCTCTGGTCTCGCTCTTCAGAATGCGCAGCGACTTGCCCAGGGCTCGGGCACTGTCGGGCAGCTTCTTCGACCCGAACACCACGACGATCACCAGCACCAGGATCAGCAGATGCCAGGGCTCCAGCGCGTTGCGGAACACTCCACCCACCCCTCTCTTCTTCAGGGCCCGCGCGGGGCGCCGTTCACGGATCATGCTTGCTACATTGCGCAACTGTACAACCGTGGGGCGGGATCAGTCGTCCTTCCCTGTGACCGGAACCAATGCGGTGGCCGCATGACCGATGGGGTGGACACATGACAGACAACCGCCAGGCATCCCGGCGCCGTGCGCGCACAGTGGCGGAGCGCGGCCGACGGCGCAAACGGGGGCGCGGCCGAGCTGTCCTCGCCGTCACCGCCTCACTGCTCGTCCTGGGGACGGCCGGTGCGGGCTGGGCGTATCTGCGACTGAACGGGAACATCACCACCTTCAGCGCGGACGGGGTGTCCGGCGACCGGCCGCCCTCCTCCACCAAGGGGTCGAACGTCCTGGTGATCGGCTCGGACGGGAGGACCGACGGCAACAGCGAACTGGGCGGCGGGGACAAGGACGACGTCGGCCGCTCCGACACCGCGTTCCTGCTGCACACCTACGCGGACCAGAAGCACGCCGTCGCCGTCTCCATCCCCCGCGACACCCTCGTCGACATCCCGCCCTGCAGACTGCCGGACGGCTCCTGGTCCCAGCCGCAGCACAACGCCATGTTCAACGCCGCGTATTCGGTCGGGGAGACTGCGGCCGGAAACCCCGCCTGCACCCAGAACACCGTCGAGAAGCTCACCGGGCTGCGCGTCGACCACACGGTCGTCGTCGACTTCAAGGGCTTCGCGACGATGACCGAGGCCGTCGGCGGCGTCCAGGTCTGCCTGCCCCAGGACGTCTACCAGCAAGACCTGAACCCGAACCGCACCACCCGCGGCGAACGGATCTTCGCCAAGGGACCGCAGACCGTCTCCGGCCGGCAGGCACTGGACTACGTACGCATTCGGCACGGCATCGGCGACGGCTCGGACATAGGGCGCATAAAACGCCAGCAAGCCTTTGTCGCAAGCCTGTTGAAGCAGATCAAGAGCGACGGGCTCACACCGGCCAAACTGTTCCCGCTCGCGGACGCGGCCACCAAGTCGATGACCGTCGACCCCGGGCTCGGCTCGGCGGACAAGCTGGTCTCCTTCGCGATGTCGATGAAGGACATCGATCTCCACAACACCAAGTTCGTGACCGTGCCGTGGAAGTACCAGGGCGCGCGGGTGGCGATCGTCCACCCGGACGCCGACGCCCTGTGGGCGGCGCTGCGGGCCGACCGGACCATCGACGGTGAGGACGCGGGCGGCGGGCGGAGCGGGGCACCGGCCCCGTCACCCTCATCGGGTACCGAAGGGCCGGTGTCGGGCTCCGGCATCTCGGTGGCCGTGCACAACGGCACCACCGTGCCCGGTCTCGCCGCCCGTGCGGCCGGGACGCTGAAGGAGCACGGATTCACCGTCACCGATGTCACGACGGCCACCGTCCGCACCCAGGCCGGCACCGTCGTCCGATACGGCCCCGGCCAGAAGGACCAGGCCGGCGAACTGGCCCGCGTCTTCCCGGGCGCGGAACTCACCCAGGCCGCCGCTCCGGGCCTCACCGTCGTCGTCGGCAGCACGTACGCGGGCCAACCCGGTGCCACCGCCTCGACCCCGCCACCCGCCCTCCCCGCCACGGTGGCGGACGACGCCCGCTCCGCCGACGACAACCCCTGCTCCAACCTCTCGTACGGATGACCCGCCCACGGGCGGGCGGACGGTACGGGTGCGCACCCGGCGGTGGACGGCCCCGCCGGGCGGCGCACCCGGCCCCACGCCCAGCCGGTTCGTCCGAGCGGGTGAACACCCCGTCGCGGGCTGCGAGGACGTCGGCACCGGCAGCCGTATCCTTGGCCGCCACCGGCATTAAATCGGGGCATATCTCCAGAAATAGGCAGGGGTTCACCGTGCATGTCAGCACTTCCCCACGGTCCTCGCGCCGTTGCGGCGCCCGCCGCCGCCCGGTCGGCCCGGAGCGCGTCGCCCGGTCGGGGCGTCCGACCGCCCCGGACGGCCGCACCCACTCCCCCGTTCCTGGAGGCTTCCCGGCATGACCGCCCGGACCGGCGCCCTGCGCGCCGTCACGAATCTGGAGAACCGCACCGCCGGCGTCCTCGTCGGAGCCGCCGTGGGCGACGCGCTCGGCGGCCCGGTCGAGGGCTGGACCCCGCAGGCCATCGTCGAACGGCACGGCGGCCGGGTGCGCGGCATCGTGGGGCCGTTCCACGGCGACGCATGGCGGACCGCCCGTCCCATCGCGCCGTATCACAAGGGCGACGGGCACGTCACCGACGACACCCTGATGACCCATGCCCTGGTACGCGTCTACGAGAAGGTGCGCGACCACCTCGATGCCTACGCGATCGCCGACCACCTGGTCCCCGACCTGATGTCCCGCCCCCGCTGGATTCCCGAGCTGGAGGCGGAGGCACTGCCGCTCCAGCGGATCTTCCTCGCGGAGAAGTGGATCGTCGCACGCATCCACTACGGGCACGTCGACCCGCGCGAGGCCGGCGTCGGCAACATCGTCAACTGCGGTGCGGCGATGTACATGGCCCCCGTCGGTGTGGTGAACGCGGGCAACCCGCTCAAGGCGTACGAGGAGGCCCTGGACATCGCGGGCGCCCACCAGTCGTCCTACGGTCGCGAGGCGGCGGGCGTCTTCGCTGCGGCGGTGGCGGGTGCGTTCGAGCCGGGTGCGACGCCCGCGTCCGTCGTCGAGGCCGCCCTCGGGGTGGCGAAGGACGGCACCCGGTCGGCGATCGAGGCGGTGTGCGAGGCCGCCCTCCGGTACGACGACTTCGAGGAGGCCCTCGCCCCGTTGCGGGAGGCGGTGGCGCCCTTCGACACGGTGGGCCCGGAGTACCGCAACCCGTCCCTGGGGGCCCGGCGGCCCTCTCGCCTGCACTCCATCGAGGAACTCCCCATCGCCCTGGGCATGTTGCTGGTGGGCGGCGGCGACTTCCGGCACACGGTGCTCGGTGCGGTGAACTACGGCCGCGACTGCGACTCGATCGCCACGATGAGCGGCGCGCTCGTCGGCGCCCTGCACGGCGAGGACGCGGTGCCCGAGGAGTGGAGCGCCGCGGTCGCCCGGGCGAGCCGACTGGACCTGCGGTCCCCCGCCGCCGCCCTGGCCCGGGTCGCCCGCGAGATCCATGCCCGCGACCTGGAGCGACGACGCGCCCACGAGGCAGCCTTCGCCGCGATCGCGGACCTCTGATGCCACGTCTGACCTGGGTGCAGCCGGAGGATCTGGTCGGGCACGAACTGCGTCAGGCGGCCCTCGACGGCCGTGACGCGTCGGAGATCGCCCACCGCTGGGCCGCTGCGGGCGGCCACCCGGCCCCGGAACGCGCGGGCGCCTCACCGTATCCGGCTCCTCCCCGGCTGCGGGCACTCGCGGAGGAACTGCTGGACGCGCTCGCCGACCTCCCCTCGCCCCTCGCCGCGGCGGAAGCGGCGCCCGTCCCACCCTGCGAGAACACGAACCGCGACACGAACAGTGACGCGAAGTGCAGCCCGATGCGCGACGCGGAGCGTGAGGCGAACCGTGACCCGATCCACGACGCCGCCCCTGGCCCCCGGCCCGCCCCGGGCACGGAACACGACCGGTTGCACGCGGCCTGGCTGGGCCGGGCGATCGGCTGTCTGCTGGGCAAGCCCGTCGAGAAGGTCTCCCTCGACGGCATCCGCGCCATCGCCCGCTCCACCGGCAACTGGCCCCTGCACACCTGGTTCACCGCGAGGGAACTGGACCCGGCCGTCGCGGCCGCGCACCCCTGGAACCGCCGCTCCCGCCCCACCTCGCTCGCCGAGAACATCGACGGGATGCCGGAGGACGACGACCTCGACTACCCGCTCCTCAACCTGATGCTGCTCCGGCGCCACGGCCACGGCTTCACCACGGACGACGTGGCAGGGCTGTGGCTGGACGAACTGCCGGCCGGTCGCACGTTCACCGCGGAGCGGGTCGCCTACCGCAACCTCCTGACCGGGCTGGAACCGCCGCGGACGGCGACGTACCGCAATCCGTTCCGCGAGTGGATCGGTGCCCAGATCAGGGCCGACGTCTTCGGCTGGGCGAACCCGGGGAATCCGGCACGTGCAGCCGAACTGGCCCGCCGGGACGCGGCGTTGTCCCACACCGCGAACGGCGTCCACGGGGCCGCCTTCGTGGCGGCGGCCCTCGCCCACGCGGCCGGCCCCACACCCGTCACGGTCCACCGGACGCTGGCCGCCGCCCTGCGCCACGTCCCGCCGAACTCGCGCTACGCACAGGCGATCCGCTTCGGCATCGGCACCGCCCGGGCGGAGCCCACCGGCACCGCCACCGGCTTCGAGCAGGTCGTCGACGTGCTCCACGCCCGTTACGCGCCCGACCACCACTGGGTGCACGTCCTGCCCAACGCCGCGCTGCTCGCCGCCGCCCTCACCCACGCCGACGGAGACTTCCGGGGATCCATCTGCCGTGTGGTGTCCGGCGGTTGGGACACCGACTCCAACGGGGCCACCGCCGGGTCGATCACGGGCCTGCTCGCGGGGAGCCCGGAGGCGCTCGGCGAACACTGGACGACCCCGTTGAAGAACCGCCTCACCACCTCCGTGCGCGGCTTCGACGGCATCGGCTTCGACGAACTCGCCCGCCTCACCCTGGAGGCCCGTGCATGACGGCGGCCGTCTCCCGGCGCTTCCGTCCCGGACGAGTTCTCCGGCCGGTCCGGCGGGTCGGGGGTGGCCGGGGCTTCGCATCCCGCACCGACGGGCGCTCGGGCGGCGGCGCGGCGCGGCCCGAACGCCCCGGGAGGTGAGGGTCAGTCGCCCTGTCCGATGCCCCCCATCGGGCCGACCTTCACCACCGAGCCGGAACCGTCCGTGACGGGCAGCGTGGCGGCGCCCGGCCAGTCGAGGGTGACCGACTTCGTCTCGTTCGGCGGGGTCACCACCAGTCCCGTGATGCGGACGCCGGAGCCGCCCGACGTGTTGATCGGGTAGTTGATGCCGAAGTACATCGACTTCCCGTCCTTGAGCGTGACCGGGTCGGACTTCTCGTCGGAGCGCTTCGCGGAGAGCGTCCCCGAGTCGGTCTTCAGGTCGACGCCCGCGTACCCGGACAACGTGCAGTCCCGGCCGCCACCGTTCTTCAGCGTCACCGCGACGGTGCCTTCGTCATCGCCGCCGATGGTCCGGTCCGCCGCCGTGATCTCCAGCTCGTCGGTGCGGCACTTGCCCGTCCCGCCGCTCGTGCCGGAGTCGCTCCCCCCGGTCGTGGCCTTCCCGGCGGAGTCCTTGCCGTCCCCCTGGCCCGAACCGCCCGAGCTCGAACCGCCGCCCGCGGTGGACGCGGCCGGCGGGTCGTTCTGCGCCATGGCGTCGTCGTCGTTCTGGCAAGCCGTGAGCGAGATGCCTGCGGCGACGACCAGTGCGGCGAGGGTGAGCTTGCGAACGCGCATCGTTTCTTCCTCAGAATCGGTAGGGGGTGCCCGCCGCTCGGTCCCAGTCGGCACCAGCGAGCATCTCTGCCCACCATGACCGGCCGGGACCGGGCAACCGTTCCGCCCAACCACCCGCTAATACATGCCTGTTACACGTCCGACTGAACACCGCACGCACCGCCCCGGGCGCACCCCCACGCGCCCCGCCCCTCCCTCGCACCTGCTGTGCCCCCTCCCCTGCCCCCGCCCGGCGCGGAAGCGGGGGCCGCACACGGTGCGCCGCCACCGCTCCGGGGCACGCCGCCGACGGGCCGGATCGGTGGTTCCCGCCACCGTTGCGCACATGTTCACGACCGCCGCCCGCTGGGACGGACTCGTGACCCGCTACGTCTTGACCACGGCCGGTGGCATGCCCGCCGGGCGGAACACACCGCCTCGAACGGGTGCTGAGCACACCCGCAGCGGACCGCCCCGTCGGTCCAGGAGCCGATGGGCACGGGCCCGGACGCTGCCCCCGATGCGCCCCCGGCCACCACGCCGGTCGCGTCCTCGGGCGGCGTTCACGGATCCGGCTTGACCCTCACGCGGCGTGAGGCTCAAGAGTGGGCCCCATGAGCGACTACTACAACGCGTTCGAGATGAGCCCCGTGCCCACCCCCGGCCCTGACGCGGTTCCGCCGGAGCCGTTCCGCGGCATCTATGGAATGCCCGCGTTCGTGACGATCCCCACCAGCGATTTGGCGGCGTCGGTGGACTTCTGGATTCGTGGACTCGGGTTCTTCGAGCTGTTCGGCATCCCCGGCACACTCGTGCATCTGCGCCGCTGGGCGTTTCAGGACGTACTCCTCGTCTCCGCGGCGAGCGTTCCGGAGCAGCCACCGGCGATGAGCTTCAGTTTCTCGGGCTTGCTCAGCCAGGTCGATCCCCTTGCCGAGGCCTGTCGTGCGCTGCGCCCGAACTCGGTCGACGGTCCGCGGGACACCGCCTGGAACACCCGCGACGTGGAGGTGATCACTCCAGAGAACGCACGGATCGTCTTCACCGCGGCGAAGCCCTTCGATCCGGACAGTCAGGAGGCGCGGAACCTTGCAGCCATCGGGATCACCGCACCGGGCGACGGTCCCGGCGACAATGGGGAGCATGCCTGATACCACTGCCGCCGATGGCCTGACCGTCGGCCAGGTGTCGACTCGGCTGGATGTGACGGTCCGCGCCCTGCACCACTGGGACGAGATCGGTCTGGCGCGGCCGTCGCTGCGCACGGCTGCCGGATACCGGCTCTACACCGCCGATGACCTGGAACGCCTGCAACGCGTCGTCGTCTACCGTGAGCTCGGCCTCGGTCTGGACAGGATCCGGGCCGTCCTGGACGACTCGACCGCGGACGTGCCCGGCGCGTTGCGCGCGCAGCGCGCCCAGGTCACCGAACGGATCGACCGCCTCCAGCGGCTGGGAACCGGACTGGATCGGTTGATCGACGCCCACGAGCGCGGCCTGCTGCTGACCGTCGAGCAGCAGGCCGCGATCTTCGGCCCCCGGTGGAACCCCGACTGGCCCGCCGAAGCCCGTCGGCGTTACGGGGACACGAAGCAATGGCTGCAGTACACCGAGCGCTCGGCCGCTCGCGGTCCGGAGGAATGGCAGGCCATCGCCGACGCCGTCACCGACCTCGACCGCGCCCTCGGGGATGCGATGGACGCCGGAGTCGTGCCCGGCAGCCCGGAAGCGAATCAACTCGTCGAGCGGCACCGCGAAGTCTTCGCCTCGTACTTTCCCCTCACCAGGCAGATGCAGGTCTGCCTCGCCCGCATGTACGAGGCCGATCCGGCATTTGCCGCCCACTACGACGGCATCCGCCCCGGCCTCGCCACGTGGTTCCGTCGCATCGTCGACGCCTGCGCCCGCGCCCACGGCATCGACCCGGACACCGCGAGCTGGCAGTAACGTGCGGGCACCGGGCTGCGGATCGAGATGCGGATCGAAGTGCGCGGCGCGCATGTGCGCGCTCGGGGACGCGGAGGCCGGTACCCGGGTCCGGGGGCCGGGGCGCCTCGCCCGCGTCCGGCGCACTCGGGGTGGCCGTCGGCGGGCTCGGCACGGCAGGTGTCAGGGGGCTTCCAGGGGCCGGACCGTCAGCATCTGCTGGCACTGGCCGATCGGGCCGTGGATGTCGTGGAGCACGGTGCTGGTGACGCCGTGTCCGCTGTCGCCGAAGGTGACGGCGGTGTCCAACCCGACCCAGCTGCCCTGCGGTTGACGGTGCAGGTGGAGGGTCAGATCGACGTTGGGGAACATCCACTTGCCGGGCGGCTGGCGCGTCGCGATGCCGTTGGCGGTGTCGACGAGGGCGACGTAGGACGCCAGCGGACCGGCCGGTTCGCCGGCCACCAGGTCCAGGCCGGTGGTGAGCCAGGCGGTGGTGCGGCCGGGCTGCGGGAGGCCGATCGTGCGCACGTCGATCGAGGCGATGAAGCCTCCGGGCCAGATGTCGGCCATGGGCCACGGCTCGGCCCGGTCCGGGTGGGGCAGCGGCTCGGTCCCGCCGCCCGCCACGGAGGCGGTGTCGCCCGCCGAGAGGAGCCACGCGCGGGCGCGGACCACGGAACGCCCGGCGATGACGAGCGTCGCCTCGACGAGCTCGATGGTGCGACCGGGACGGATCGTCTCGACGTGGATCTCCATGTCGTCGACGGCGATGCGGCCGAGGATGTCGAAGCTGATGCGGCTGACATGCATCTCGCTTCCGGCATCCCCGCCCGCGCCCTCACGCGCGGCAAGGAAGCGTTCGATGGCGTGCGTGACGAGTCCGCCCACGGGGCTGAAGTGGAGTTCGTCCGCGTTCCAGGCTCCGCCCGCGTGGCGGGTGGGCCGGTACATCCGTTCGTCGATTCGCTCGAAGTAACTGGTCGGGGAGTCGTCCGCGGTGCTCAAGAGGTCTCCTGCGTCCGGTGGGCGGGACTGAACGCTTGCAGGGTACAACTGCCTTCCTCCGGCGCGAACGGGAAGGGGTGGCCGTGAATCCGCCACGCCTTCCCCGCCCCGCGCGCCTCTCCCCGTACGCCCTTGCCCGCGCACTCTTCCGTGCGCCCCTCGGCCGGGGCGTCGGGGGCGGTGTCAGGCGCCGATCCCCATCAGCACGGCCCACTCCTCGATCGCCGGGCGCTCGGCGAGGTCCGCGACGGCCACGTCCGTCCCGTGCGCCTCGCGCCAGCGGCCGACCAGCATCATCAGGCGGACGGAGTCGAGGCCGTAGTCGACGAGGTTCTCGTCGTCGGGGATGTCGTCGACGGATTCGCCGAGGACGTCGGCGATGTCCGCGCGCAGCTGCTCCAGGGTGAGC
Organism: Streptomyces sp. NPDC056061; assembly: GCF_042266885.1. Classification (NCBI taxonomy): domain Bacteria; kingdom Bacillati; phylum Actinomycetota; class Actinomycetes; order Kitasatosporales; family Streptomycetaceae; genus Streptomyces; species Streptomyces sp. NPDC056061. Next base: position 68,895 of record NZ_JBHJWQ010000022.1, on the reverse strand, counting down.
GCCATGGTGTTCAGATCCCTTCGAGAACGGTGTCGACGGTGGTGACGGCGGCACATCGGCCCGCCGCCCATTTCAGCGCCATGGCGTGGTCCTCGGCGGAGAAGTCCGCGACGGCGTCGGCCACGACGAATGCCTGGATGTCCCGCATCCAGGCGTCGCAGGCGGTCATCAGCACACCGATGTGGGCGTAGACGCCGGTGATGACGAGCTGGTCGCGGCCGAGTGCGGCCAGCCGGTCGGCCAGGTCGGTGCGGGCGAAGCCGCTGTACTTCCACTTGGTGACGACGGTGTCCCCGGGGCCGGGTGCGACGGCTCCGGCGATCGCCTCGGCCGCCGGGTCGGCGGGCAGGCCGGGACCCCAGAAGTCCTGTTGCAGGCCGCGCTCGGCCGGGGTCTGTCCGCCGGGCTGGGCCGTGTAGAGGACGGGGATGCCGAGCTGTGCGGCGCGGGCCTTCAGGGCGGCGACACCCGCGAGGAGTTCCGGGATCGGGCCGGTCCGGACGTCGTAGGCGGAGAGGAAGTGGTTCTGCAGGTCGTGCACGAGCAGGACCGCGCGGGACGGGTCGACCTTCCAGTCGACCCGGTTGGCGGGCAGATCGGCCGCGGTCGGCATGGGGTACGAGCTGATCTTGGCCAGGGCCATGGGAGGTGTCCGGTTCAGTTCTGTGCGGGGACGGAGGTGCCGGGGGCGAGGGTGTCGGGAGTGAGGGTGTCGGGGATGTCGGGGGCGTCGGGCGCGGCGGGGGCAGGGGTGTCGGGGGCGGTCCGGGCGGCGGCCCGGAGGTCCTTCTTGGAGATCTTGCCGACGCCGGTGTGCGGGAACTCGGTGACGAACTCGACGCGGTCGGGCACCTTGTAGGCGGCAATGCCGCGGTCACGGACGAACCGTTTGATCGCCACGGGCTTCGGTGCCTCCGTGCCGTCCCGCAGGATGACGTAGGCGCAGCTGCGCTCGCCGAGATAGGGGTCCGGTTCGCCGACCACGTTGGCGTCGTGGACGGCCGGGTGGGCGAGGATGTGGTTCTCGACCTCCTCGGCGGCGATCTTCTCGCCGCCGCGGTTGATCTGGTCCTTGGCCCGGCCCTCCACGATCAGGTGCCCGGTCCCGGTGCGCCGGACGATGTCCCCGGTGCGGTAGAAACCGTCGTCCGTGAAGGACCGGGCGTTGTGCCGGGGCGCGCGCCAGTAGCCGCGGATGGTGTACGGGCCTCGGGTCAGCAGATGGCCGGCGCTCCCCTCGGGCAGGTCCTCGTCCTCGTCGTCGACGATGCGGATCTCGTCGTCCGGTGAGATGGGGCGGCCCTGGGTGGTGACGACGGTCTCCGCGGAGTCGTCGAGGCGGGTGTAGTTGACCAGCCCCTCCGCCATACCGAAGACCTGCTGGAGCGAGCAGCCGAGGGCGGGGCGGACCCGGCGGGCGGCCTGTTCGCTGAACTTGGCGCCGCCGACCAGCAGGACGTCCAGGCTGCTGAGGTCGTACGGGGTGGCCTGGGCGGCTTCCGTCCAGACCAGGGCGAGCGGGGGGACGAGGCCGGTGAGGGTGACCCGTTCCCGTTCGATCAGGGGGAATGCCACCTCGGGACTGGGCTGCGGGGACAGCACGACCCGGGCTCCCGCGTACAGCGCGCCGAGCGTGCCGGGCGAGGAGAGCGGGAAGTTGTGGGCGGCGGGCAGGACGCACAGGTAGACGCTGTGCTCGTCGACCGCGCAGATCTCGTTGGAGCCGCGCAGCGAGTAGATGTAGTCGTCGTGGGTGCGCGGGATCAGTTTGGGGATGCCGGTGCTGCCGCCGGAGAGCTGGAGGAAGGCCAGGTCGCCGGGTTCGGGCCCGTCGATGTCCACGGGTTCGGCGGGCACCGCGTTCAGCGCCTCGAACTCCCCCGCGTCCGGGCCGGCCACGAACACGTGGCGCAGGGTGGGTACGTCGGCGCGGACCGCGGCGGCGAGTGTGCGGTAGTCGTAGCCGCCGTGCTCGCCGGGGATGACGTAGGCGGCGGCCTCGCTGAACTCGCAGAAGTAGCGGATCTCCGCCTCGCGGTGCGCGGGCAGCGCGAAGACCGGCAGCGCGCCGATCCGGAACAGGGCGAAGACCACTTCGAAGAACTCGGCGACGTTGGGCAGTTGCACCACCACCCGGTCGCCCTCGGCGATGCCCCGGGCCAGCAGTCCGGCGGCCAACCGGTCGGCGCGGGCGTCGAGTTCGGCATACGTCCAGCGGCGTTCGGTGGCATCGTGGCCGAGGGGGTCGACGATCGCGACGCGGTCGGGGTGGTCGAGGGCGCGGTCGCGGAGCATGGCTCCGAAAGTCTCGCCGCGCCAGTATCCGGCGGCGCGGTAACGCTCGGCGAACTCGGCGGGCCAGGTCGGGGTCGGGTCGGCGTTCACAGCTGGGCCCCCACGGCGCCGAGGAAGGTGCGGAACTTGGCGGCTGTCTCGGCGGTCTCCGCCTCGGGTTCGGAGGCGGCCACCACTCCGGCTCCCGCGTACAGGCGCAGCGAGGTCGGTTCGGCCTCGGCGCAGCGGATGGTGACGACCCATTCGCCGTCTCCGTCGGCATCGGCCCAGCCGACCATGCCGGTGAAGAAGCCGCGGTCGAAGGGTTCGCTCTCGCGGATGATCCGGCGGGCGGTGTCGGTGGGGGTGCCGCAGACGGCAGGGGTCGGGTGCAGCGCGCAGGCGAGTTCGAGGGAGGTGGTGTCCGGGGAGCGGAGGGTGCCGGTGAGCGTGGTGGACAGGTGCCACATGGTCGCGGTGCGGACCAGGGTGGGCTCGGCGGGCACGGTCAGTCCCGTGCAGTGACGGGCCAGGCTCTCCTGGACGGCGTTGACGACGACGGCGTGTTCGTGGAGGTCCTTTGTCGATTCGAGGAGGGTCGCGGCGCGCCGGACGTCCTCGGCGAGGTCGTCGCTGCGGGGCACGGAGCCGGCGAGCGGGTTGGCGACGACGCGGGAGCCGTGCCGTGACACCAGCAGTTCGGGGCTGGCGCCGAGCAGGGTGCGGTCGGGGCCGGTGGGCAGGGCGAAGGTGTAGCCGGAGGGGTCGCGGCGGGCCAGCCGCTGGAGCATCGCGGGGATGTCGAACGGTGCGTCGGCGTCGACTCTGAGGGTGCGGGCCAGGACGACCTTGCTGAACTCGCCCTTCCACATGCGCTCGACGGCTGCCGCGACGGCTGCCCCGTACTGCTCGGGGGCCGGTTCCTGGTGGATCGTCAGGTCGGTGCGGGAGGGCGGGTCGGCGGGGAGGGCGACCAGCGGGTCGGCGGTCAGCGGCGGCGCCGTGTGCAGGGTGGCGGGGACGACGAGTGCGGCGGGGGCGTCCTGGTCGAAGGGTATGGCGCCCATGACGACGGGGTGGGCGTGGCCGGTGGCGCGGGCCTCGGCGAGGGTGTCCGCCACCCGCAGGGCCGGTGGCCGTTCGTCGTGCGGGACCGCGCTGTGCGTGCCCTCGCCGAGCAGGGTGCGGGTCGGGGTGCCGAGGAACCTGGCCCCCGGGACGTAGGAGTTGAGCAGGCCGGTGGCCACGCCCACGGCGGGGTGGGCGGGCTCGGCGGTGGTGCGGGGTACGGCGACCTGGGATGCCGTCGACACGGTGGCTCCGTTTCTCGCACGTCCGGCTGCGGGCACGGGCGTGCGGGGTGGGGATGGGTGCGCGGGGTGGGCGAGCGGGGTGGAGGCGAGCGGGTCGGGTCGATACGGACGGAGCTGTCGCGGACGAAGGCGTCGCAGCCGGGTACGACGCCGGGGCGGGGCCCCGGGAGGAGCGGTGCCGTCGGCCGTCGCGGGTACGGCCGTCAGCGGAGGGTGGCGCCGCCGTCGACGTAGAGCTCCTGCATGGTGACGTGGCGTGCGAGGTCCGACACGAGGAAAAGGACGGCGTCGGCGATGTCGGACGGGTCGGCGATCCGGCCGAGCGGGATGCCGGTGCGGTAGGTGGCCGAGTCGCCCGCCACGACGCGGGCGGGGGCGTCGGGGTCCCGCCAGAGCGCCCGTTGCATCGGGGTGTCGGTGGAACCGGGGGCGACCACGTTGCAGCGGACGCCACTGCGGGCCAGTTCCAGCCCGAGGCATTTGGTGTACATCGCCGCGGCGGCCTTGGAGGCCGCGTAGGCGGCCATCCGCGTCCGGGGCACCCCGGCGGCGTTGGAGCCGACGGTGACGATGCTGCCGCGGCCGCGGGCGGCCATGCCGGGGGCGACGGCGCGTGCGGTGTGGAAGACGCCCGTGGTGTTCACGGCGAAGGTGGCCGCCCAGTCCTCGTCGGACAGTTCGGCCGCCGGACCGGGGCGGAGGATTCCCGCCACGTTGACCAGGATGTCCAGGGTTCCGTGCCGGGTGCCGATCGCGTCCACCACGTCGTGCACGGCCGTGGCGTCCGTGACGTCCATGGCGTACGGCGTGATGGCGCCGACAGGTTTCGGCGTACCGGCGTTCGCGCGCACCGCTCGGGCGGCGGAATCGGCGTGGTCGGCGGCAAACGCCTCGACGCCCTCGGCGTTCCGGTCGGTCGCCACGACGTGGGCACCCTGCGCGGCGAGCGCGCGGGCGACGGCGGCGCCGATGCCCTGCCCCGCTCCGGTGACCAGGGCTCGGCGGTCCGCCAGGAAGCCGCTCCCGGCCGGGACTTCGCGCCCGCCCCGGGCCCCGGGGACGGCCCCGGGCGTGAAGGCGGAAACGCCGGACATGACGTCGGACATGACGACTGACCCCCAATTCATAAGGTAAGCCTAACCTTACCCATCAACCCGGGTCGACAGTCGCGAGCACCCCGCCACCGACTCCCATTCTTGTATGGTTAGGCTAACCTCACTTCATGCATATGCGTCATTCCGAGGTCCGAAGTTCCCACGCACAAGTGGGCGGGGGCACGGGGACGTTGACGGCCGACATCGACCCCTCGCCCTCCGCCGTACCCGCCGCGACGGACGGCCCCGCGGCCGAACCGTCCGGTCGCCGTACCCGCCTGATCGTTGCCGGGTTCGCGGCGATCGTCGTGCTGCTCTGCGGCATCTCGCTGTGCGTCGGCGCCGGCGAGGTCGGCCCGGGAGGCGCTCTCGACTATCTGCTGAACCGTCACGGCGCCCGCGCCGACAGCCGGCTCGCCCTGGTCATCGGTGATCTGCGGCTGCCCCGCACGCTCACCGCCGTACTGGTCGGCGCGGCCCTCGGCGTCGCCGGCTGTCTGCTCCAGGCCGTCACCCGCAACCCGCTCGCCGAGACCGGCCTGCTGGGGGTCAACGCGGGCGCCTCGCTGGGTGTCGTGGCCGGCATCGCGCTGCTCGGCCTGGATTCGGGTTACGCCTACTTGGTCTGTGCGTTCGGCGGCGCGGTGATCGCGAGCGGCCTGGTCCTGCTCATCGCGGGACGAGGGCGCGGCGGCTCCCCCATGCGGCTGGTGCTCGCCGGTTCCGCGCTGGGCGCCACGTTCGGCGGTCTCACCAGCGTCATCGTGGTCAACTCGGCGGAGACCTACGACCGGTTCCGGTTCTGGGTGCTCGGCTCGTTGGCGGGGGTGGAGGGCTTCGGCGAGCTGTACCGGTTGCTGCCGGTGCTCGTCGTCGGCTTCGCAGGCGCCCTGCTGGTGACCCGGCCGCTGTCGGCGCTCGCGCTCGGCGACGACCTGGCCCGTGGCCTCGGCCACCGGCCGTCGCTGATCCGTACCGCGGTGGCCGCGGCGGTCACGCTGCTCACGGCCGCCGCGGTCGCACTGGCCGGGCCGATCTCCTTCCTGGGGCTGCTCGCCGGGTTCCTGGCCCGCTCGCTGGCCGGGACCCGCACGGCCGCACGGATCGTCCTGGCCGGACTCATCGGCGCCGGGGTGCTGACGGTGGCGGACGTGGCGGCCCGGGTGGTGTCCCGGCCGTTCGAGGCGCCGGTGTCGGTGATCGTGGCGCTCATCGGTGCACCGGTCCTCATCGGCATCGTGCGCTCGCACCGACTCGCGGCGATGGGCATGACCGATCCGGCCGCCGACGACGTCCCGTCGGGACGGGGCGGACGGGCCCCGCTGGCGGCGCGTCCCACCGGTGTGCTGCGGCGTCCGCGACCGGTGGCCAAAACCGGGAGCAGCGGGACGGCGACGCGGGGCACGGCGGCGCGGAAACCGGCGGCGGAGAGCACGGCGCCGCAGGAACCGGCAACGCAGGGCACAACGGCGCAGGACACAACGGCGGCCGGGAAGTCGGTGACGGCGCCGGTCGGGGCGCTCGCCGCCGGAGCGGCCGTGCTGCGGCGCGGTCCGTTCTCGCTGCTGGTGCACCGTCGGCCGGCCCTGGCCGTGCTCGCGCTCGCCGCGCTGGCGCTGGTGGCCGTCACGTTCTCGGCGTACGCGGGTCAGAGCGACATGGGTGTGGCCCGCACGTTCCGTGCGGTGCTCGGTCAGGGCGACCGCTTCGACGTGCTGCTCGTGCAGAAGTTCCGGCTCGGGCGGATCGTCGCCGGGCTGGTGGCCGGCGCGGCCCTGGGGCTCGCCGGATGCCTGACCCAGACCCTGGCCCGCAACCGGCTCGCCACCCCCGAACTCCTCGGTGTCAACGACGGCGCCACGGCCGCCGTCCTGCTCTCCGTGACCCTCAGCACGACCGCCACCTTCGGCTCCTGGTGGGCCGGCCCGCTCGGCGCGCTCGCCGCCGTCCTCGTCGTCACGACCGTCTCCGGCGGGCTCGGCCAACGCGGCTACCGGGTGCTCGTGGTCGGCCTCGCCATGTCGGCACTGGCCTCCGCCGTCACCCAGGTGGTGCTCTCCCGCCGCTCGCTCAACTCGGCGAGCTCGCTGTACGTATGGACCTCCGGCAGCCTGAACGGGCGCAGCTACTCCGTCGCGGTGCCGGTGCTGATCGGACTCGCCGTGCTCGTCCCCGCGGCCCTCGTCGTGGCCCGGCACCTTGCCGTGCTGCGCTTCGACGACGCGACGGCGTCCTCCGTGGGCGTGCGCCCGGACCGCGTCCGACTGCTGTGCATGCTGCTGGCCGTGGCCCTGGCCGGGCTCGCGGTGGGTGTGTGCGGGCCGGTGGCCTTCGTCGCACTCGCCTCCCCGGTGATCGCCGCGCGGCTGGCCGGACCGCTCCGGGTGCCGCTGGTCGGCTCCATGCTGACCGGGGCGGTGATGGTGGTGGCCGCCGACACCCTGGGGCGGATCGCCTTCTCCGGCGTCGAACTCCCGGTGGGCGTGGTGACGACCGTCCTCGGCGGGCCCTTCCTGCTGTGGGTACTGCTGGGCCGGTCGTCCGCCACCCGGCTCTGAACACCGCGGCGGCGTAGCCGGTTTCACCGGACGGCTGCGCCCGGACCGCCGGTACGCACCGACCCGCCCCCCTCCCCGGCCGCCGCGCGAAAGCAAGAAACACGCCAAGGGCACCAAGAGCACCAAGAGCACGAAAGGCAGACGACCGTGACCGCGACCGCACTTCCCAGCCCCTCGCTGCGCGCCCTGCGCGACGCCGTCCGGGCCCGGATACCGGGCGCCGAGGCCGAGTTCTGGCTGCGCGCCGAACTGACGGGCACGCCGCTCGTCGAGCCCGACCCCGAGGGCGACCCGGCCCACCGCCTGGTCACCTTCGTCCGGCGGGAGGATCCGGACCGGCCCGCCGCGGACGTCCTGCTCCTGCTGCACACGGTCACCGACCGGGACCGGCACGCCGGTGACCTGACCGGGCATCTGATGCACCGTGTCACGGGCACCGGTGTCTGGGCGCTCTCCCACCGGCTGCGCGCCGATCACCGTGCCTCGTACCAGTTCCTGCCCGGCCACGGCACCCGCGAGGAGTTGCTGCGCACCGACCGCATCTCCTGGCGGGCGACGCTGGACCGGGCGGTGCCGGACCCGCTGAGCCGGACGCCCCTCCTGCCCGCGCAGGGCGGACGCCACCCCTCCTCGGTGCTGTCGATGCCCGACGCTCCCCCGCAGCCGTACGTCGCGGACGACGGCGACGGCGCCCCGGCGTGCGGGACGACCCTGGTGCGGGAGGTGGACGGCCGCCGGGTGACCGTCCGTCTGCCACCGGGACACGGCTCGTCTGCGGTGCCGCACGCGGTCGCCGTGCTGCTCGACGGGGAGATGTGGGGGTCGGTGCCGGCCGCGGGCGGCATGCTGGACCGGATGCACGCGGACGGGGCGCTGCCGCCGACGGTGGCCCTGCTGGTGGACACGATGGACCACCGGATGGACGACCTGAGCTGCAGCGGCACGTTCGTGGACTGGCTGGCGGACACCCTGCTGCCGTGGGCACGGGCGGAGTACGGCACGACGTCCCGGCCGGGACGCACCCTGATCGCCGGGCAGAGCGCGGGCGGCCTTACCGCCGCGTTCGCCGCGTACCGGCGCCCCGACCGGTTCGGCCTGGCGGTGTCGCAGTCGGGCTCCTTCTGGTGGCCGGAGAACGATCCGGAGCGCGGCGAGGAGTGGCTCACCCGGCAGTACGCGACCGGCCACCGACGCCCGGTCCGGCTGTGGCTGGAGGTGGGTCTCCAGGAGTGGATGCTGCTGGCGGAGAACCGGCGGCTGCGCAACGTCCTGCGGGCCCGCGGCTACGACGTCTCCTACCGGGAGTTCAACGGCGGCCACGACTACGCCTGTTGGCGGGGCGGTCTGGCCGACGGGCTGTCGGCGCTGCTGGGCGACACGGACGAGGCACCGGGCCGGGACGAGGACGCCGGGCGGTAGTCCGCCCGGGGGGCCGTGCGGCGAACGGCACGGAGGGGCGAGGAAGGAGCCCCGCGGCGGCGTCGGCCGCGGGGCTCCTTCCCGTCGTGCGGTCGGACGTCAGGGTGCGTCCGAGTGCTCCGGTGCTCCCGCTCCCCCGTGCTGCTCCGTCGCCGGTTTCCCGGCGCCCGGCCCGTCCGTGCCCCGCTCACCGACACCGGACTCACCGGCACCGGACTCACCGCCGCCGGACTCACCGCCACCCGGCGTCTGCTCGTCGAACGGTGCTGCCTCGTCGAACGGTGCTGCCTCGTCGAACGGTGCTGCCTCGTCGAACGGTGCTGCCTCGTCGAACGGCGGCGGTTGCGGCGCCGTGCGCGGGAGCCGCAGGGCGAACGCCGCCGACAGCGCCACCAGGGCGGCCGCCGCCCACAGCGCCGTACGGAACGGACCCGCGTCCATCACCTCGCCCGCCGGGTGCGCGCCGCCGCCCACCAGAGCCGCGCACAAGGCGATGCCGAGGGCGCCGCCCAGGGTGCGGACGATCTGGAAGAGGCCCATCGCCCGGCCCATGTCCGGCGGCGCGACGGTCTCGAAACCGGCAAGCTGCACGGTCAGCACGGCCGCGCCGAGCACCAGTCCGATCAGGAACATCAGGGTCCGCACCGCCCATGCGTTCTCCGCGACGCCCGGCACCGCCAGCGCCCCGAACACCGCGGCGGCGGCGAGCAGCGCGGCCACGGCCAGACGGCGCGGCCCGAGGCGGGGCAGCAGCCGGTCCACGGCCTGCGAGGCCAGCATCAGGCCGATCGCCTCCGGGAACACGCTCAGACCGGCATCCAGCGCGGAACCGCCCAGGGCCGCCTGGAACAGCAGCGGCACCACGAACAGCACGCCCATCAGCCCGGCGGCGGTGAGCGCGGCCAGCGCGGCGGCCGGGCCGTAGTACCGGTCGGTGAACAGCCGCAGCCCCAGCAGCGGTGCGGGGGTCCGGCGCTGCTGGACGACGGTCGCCGCCAACAGCACCGCGCCCGCGACCGCGCCCACCACCACGAAGGGGTCGGACCAGCCGTGTGCCGGGCCGAAGCCGAGCGCGTAGGTGAGCAGGCCCAGGGCGGGCGTGGCGAGCCAGAAGCCGGCCCGGTCGAAGGGCCCGGTGGTGCCCTCGACGTGCTCGCGCAGCCCGATCGCGCCCAGCAGCACGGCGGTGGCGCCGATCGGCACGTTCACGAAGAACAGCCAGTGCCAGGAGAGGTGTTCGGTCAGCAGGCCGCCGAGCGGCGGGCCGAGGGCGGGCATCAGTGCCGTCGGCACGATCAGCACCTTCGACAGCCGCACCCGTTCCGGCGGCGCGAAAGCCCGGAACAACAGGGTCATGCCCACCGGGGTCAACAGCCCGCCGGCCAGGCCCTGGAGGGCGCGCGCCACGACCAGTACCGGCAGGTTCCAGGCGAGTCCGCACAGCGCGGACGCGGCGGTGAACACGGCGAGCGCGCCGAGGAAGACCCGCTTGGTGCCGTACCGGTCGCCGAGCCAGCCCGCCACCGGCAGCGCGAGCGCCAGCGCGACCAGGAAGGCCGTCTCGACGGTGTTGGCCGCGGAGACGGGCCTGCCGAAGTCCTCGGCGATGGTGTAGAGGGCCGGGTTGACGATGGTGGAGTCGAGGCCGTTCATGCACATCGCGGCCACGTAGACCAGGACCACGGCCAGGCGGGGGCGGATGCGCGGCATCGGCAGCGGGCGGCCCCGACCGGTGCGTCGGTCGGTGGCGGTCACCGGACCGGCAGCGCGGTGTCGTGCGCGGTGACCCAGTCCAGCGCGTCCTGGCGCGGGCACGGTCCGTGCACCGCCGTCCAGCCGGCCGGTATCTCGGCGAACCGGGGCCACAGCGAGTGCTGACGCCGTTCGTTGGCGAGGACGAGGAAGGCGGCACCCTCCCCGTCCGCGTCGAAGGGGTTGACGGGGGCGTCGCCGCCCGGGGTGTGCGCTGCCATCGGGTCACTTCTCCAGGTCGGTCAGGCGGTCGGCGACCACGCGGGCTATGTGCGCGATCGGTTCGGGAAGGGTCATGTCCTTGTGCGAGCAGGCGATGTCGGTGTTGTCGATGCGCCCGGCCACGTACGGGGCCCAGGTGTCGGGGGTGAGCTCGTCGTCGAGGGTGTCGACGGTGGCGCGGAAGAACAGCACGTCCCCGTCGAAGCGCCGGTGGTCGAAACTCCGCACCAGGTGGTTGGTGTTGAGGTAGATGTCGGCGAGGGCCTCCAGCGTGCCGGTGGTCAGCGCGGCCAACGGGCTGCCCTCGCGCTGGAGAACCTCGATCACGTGGGCGGTGGTGAGCGGCTTGCCGTCCAGGGTGTCGGGGCCGTAACCGCCCATCGCCAACAGGGATTCCATCGCCTCGGCGTGGTCCGGGACCGGCAGCTCGCGAAAGCCCTCGGCGGGGTAGGCGTCGAGGACGGCGAGCAGTTCGACGGCCTCGCCCAGGTCCTGGAGGTGGGTGGCCACGGCCTGCGCGATGATGCCGCCGGTGGACCAGCCGAGCAGGCGGTACGGCCCGGCCGGCTGCACCTCCCGCATCCGGGTCGCGTAGTGCGCGGCCAGCTCCTCCAGGGTGGTGGGCAGGGGCCGACCGGCTGTGGCGGGGCCGACGCCCTGCGCCTGGAGGCCGTAGATCGGCACGTCGGCGGGCAGGTGACGGATGAGGCCGGCGTAGCACCAGCTGAGCCCGCCGGCCGGGTGCACGCAGTACAGCGGGGCGCGGTCGCCGTCGCGGGCCGGACGGAGCGGCAGCAGCACGTCGAGCGGGTCGTCGCCCGCGCCGTCCGGTGCCGTGTCGAGTGCGGTGGCCAGGGACGCGACCGTCGGGGACCGGAAGACGGTGCCGATGGACACCTCGGTGCCGAGGGCGGCCCCGACCCGGGCGGCGAGACGGACGGCGAGCAGCGAGTGGCCGCCGAGGTCGAAGAAGTTGTCGTCGGCCCCGACCCGGTCCGTGCCGAGCACCTCGGCGAAGATCGCGCAGAGCTGCTCCTCGCGCGGCCCGCGCGGGGCTCGTGCGAGGGCCCCGGCGGCGGGGCGGCCGGGGGCGGGCAGGGCCTTGCGGTCCAGCTTGCCGTTGCCGGTCAGCGGCAGCCGCTCCAGTTCGACCACGGCGGACGGGACCATGTGGGCGGGCAGGTCGCGGGCGGCGTGCTCGCGCAGCCGCCCCGCGAGGTCCGCCGTCGTGGTCCCGGTGCCCGTTCCCGCCGCCGTGTCCGCGTCCGTGACCCGCGCGGTGTCGGGGGCCGGGGCGGCGGATGTGTCCGGCGCGGCGGGCACCGCGTAGGCGACGAGCCGTTTGTCGCCGGGGACGTCCTCGCGGACCACCACGGCCACGTCCGCCACCTGCGGATGGGCGGCGAGGACGGCCTCGATCTCGCCGAGTTCGATGCGGAAGCCGCGGATCTTGACCTGGTGGTCGGCGCGGCCGAAGTACTCCAGGGTGCCGTCCGCGCGGCGGCGGGCGAGGTCGCCGGAGCGGTACATCCGGCTGCCGCTCTCCCCGAACAGGTGGGCGTGGGGGTCGGCGACGAAGCGGATCGCCGTCAGGTCGGGCCTGCCGAGGTATCCGGCGGCCACGCCCGCTCCGGCGACGTACATCTCCCCCGTCACGCCGGGCGGTACCGGCTGGAGCCGTTCGTCGAGTACGTAGACGCGCAGGTCGGGGATGTTGACGCCGATGGCGGAGGAGGTCGCGGCGGCGGCCGTGCGGCGGTCCAGGGCGTGGTGGGTGACGTGCACGGTGGTCTCGGTGATGCCGTACATGTTGACCAGCCGGGGGGCGTCGTCGGCGTGCCGGGCGTACCAGTCGTCCAGGCGGCCCGGTTCCAGGGCCTCGCCACCGAACACGACGTAGCGCAAGGCGAGTTCGTGTCCGGGGTCCTCGCGGTCGGCGGCGGCCAGCTGGTAGAAGGCGGACGGCGTCTGGTTGAGGACGGTCACCCGTTCCGCGGCGAGCAGCCGCAGGAAGGCGTGCGGGTCGCGGCTGGTCAGGTGGGGCACGACGACGACCTTGCCGCCGTACAGCAGCGCGCCCCACAGCTCCCAGACGGAGAAGTCGAAGGCGTAGGAGTGGAACAGTGTCCAAGTGTCGTCCGGTCCGAAGCCGAACCAGTGGTCGGTGGCGGTCAGCAGCCGGGTGACGTTGTGGTGGGTGACCACGACGCCCTTGGGGCGGCCGGTGGAGCCGGAGGTGTAGATGACGTACGCCGGGTCGTCGGGGGTCAGCGGGCGGACCCGGTCCTCCTGGCGGAGCGGGGCGTCGTCGTACGCCGCGTCGGCGGCGCCGTCGACGGTGATGACGGGCAGCTCGTGGGCGGGCAGCCGGGGCGCGGTGGCGGCGTCGGTGACGACGGCGGCGGGGCGGGCGTCGGCCAGCATGTACGCCAGCCGGTCGGCCGGGTAGTCGGGGTCGAGCGGGAGGTACGCGGCGCCCGCGAGACAGACCGCGAGCAGCCCGGTGACCAGGTCGGGGGAACGGGGCAGGGCGAGGGCCACGATGGAGCCGGGGCCGATGCCGCGGTCGGCGAGCAGCCGGGCCAGCCGGTGGGCGTGCCCGGAGAGTCCGGCGTACGTCAGCGAGACGCCTTCGTGGCCGACGGCGGTCCGGCCGGGGTGGCGGCGGGCGGCTTCCTCGTAGCGGTCGGCGAGGGTGGCCGCGGCGGCGGGCGCGGCGGGCAACACGCGGGAGACTCCGCACGTCGCGGCGCCGTTCTGCGCGGTGCCGCTTCCCGGGCCGCCGTCCTCCGTGACTCCGTGCCGCGCGGTGCCGTGCTCCGTGCTGCCGTGCTCCGTGCTGCCGTGCTCCGTGCTGCCGGGGAGATTGCCGTCGACCAGGGCGTGGTGGCGCTCGTCCTCACTGAGCAGCGGCAGCAGGCTCAGCGGGGTGTCGGGGGTCTCGGCCGCGGCGCCGAGCAGGCGGACCAGGCGGTCGGCGAGCGCCTGGGCGGTGGAGCGGTCGAAGAGGTCGGTGCGGAACTCCAGGAAGCCTCCGATGCCGCCACCGGCGAGTTCGCCCGCGTTGAGGGTGAGGTCGAACTTGGCGGTGCCCGAGGTCATGGTGGACAGCCGGGCGGTGGCGTCGGGCCCGAGCGGGAAGGCGGCGTCCGGTACCGACTGCCAGGCCAGCATGGTCTGGAAGAGCGGGTGACGGGACAGCGAACGGGGTGGGTTGAGGGCTTCGACGAGGTGGTCGAAGGGCAGCTCGTCGTGTTCGAAAGCGGCGAGTGCGGAGGTCCGTGCCCGCTTCAGCAGGTCCCGGAAGGTGGGGTCGCCGGAGGTGTCGGTGCGCAGCACGACGGTGTTGGTGAAGAAGCCGACGAGGGCGGCGGTGGCGTCGTCGTCGCGTCCGGCGACGGGGGTGCCGAGCGGGATGTCGGTGCCGCAGCCGTGCCGGGTGAGGAGGGCGGCCAGGCCCGCCTGGACGGTCATGAAGACGCTGGCGCCGGTGGTGCGGGCGAGCCGGACGAGGGCGGCGTGCGTGCCCGTGTCCAGGGCGAAGGGGACGGTGTCGCCGTCGGACGGGGCGACGGCCGGGCGGGGCCGGTCGGTGGGCAGGTCGAGCTGGTCGGGAAGTCCGGCCAGTGTCCGCGTCCAGTGGTCGAGCAGGGCGGTGGCGAAGGGGGTGGGCTCGGCGGGGGTGCCGAGCCGGAGCCGCTGGCGGGCCGCGTGGTCGGCGTACTGCACGGGCAGTGGGGCGAACTCCGGTGCCCGGTCGGCCAGCCGGGCGCGGTAGGCGGCGGCGAGGTCGTGGGAGAGCGGGGTGGTGGAGGCGCCGTCGCCCGCGATGTGGTGCAGCACCAGCAGCAGGGTGTGGCGGTCGTCGGCCCCGCTGAACAGGGTGGCGCGCAGCGGGATCTCGCGGGCCGGGTCGAAGCTGTGGCGGGCGGCGGCGGTCAGGTCGCCGCCGTCGGGGACGCGGTGCAGGACGGGCCGGGCCGCCGGGTCGCCGGGGGCGAGGACGTGCTGCCGGGGCAGGCTGTCGGAACCCTCGTCGGGGACCGGGTAGAGCGTCCGCAGTGTTTCGTGGCGGGCCGTCAGGTCGGCGAGGGCGTCGGTGAGGGCGCCCTCGTCCAGCGTTCCCTCGACGGTGAGGACGAGCGGGATGTTGTAGGTCGGGCTCGGCCCCTCCAGCCGGTGCAGGAACCACAGCCGCTGCTGGGCCGGTGACAGCGGCAGTTCGCCGGTGCGGGGCACCCGGACGAGGGGGACGTCGTCGGTGGTGGCGTCGTCGGTGTGACGGGTGCGGACCAGGGCGGCGAGGGCGGCCGGGGTGGGCTCGCGGAACACATCGGCGACGGAGACCGGCACGTCGAAGACCTCGCGCAGCCGGGCGGCGAGCCGGGCCGCGAGCAGCGAGTGCCCGCCCAGGTCGAAGAAGGAGCCGCCGGGGGCGGGGGCGGTGTCCAGGCCGAGCAGGTCGGCGAAGAGCCCGGCGACGACGTCGGTGTGCGGGTCGGCCGCCACCGGGCCGGTGGCGGCGGCCTCGGCGGTCTGCGGGGCGGGATCGGGCAGGGCGCGGTGGTCGAGCTTGTCGTTGGCGGTGAGCGGCAGGGTGTCGAGGAGGACGACGGCGGCCGGGACCATGTGCGCGGGCAGTTCGGCGGCGAGGTGGTCGCGCAGGGCGGCCGGGTCGGCGTCGGTGCCCGGCCGGAGGACGGCGTAGGCCAGCAGCCGCTTGCCGCCGGGCGCGTCGCGGGCGATGACGGCGGCGCGGGCGACGGCGGGGTGCCGGGCCAGGACGGCCCGGATCTCGCCGGGTTCGATGCGGAAGCCGCGGATCTTGACCTGGTCGTCGGTGCGGCCGAGGAACTCGATGGTGCCGTCGGGGCGGCGGCGCACCAGGTCGCCGGTGCGGTACATCCGGCCGCCGGGCTCGTCGTGCGGTGCCCCGAAGGGGTCGGCGACGAATCGCTGCGCCGTCAGGTCGGGCCGCCCGAGATAGCCGCGGGCGAGACAGGCCCCGGCGACGTACAGCTCGCCGGGCACGTCGTCGGGGGCCGGGCGCAGGGCCGTGTCCAGGACGTAGAGGCGGGTGGCGCGCACCGGGCTGCCGTCGGAGTCCGGCCCGGTCCAGTGGCAGGCGTCCACGGTGGTCTCGGTGGGTCCGTAGAGATTGAGCGGGTGGACGCCGTCGGCGGCGGCGAGGCGCTGCCAGAGCGGTGCGGGGACGCTCTCGCCGCCGACGACGAGGACGGCGGGCCGGTGGTGGCCGTCGCCCAGCAGCCCCTCGGCGAGGAGGGCCTCCGCGTAGGAGGGGGTGACGTCGAGGTAGTCGACGCGGTGCTCGTCGACATAGGCGGTCAGCGCGGCCGGGTCGCGGTAGGTCGCGTCGTCGAGCAGGTGCAGTTCGTGGCCGTGGACCATCCACAGCACCGGGTCCCAGGAGGCGTCGAAGGCGAAGGAGGCGCTGTGGGCGACCTTGAGCCGGGCGCGGCCGGTCCGGGCGACGGCGGGCGCGATGTGGTCGGTGCCGTGGCCGGCGTACAGGTTGGCCAGGGAGGCGTGGGTGACGACCACGCCCTTGGGGCGGCCGGTGGAGCCGGAGGTGTGGATGACGTACGCCGCGTCGTCCGGGCCGGGCACGGCGGCGGGGCGGTCGCCGGGGGCCCGTCCGAGGACGGTGCGCGTCTCCGGGGCGTCCACGGCGATCACCGGCAACCCGTGTGCGGGAAGGGCGGCGAGCGCCTCGGCGGTGCCGAGGACGCAGGCGGGGCGGGCGTCCTCCAGCACGGCGAGGGTGCGGGCGGCCGGGTGGCCGAGGTCGAGCGGCTGGCAGACGCCGCCCGCCTTGAGGACGGCGAGCAGGGCCGTGACCATGCCGGTGGAGCGCGGCAGGGCGAGCGCGACGGGTGTTTCGGGGCCGACGCCGTGGGCGGTGAGGTGGTGGGAGAGCCGGTTGGCGGCGGCGTCCAGTTCGGCGAAGGTGAGCGTGTCGCCGCCGCAGCGGACGGCGGTCGCGTCCGGGGTGCGCGCGGCCCGCGCGGCGAACTCCTCGGGCACGGTCGTGGTGACGCGCGGCTCCGAACGGCCCGCCGTGGCGCGGTGCACCTCGTCCTCGGTGAGCAGGTCGAGTGCGGCGAGCGGTCGGTGCGGGTCGGTGAGCAACAGTTCGGTGAGGCCGTCGAGGCAACGGCGGAGGGTGGCGGCACAGCGGTCGGCGTCCGCGGCGGTGTAGCGGGCGGCGTCCGCCTCCACGACGAGGGCGAGGCCGTCGTCGTGGCCCGGCCAGGCTCCGACGGAGAGATCCTCGACCGGTCCGGCGGCGAGGTTGCGAACGGTGCCGGGCAGCCCGTCGAAGTCCAGCGAACCGCCGTCGTGGGGCTTGATGTTGACCATCGGTCCGGTGAGCGGTGCGGCGGGTGCGGTCAGACCCAGGTCGCGGCGGAGGTCGGCCTGCGGGTAGCGCTGGTGGCGGCGCACCTGCCGGATCTCCAGCACGATGCGGCGGAGCAGTTCGGCGGCGGTGTCCTGCGGGCGGACGGCGATCCGCAGCGGCAGCACGTTCACGGTCATCGCGGGGGTGCGCAGCGCGGCCGGGCCCCGGCGGTTGGTGAGCGGCAGGCCGAGGACGACGTCCTGGGAGCCGGTGAGCCGGTGCAGCTGGACGGCGGTGGCGGCGACGACGAGTTCGGCCCAGGTGGCCTTGGCGGCACCGGCGGCACGGGTGAGGCGGCTCAGCGCACCGGCGGGCAGGTCGGCGGCGCGGCGCAGCAACGGGCCGTCCGCGGGGGCGGCGGCGTCCGGTGCCGGGTCGGAGTCCGACGCGCTTGCGGGCGTCGTCGGGGCGGGGCGTGCGGAATCGACGGAACGTGCGGACACCGCGGGCGCGGCGGGCGCGGCGGGCGGCGCCAGGGTGACGGGGACGGCGTCGGCCATCCGGCCGGCCCAGAACTCCCGGTCGGCGGCGTACTGTTCGCCCGCCAGGTACTCCTGCTCCTCGGCGACGACGTCGCGCAGCGGCACGAACCGGGCCTCCGGCGGTGTCCGCCCGTCGGCCGTGTACAGCTCGGCGACCCGGCGGCCGATCAGGGTCAGGGCGTAGGCGTCGACGGCGATGTGGTGGACCCGCTGGTACCACCAGTACCGCGTGTCGCCGACCCGGAACAGCGCCTGGTTCATCAGGCCGTCCGCCGCGGCGAGTCCGCCCGGACGGGACAGGTCGGCGCGTATCCACCGCCCCGCCTCCCGGACGGGCTCGTCCGCCGCCCTCAGGTCGATTCGGTGCAGCGTGAACCCGGCACCGGGGTCGGCGTACTGGACCGGCGTCCCGTCCTCCTCGGCGATCCGCAGCCGCAGGGTCTCGGCCTCGGCGACGGTACGGCGCAGCGCGCGCTCGAAACGGTCCTCGTCGAGGGCCCCGGCGATCTCCACGACGTCCGCCGTGTGGAACTCCGTGCTGCCCGGGGCGAGCTGTTGTGCGTAGTGGATACCGCTCTGCGCGGTGAGCAGGGGAAACGGCTCCGGACGCTGGTTCATGTGGGGACAACTCCTCGGTTGTGAAAGCCTTGCCGCGCACTGGCCGCCAAAGACTTAGGTAAGCCTAAGCTAAATTCTTGTATCGCATGCCTCCGGCACGAGCTTCACGGCGGAGGGCAGCACGAGCACACCGGAGGAAGAACCGATGACCGACCCGCACGGCGACACCGCCGCCACCCATCAGGACGTCAGATCCCGTGTGCGGCAAGGGATCGAGCGGGATACGAACGCCCTGCTCGGCCTCAGCCGCCGCATCCACGGCCACCCGGAGACCGCGTTCGGCGAGTACCGGGCCGCCGCCTGGTGCACCGAACTGCTGGCCGACCGCGGCTTCGACGTGACCGCCCCGGCGTACGGGCTGGACACCGCCTTCGAGGCCACGGCGGGCAGCGGCCCCACGACGGTCGCCATCGTCTGCGAGTACGACGCCCTGCCGGACCTCGGTCACGCCTGCGGTCACAACCTCATCGCCGCCGCCGGGATCGGCGCCGCGCTCGGCCTCGCGCCGACCGCGCACGAACTCGGGCTGCGGATACGGGTGCTGGGCACCCCGGCCGAGGAACGCGGC
The DNA here is from genome assembly GCF_042266885.1 of Streptomyces sp. NPDC056061. Classification (NCBI taxonomy): domain Bacteria; kingdom Bacillati; phylum Actinomycetota; class Actinomycetes; order Kitasatosporales; family Streptomycetaceae; genus Streptomyces; species Streptomyces sp. NPDC056061. Next base: position 50,174 of record NZ_JBHJWQ010000022.1, on the reverse strand, counting down.
GCGGGCAAGGCACTGATGCTCCGGGAGGGGGCCTTCGACGGGGTGGACGCCGCGATGATGGTCCATCCGTGCCCGTTCGAGATGACGGACTTCCGGTCCTTCGCACTCGGCACCCTGTCCGTCACCTACACCGGCCGGTCCGCACACCCCAGCCTCGACCCGCACAACGGCCGCAACGCGGCGGACGCGCTGACCGTGGCCCAGGTGGCCATCGGCCTGCTCCGCCAGCAACTGCCGCCGCAGTGGCGGGTGCACGGCATCACCACGGAGGCCGGCAGCGCGCCCAACGCGATCCCGGACCGGGCCCGCGCCTCGTACGAGCTGCGGGCCCTGGCCGCCGAGGACCTCACCGAACTGCGGGCGCGGGTGGAGGCGTGCTTCCGGGCGGGCGCACTCGCGACCGGCTGCGAGGTGTCCCTGGAGCGTCCCGAGCCCGACTACCTGGACTTCCGGGGCGACCCCGGGCTGCTGCGGCTGTGGGCGGCCAACGCCCGCACCCTCGGCCGCCCGGAGCCCGTGGAGCGGCCCCCGTTCGCCTGCACCGACATGGGCAACGTGTCGCACGTGGTGCCCTCCATCCACCCGGTGCTCGACATCAGCGGCGGCACCTGCGGTCCGCACGAGGCCGCCTTCGCCGAGGCGGCCGTCTCGCCGACGGCCGAGCGGGCGCTGCTGGACGGGGCGACGGCGATGGCGTGGACGGCGGCCGACTTCGCGCATGCGCGACAGGACGGACGACGACCCGCGTGAGCGGCGCAGGGTGCGGGCGGACGGGAGCCCGCCCGCACCCGGCACCCGGCACCCGGCACCCGGCACCCGGCACCCGGCACCCGAGCATGCGGCACCCGGCATGCGGCACCCGCCATGCGGCACCCGCCATGCGGCACGCGCTCAGGAAGCGCCCAGCGCCTTGACGATGTCGTTCACGACCACGTCGGCGGCGAGCGGTCCGCCGCGGGTCGACCAGACGGAACCGTCGACCGTCACGGCATGGCCCTTCCCGACGGCGTTCAGCTCCTTGTACGCCGGCTTGGTCTGGACGTCCTTGAGCGCCTTCTCGCCGTCGGAGGTGAGGGTCGACAGGAACAGCCAGTCGCCGTCGATCTCGTTGATCTTCTCCAGGCTGAGCGACGGGGTGTGGGCGTTGCCGTCCTTGTTCTGCGCCTCGGGACGCTTCAGCCCCATCTCCAGTGCGATGCCGCCGGCGAACTGCTTGTTCTCCATCCAGCTGGGGCCGTCCGGGTTCCAGCGGACGATGGAGACCTCGGCGCCCTTGTTCGCCCCCAGCTTCTCGCCCGCCGCCTTGGCGGCGCTCTCGCGCTCGGAGATGACCCGGTTCGCCGCGTCGAGCTTGTTGAGGGCGTTGCCGATGCCGCGGAACGACAGCTTCCAGTCGTCGGTCGGCGCCATGGTGACCAGGGTGGCCGGGGTGATCTCGCGCAGCTGCTTCAGGACCTGCTCGTCCTGCATGTCACCGGCGAGGATCAGGTCGGGCCTGGCGGCGACGACCTTGTCCATGACCGGCTGGAGCAGGTTGCCGACGACGTCGATGCCCTGCACCTTGTCGGCGAGGTAGGCGGGCGGCTCGTCGAGCCCCTGGCCGTTGGTGATGCCGACCGGCTTCACGCCGAGCGCGAGGACCGCGTCCAGCTCCTCCTGAGTGAGGGTCACGATCCGCTTGGGGGCGACCGGAACCTGGACGGCGCGGCCGGTGGCATCCTTCACCGTGCGGGTGGCCGAGGCCGAGGAGTCCTTGCCCGAGCCGCCCTCGGCGTCGTCGGAGTCCGAGCCGCAGCCGGTCACGAGCAGCGTGGTCGCCGCCGCGACGGCGGCGACCCGCGCCGCACCGCGTGAAAGCATCGAGGAGGGGCGTCTGGACAGGGACATGGGGACTCCATGATTCATGGGGACGTGCAAACAGCGCGGACGGCAGGCCGATGCCCCATGGACACCGAACCACCCGACCACGAGAACTAAGGTTAGCCTTACCTCAGACACCTCGGGCAAGGGGATCTCCCGACCTCGTTCACAGCCCCCTCGGGACCGCCCGCCCGGTGACGGAACCGGCTCGCCCGCTCCCGCCCGACCGACCCCGGTCCGCGATGCCCGACGACGGCCCACCACACCCCTCGCACACGTAAAGGCACGGCAAAACGCGCTCGTCAAGCGCCCGAACGGACGGCCTGGGCAGCCCTTTTCGGACTTTTCCGCCCGTCGGTTCCGCGTACCCCGCAAAGCCCCGCCGCCGCCCCTATGCTTCTACACGCCTGTAGAGCGCGGGTGCCCGTCCGGTGTTCCCGAGGGGTACCCGACGCCCCTCGTACGCACGTAAGGGAGTGAACGCCGCGATGGTGTTCAAACGACTGCTCGGCTCACTCGGTGTGGGCGGCCCCACCGTCGACACGGTTCTCGACGCCGGGGCGGCCGTCCCCGGCGGCCCCCTGTCCGGCCGGGTCGAACTCAGGGGCGGCGGCGCCGCCTTCGACATCGAGCACATCACGCTGGAACTCGTCGCGCGGGTGGAGGCCGAGCACGAGGAGGGCGAGCGGGAAGGCGTCGTGGCCTTCGAACGCTTCACCGTCGGCGGAGGCTTCCGGTTGGCCGAGGACGAACTGCGCAGCGTGCCCTTCACCGTCGTCCTGCCGTGGGAGACCCCGGTGACCCAGCTGTACGGGCAGGACCTCGGCATCGTCCTCGGCGTGCGCACCGAACTCTCGGTGGCCGGCGCCCGGGACAAAGGCGACCTCGATCAGCTCGTCGTGGCACCGCTGCCCGTGCAGGAGGCGGTCCTCGACGCGTTCGGCCGGCTCGGCTGCGGCTTCGCGTCCGCGGACCTGGAGTACGGCCGGATCGGCGGCACCCACCAGCAACTCCCCTTCTACCAGGAGATCGAGCTGCTGCCGCCGCCGCAGTACGCGGACCGGATCGAGGAGATCGAGGTGACCTTCCTCGCCTCCCCGGGCGGCATGGACGTGGTCCTGGAGGCCGATCTGCGCGGCGGACATCACTCCGGCGGACACGACGCGCTCGCCCGGTTCACTGTCGGCCACGACGACATCGCCCACCGGGACTGGCAGGCGCTCGTCGACGAGCAGCTGCGCCGACTTGCCGAACTCCGCCCGGCGTACCCGGTGGAGTACGGGCACGGGGCACCCGGGTACCACGGCGACGGACACGGACACGACGGTGCCCATCACACCGACGGCGGACACCGTTCCGGTCCGGGCGTGGGCACCGCCATCGCGGCGGGCGCCGCCGGTCTCGCCGTGGGCGTCGTCGGCGGCATGGTCGCCGCCGAGGTCGTCGACGAGGTCGGGGACTTCTTCGAGGACGACGAGGAGGGCGAGGACTGATGTTCGGAATCAGCGAGATCGGGGTCGTCCTGATCGTGGTCGTCCTCGTCCTGGGCGCCAAGAAGCTCCCCGAACTCGCCCGTTCCGCAGGCAAGTCGGCGCGCATCCTGAAGGCCGAGGCCAGAGCGGCGAAGGAGAACGGGGGCACCGGCGGCCCGGAACCGGCGCCCCGGATCGTCCGCGGCGAGACCGTCGCCCGGACCGATCCGGGCGAATCGGGGAGCGGGCGGCACCCGACGGGCTGACGACCGCCCCCGCACCGTCTCCCCGGCAGAGGCGGGGCGCCGGTCCCGCCACACCTCGCCGCGCCGCCGGGCCGACCGCGCACCCCGTGCATGCGGACGGCCCGGCGTGGCCCTGCGTGCTCCTGCCCCGTGCGGCGTCCGGCATCGAAGGAGCCGATACCGGCGTTCGGAACGGCGCATGGGGCGGCCCTTGTCGCAACTCCGCCCGGTGCCCGAGGCTGTTGCCGTCGGCCAAGTCATGCATGGAGGTGGGGCGTGGTCCGGAACGACGGCGTCGACCGGTTCGTCGTGGTGATCAACGACGAGGAGCAGTACTCGATCTGGGCGCAGGAGCGCGAGCTGCCCGCCGGCTGGCGGGAGGCCGGGTTCTCCGGGACCCGCGAGGAGTGCCTTGCGCATGTGGACGAGGTCTGGACCGACATGCGCCCGTTGAGCGTCCGCGGCGCGTAGCCGACGTCGTGCGGTCCACGCCTCCGCCGGTGTCACGGATCGCTGGGGAGCCATCCCCGTTGGACCGCCCGCACGCCCGCCTCGAACCGGCTGCGCGCGCCCAGGCGTTGCATCAGGACCGTCGACATGCGGCGTGCGGTGCGGTGCGAGAGCCCGAGCCGCTTCGCTATGCCCGCGTCGGTGTGGCCCTCGGCCAGCAGGCGCAGGGCCGCGGCCTCCTGACGGTTGAGCGCGTCCTCGTCGTCCCGGCGCACCAAATCGTCCAGCGGTTGCGCCGTCTCCCACACCAGCTCGAACAGGGTGCACAGCGCGGTGAGGGGGCCCTGGCCGGTCAGGACGACGGCTCCCTCACCGCTGTCCTCGCTGTTGACCGGGACGACCGCCACCTCCCGGTCGATGAGGGTGAGCCGGAGGGGCAGCGCGGCGACGGTGCGGACCTGGCCGCCCGGTCCGGTGAGCCGACGCGCGTGGGCGAGCGCGGCCGGATCGTTGCGCACACTGTCCAGGCAGACCGTCCGCATCGCCACCCCCTCGCACAGCAGCCGCTCGTCGAGCGGACGGGCGGCGGCCATCGTGTTCTCCTCCCTCCGGGCCCCGTCGGGGACGAAGGTCATCACCTCGCGCCGTACCCGCTCCGAGAGTGCGGCGAGTCTGACCCGGACCTGGGCCATGTCGGCGAGGTACTCGACCCCGACCGGACAGTGCGGGGCCTTGAGTTCCGCGTACTCGGAGAGCAGCCGGGACGCCGTGGTGCGCGCGACGGAGATCCGCTCCCGGTCCCGGGCCAGTTCGGCCTGCATCTGGGAGAGCAGGTGGTCGAAGGCGATCTCGGGACTGATCGGACGCGGGGTCTCGGTGGGCCCGGACCGGGACGGCGCCCCCGGCGGGAGCTGGACCAGGGACAGCTCGGCCAGTGTGTCCCAGGCCCGGCGCACGGATTCCTCCGAGGTCCGCAGACGGTGGGCGAGCGCGGTCGCGTCGTCCCCGGGCCCGGCGAGCATGGCCCGGTAGACCGCCTCGGTCAAGGTGTCCAGTCCCAACACTTCCAGCACGAGGGCCTCAGTCCTCCCGTTCACCCATGCGCGATGGGCGTCCTCGCGTGCGCGACGCCGACGCCGGGCCGGTGCTCCGGCCCACCGGCGATGGCCTGAATGGGCCTTGGCCCAATGGGGCCACCCCTTCCCCCTTTTCTCGCGCCCCCACGTGCGGTGATGCTAATGCGCGGCGGCGAACCCGCCAAAGCCGAAACGCGCTCAGCCGTCACTGTCCACCACCACGGAAACCGGCCTCGGAAGGATGCTCCTCTTGCTCCGCGACCGCGTCGTCGGGACCGCCGTCGTCACCGTTCCCACGGCCGCGACGTTCCCCGTTCCCAGCGCCGCCGTCGCGATGGCCGCCCCCTCCCCCGCCCGCCGGACCGCGCAGGCACGGCCGCAGCCGCGGGCCCAGGACCGGCCGGGGCCGGGCGCCGAGACGTCGGGGAGCGACATGGGCCGGCAGTGACGCGCGGAGCGGTGAATCACGGGGGATGAGATGGACCTGAGACAACTGACAACGTTCCACCGGGTCGCGACACTGCTCAGCTTCACCCAGGCGGCGACCGAGCTCCACTACGCACAATCCAGTGTGACCACGCAGGTCAAGAGTCTCGAAGTGTCGCTGGGGGTGGAACTCTTCGAACGGCTCCACGGCAAGATCCGCCTCACTCCGGCCGGGGAGCGGCTCCTTCCCTACGCGGAGCGGATCCTGTTCCTCGTCGAGGAGGCCCGCGAGAGGACAACCGGGTGGGCGGAACCCTCCGGGGTGCTCACCGTCGGCACCGTGGAGAGTCTGACCTCGTACCGGATGCCGCCGGTACTGGAGTTCTTCCACCACCGCTATCCGCGGTTGCAGATCGCGCTGCGGCCGAGCCCCTCGGCACAGACCTGCGAGGCGCTGCGCCGGGGGACGCTCGACATGGGGTTCTTCATGGAGGCGCAGACCGAGCACGCGGGGGTGCGGGCGGAGGTCCTCGGGAGGGAACGGCTCGTGGCGGTCGCGGCCGCCGGACACCCCCTCTCGGGAGTGCCGGCCGTCACGACGGAGGAGCTGCGGAGCGTTCCCGTGCTGGCGCCCGAGGCCGGCTGCTCGTACCAGGAGCTGCTTGCGGCCGAGCTGGGCGCCGGGGAACCCGGAACGCCGTGGCTGGAGTTCGGCACCATCGAGTCGATCAAACGCGGTGTGGCCGCGGGACTCGGGGTCAGCGTGTTGCCGGAGATCGCGGTCGCCGAGGCGGTCACCGCCGGAACCCTTGCGGTGCTCGACTGGGAGCCCCCGTTCGAGGTCTACACGCAGATCGCCTGGCGGCACGGCAAACAGGTGACCCGCGAAATGCGGGCGTTCATCGACCAGACGGCACGCTTCATGTCCCAGGACCGGCCGGTTCCGGTGGGCTGAGGTGGCCGGAACGATCCGGGCATCCGGTCGGCACGGCCCGCTCCGTGCGGTCATCGAATTCGCCGATCCCCCGCATCGAAATCGCCGTCGCCGGAACATTGACCGCGATCTTCGCTCTGGCCAAGGCTGTGGGCGGTCCCGTTCGGCGGGGCCGTTCACGACGACGGGGGACGTCATGCACAGGACCATCGAGGTGGTCGGGATCGGGGGATCCTCCATTCCGGACTCCACGGCGGAGCGGGCCGTGCGCCCGGTGTCGCGAAGCGGGGCCGGGCCGATCGGGGGCTCCGGACGGACGACGCGGCAGGTGCGCCGGACGGGTTGAGCACCGGGCCCCGCCCCCACTCCCCCCCACTCCCCCGCACCCGCGCACCCATGCGCCCGCGCTTCCTTCTTCCCTCCTTCGCTTCTCGACGTCCACGCACACGGATCCGACAGGGATGAACGTTGACTCGTGACACAGACATGGCCGGTGACGGCACGGACCGGTGGCTCCGATGCTTCCGTCCCGGAGCCGGGACCGGCCGCGCGGTGATCTGCTTCCCGCACGCGGGCGGTGCGGCCGGCTACTACTTCGGCCTGGCCGCGGCGCCGCCCCCGGACACCGAGGTGCTGGTGGTGCAGTACCCGGGGCGGGAGAACCGGCTGTTCGAGGAGCCCTCCGTCTCCCTGGAGTCCCTCGCGGACTCCGTGGCCCGGGTGCTGCGGGCACGGCAGGTGATCCGGCCCGTCCTGTTCGGCCACAGCATGGGGGCCCTCGTGGCCTTCGAGGTCGCCAGGCGTCTTGAGGCGGCGTCCACCGCCTCGGCCCCGGCCGCGCTCGTCGTCTCGGCCTGCTCCGCCCCCTCGCACCACGCGGACCGCGCGGACCGACTGCGCGGCATCGAGGAGGAACCGGACGCGGAGGTTCTCGCCCGTGTCGTGGGGCTCGGCGGCACCGGCCGGGCGGTGGCCGAGGACGAGGAGCTCGCCCGGTTGTTCCTCCCGGCGCTCCGCGCCGATCTGAGCGCGGTGCGGAGGTACCGGGCATCGGCGGACACGACGGTGCGCTGCCCGGTCACGGTGTGCGTGGCCGACGCGGACCCCGATGTCCCGGTGGCGGAGGCCGGGTTGTGGGGCCGCCATACGACGGCGGGCGCCTCGGTGCACGTCTTCGAGGGCGGCCACTTCTACCTCGGCACCTGGCCGCCGCGCCTCCTCGACCTGCTGCGCCCGGCGGGGCGTCCCTCGTGTCCCGAGGGCGTGAGCGCATGACGGCCATGGGATTCGTGGAGGAGGAACTCGCCCTGATGTGGGGCGAGCTGCTGCACGTCACCGGCGTCGGGCCGGGCTCGCGCTTCGGGGCGCTGGGCGGCGATCCGGGCACCGCGGACCGGCTCGCGGACCGGATCGACACGGATCTGGGCGCGCGGGTCGACCCGGCACGACTGCTCGGCGCGGACTCCCTGGAGGCCATGGCCGGGCTGGTGCGCGAGGCCATGAGGGCGGCGGAGCCGGGCGGTGCGGAACCGGCCGCCGCCGGTCCACGGCCGGGGGTGCGCGACGAGCGGCCGCCGCTCTCCTTCGCCCAGCAACGGCTTTGGTTCATGCAGCAGTTGGACCCGGGCAGCACGCTGTACAACGTGCCCACGGTGCTGCGTCTGCACGGCGCGCTGGACCGGGCCGCCCTGGCACGCGCCCTGGACGCACTGGTCGCCCGCCACGAGGTGCTGCGGACGACGTACGCGGCGTCCTCCGGAACCCCGTACCAGGTGATCGCTCCCCCGGCGCCGGTACCGTTGCCCTGCACCGACCTGGCGGACGACCCCGATCCGGTGGCGGGGGCGGAGCGCATCGCCGCCGAGGAGGCCGCGCACGTCTTCGACCTGGCCGGCGCTCCTCCGATGACCGCCCGGCTGGTCCGGCTCGGCGGGACGGAACACCGGTTGATGCTGACGTTCCATCACATCGCGGTCGACGGCGCCTCGGTGACCGTCCTCTACCGCGAGCTGGGGCTGCTCTACGGCCGCTCGCCGGAGGTGCTGCCCGAGGTGACGTGGCACTGCGCGGATCACGCCGTCGCGCAGCGGGCGTGGCTCACCGGCCGCACGCTGGACTCCCTGATCACCCACTGGCGCGCCGTGCTCGGGGACGACCCGCAGGCCCCGGTCCTGCCGTCCGACCGCCCGCGGCCCGCCACCAAGAGCTTCCGCGGGGCGGTCGCCACCCGGGACCTGCGGCCGGAACTCGTCCGGGCCGTAAGGGAGTTCGGACGCCGGGAGCGCGCCACCCCGAACATGACGCACCTGGCGGCGCTGTTCGCGCTGCTGGCCGGCTGGGCGGGGACCACCGATCTCACGGTGGGCATTCCGGCGGCGGGCCGCAACCGTCCCGAGGTGCAGGACATGGTGGGCTGCCTGATCAACATGGTGCCGGTCCGCGCCCGGCTGGACGGCGGCCCCGGCTTCCGGGAGCTGCTGGCCCGGGTGCGGGGCGCGGTGCTCGACGCCACGGCGCACCAGGACCTGCCCTTCGACAAGCTGGTCGAGACCCTCGTCTCCCGGCGCGGGCGGGACTTCATGCCGGTCTTCCGGGTGATGTTCAGCTATCTGGGCGCGCGGCGGCCCCCGGTCCTCGACGGGCTCGACGGGTGCGTGCTGGACCTCACCGGCCCCCGGGACACCGCCAAGTACGACCTGAGCCTGTACGTGGAGGAGCGCGGCGACGGTGTCGCGCTGGCCCTGGAGTACGACACCGATCTGTTCGGGCCGGACACACCGGCCGCTCTGCTCGCCGCCTACGAGCGGACGTTGGAAGAAGTCATCGCCGTCCCCGACAAGCCGGTCCCGGACCTCGCGGCGGTCCGGGCCATCGGCCCCGGCACCGAGAGGAACACCGATCGTGACCGTTGACGGACGGGCCCCGGCGGGCCCGGACACCCCCGGCATGCCCCAGACCCTTCACGCGTGGTTCGCGCAGCGGGCCGCCGACCGCGGCGACGCCGTCGCCGTGACCGGCCCCGACGGCAGTCGGACCTATCGGGAACTCGACCGCGACGCCAACCGGCTCGCCCACCGCCTGCGGACGCTCGGCGTCGGTCCGGAGGTACGGGTCGCCGTCCGGATGCGGCGGGCCACGGGCCTGGTGACCGCGCTGCTGGCGGTGGTCAAGGCGGGCGGGGCGTACGTTCCGGTGGACCCGGCGAGCCCGCCGGAGCGGCAGGCGTTCGTGCTCGCCGACGCCGGGGCGGCGGTGCTGGTGACCGACGAGGCCGGAGGCGGGCCGCGGGCCCCGCACACCGTGGTGACCGGTCCGGGCGGCACCGGCCTCGACGACCTGCCCGGCACCGCGCCCGCGGACGTCGCGACGGGCCCGGCGAACCTGGCCTACGTCATCTACACGAGCGGTTCGACGGGCACACCCAAGGGCGTCATGGTCGAGCACCGCAACGTGACGGCGCTGCTCACCGGTGTCCGGGACAGGTTCCGGTTCGGGCCCGAGGACGTGTGGTCGATGTTCTCGTCGGCGGCGTTCGACGTGTCCGTGTGGGAGATGTGGGGTGCGCTGCTGCACGGTGGCAGGCTGGTCGTCGTGCCGGACGACGTGCGCCGGTCCCCGCAGGACTTCCACGCGCTGCTGCACCGGGAGCGCGTCACCGTCCTCAACCAGACGCCGTCCGCCTTCCGGCAGCTGATCCGGTACGAGGAGGAGCGGGCGGCGGCGGGCCCCGGGCCCGCGGAACTCGCCCTGCGGCTGGTGGTCCTCGCCGGGGAGGCACTGCCGCCCGCGATGCTGCGCCCGTGGATCGCCCGCCGCGGCGACGCGGCGCCCGTGCTGGTGAACATGTACGGAATCACGGAGACCACGGTGCACTCCACCTGTCGGCGGATGACGGCTGCCGACTGCGCGGACGCGGGCGACAGCGTGATCGGCGGGGCACTCGACGGCTGGACGATGCGGGTGCTCGGCGCCGACGGTCTGGAGGCGGCGCCGGGCACGGCCGGTGAGCTGTACGTCGGCGGGGCGGGCGTGACCCGCGGCTACCTGGGTCGCCCGGCCCTCACCGCGGAACGCTTCGTGCCCGACCCGGAGGCGGCCGTGCCGGGTGCGCGCCGGTACCGTTCCGGCGACAGCGCCCGGCGCGATGCGGACGGCGACCACGCGTACCTGGGCCGCCTGGACCTCCAGGTGAAGGTGCGCGGCCACCGCATCGAGCTCGGCGAGATCGAGAACGCGCTCGCCCGGCATCCGGCGGTGCGCGACGCGGCGGTGGTCGTCGACCGGGACGCCGCCGGGGAGCCGCGGCTGGTGGCGTACTGGGTCGCCGCGGCCCCGGCCGGGCCGTCGGAGCTGCGCGAACACCTGGCCCGGAGCCTGCCCGAGTACATGCTGCCGAACGTGTACGCGGTGCTGGACCGGATGCCGCTGACGCTCAACGGCAAGACCGACCGGCGGGCGCTTCCGTCCCCGGACACGGTGCGGCCCGACCTGGACGCGGGCTTCGCCGCCCCGGACACCCCCGTCGAGAAGGCGGTGGCGGACGTCTGGGCCGAGGTGCTGTCGGTCGACCGGGTGGGGCTGGACGACGACTTCTTCGAGCTGGGCGGCCATTCGATGCTCGCCACCCGGGCCGTGGCCGTCGTCGGGGAGCGGCTGGGCGTCGGGGTGACGCTGCGGATGTTCTTCGACCGGCCGACGGTACGGGAACTCGCGGGCGCCCTCGACGAACTGCTCGCGGCACAGAACGGCCCCGGCGGGGGCCGGTCCACATCCGAACCGCATGGGGGGAACGCATGACGGAACGCGTGACGCACGAGACGGAGCTGCCCGAGCAGTGCGTGGCCATCATCGGGATGAGCGGGCGTTTCCCGGGCGCCGAGGACGTCGACGCGCTGTGGCGCATGGTGGTGGCGGGTGAGGAGGGCGGCACCCGCTACACCGACGAGGAACTCGCGGCGGCCGGGGTGCCGCAGAGCCTGCTGGACGATCCGGCGCTGGTGAGATCCGGTTTCCCGTTGGACGGCTTCGACCGCTTCGACGCCGACTTCTTCGGTGTCACCCGCTCGGAGGCCGAGCTGATGGACCCGCAGCACCGCCTGCTGCTGGAGACGTCCTGGCAGGCCCTGGAGCGGGCCGGGTACCCGGCGGGCGCCGCCGAGGGCCGGACCGGGGTGTTCGCCGGTGTGTCGGGCAGCGGCTACCTGCGCGAACGCATCCCGCACGGCGGTACGGACGGTCCGGTCTCGGACGAGATCCAGGTGGCCATCGGCAACGACCCCGGCATGACGGCGCTGCGGGTGTCGTACAAGCTGGGCCTCACCGGTCCCAGTCTCACCGTGCAGAGTGCCTGTTCCTCGTCGCTGGTGACGGTGCACCTCGCCGTGCAGTCGCTGTTGAGCGGGGAGTCGGATCTGGCGCTGGCCGGTGGGGTGGCGGTGCGGGAGTTCGAGCCGCGCGGCTACCGCTACGAGGAGGGCGCGATCCTCTCCGCGGACGGGCACTGCCGCCCCTTCGACGCGGCGGCGACCGGCACCGTGTCGGGCGACGGCGTGGCGATGGTGGTGCTCAAGCGGCTTCAGGACGCCGTCGCCGACGGCGACCACATCCACGCGGTGATCCGCGGCAGTGCCGTCAACAACGACGGCGCGGCGAAGATCGGCTTCACCGCGCCGTCGCAGCACGGTCAGGCCGAGGTCGTCGCCGAGGCACTGGCGGTCGCCGGGGTCGAGCCGGACACGATCCAGTACGTGGAGGCGCACGGCACCGCCACGCCCCTCGGCGACCCGATCGAGGTGCAGGCGCTCACCGAGGTGTTCGGCCCCGCCGCCGGAGCCGGGACGGTCCATCTGGGCTCGGTGAAGTCGAACGTCGGCCACCTCGACGCGGCAGCCGGTGTCACCGGTCTGATCAAGGCGGCGCTGGCGCTGGAGCACCGGCACATCCCGCCGACCGCGCACTTCAGCAGCCCCAACCCGCACCTGTCGCTCGACAAGGGGCCGTTCCGGGTCGACGCCGAGGGGCTGACCTGGCCCCGGACGGAACGTCCGCCGCGCGCCGGGGTGAGCGCCTTCGGCATCGGTGGCACCAACGCGCACGTGGTCCTGGAGGCGGCGCCGGCCGTCGCCGGGGAGGGTGACGGGCCGGAGCCGGACGACGACTGGCACGTGCTGCCGCTGTCGGCCCGCACCCCGGAGGCCCTGCACGCCACCGCCGAGCGGCTGGCCGCCGCGCTGGAGGCGGAGCCGGACGGCGGACTCTCCGATGTCGCGCACACCCTCCAGGCGGGCCGCGCCGTCCTCCCGTACCGCCGTACCGTGGTGGCCGGCGACCGTGCCTCGGCCGCCGCCGAGCTGCGCCGCCCCGTCCCCGCCGCCGAGCCGGTCGCGCCGGACGGCCCGGCGCCCGCCGTGGTATTCCTGCTGCCCGGCCAGGGCGCGCAGTTCGCGGGCATGGGCGCGGACCTCCACCGCCATGAACCGGTGTTCCGCGAGGCGTTCGACCGCTGCGCCGAGATCCTCCGCCCGCTCGTCGGCCGGGACCTGCGCGAGATCGTGTTCGCCGCCGACGGGGACGAGGCCCGCGAACGGCTGCGGCAGACCCGGTACACCCAACCCGCGGTGTTCTGCGTCGACTACGCCGTGGCGCGGCTGCTGATGTCCTGGGGCGTGCGCCCCGACGCGATGACCGGGCACAGCATCGGTGAGCTCGTCGCGGCCTGCCTGGCCGGGGTGTTCACGCTGGAGGACGCGTTGCGGGTGGTGGCCCGGCGGGCCGGGCTGATGCAGGATCTGCCGCCCGGCCGGATGCTGTCCGTGCTGCTCGACGAGGACGCGCTCGCCGAGGCGCTGGACGGCCGTGCGACGATCGCCGCCGTCAACGCACCGGGCTCCTGCGTGGTGGCCGGAACCCCGCAGGAGGTCGCCGAGGCCCGTCGGGTGCTGACGGAACGCGGCGTGCCCGTACGGGAGTTGGAGACCTCGCACGCCTTCCACACCGCTCTCGTGGAACCGGCACTGCCCGGACTCGCCGAGGTGCTGCGCCAGGTGCGGCTGAACAAGCCGCGCATCCCGTTCCTGTCGAACGTGACCGGCACCTGGATCACCGACGAGCAGGCCACGGACCCGGAGTACTGGGTCGCCCACACCCGCCGCCCGGTGCGGTTCTCGGACGGGATCGGCGCACTGGCCGAGCGAGGGCCCGTCGTGTTCGTCGAGGTGGGCCCCGGCAGCCAGTTGAGCGGCCTGGTGCGAAGCCGCCCGGAGCCCTCGACGGTGGTGGCGCCGCTGCGCCGGCCGCGCGGCACGCAGGAGGCCGCCGGGCACCGGTCGGTGCGCGAGGGGCTGGGCGCGCTGTGGCGGCTCGGGGTGCCGGTCGACTGGGCGGCGCTGCACCGCGGCCGGGCCCGGCGCCGTGTCCCGCTGCCCGCCTACCCCTTCGAGGGCCGCAGCCATCTGCTGCCCCGGCCCGGGGCGACGTCCGGAGGCGGGAGTGCGCGCACCGACCCGGCCCGATGGACGTACGCCCCCGTCTGGCATCGCGCGCCGCTGCCGGCCGTGCCGCAGGAGTCCGTCGGTGAGCCGCGGACCTGGCTGGTCCTCACCGACGAGCACGGACTCACCGACGAGGTGTCCGCCGCCCTGCGGGCGGGCGGCCACACGGTCGTCACCGTGCGCAAGGGGACGGCGTACGCCCGCAGGTCCGGGCACGACTTCACCGCCGATCCCGCGGACCCCGGTCACCTCCCCCGTCTCGTACGGGAGTTGCGCGGCGACGGCACGACACCCGACCGCATCCTGCACGGCTGGTCCGTCGGCGGCGGGGACGAGGACGGGACCGGCGCCGCGGACAGGTACCGCGACGCGCTGGACGCGGGCTTCCACAGCCTGGTCGCACTGGCCCGGACCCTGGGCGAGAGCGGCGACACGCGACCGGTGCGCGTCGACGTCGTCACCGACGGCCTCCAGGACGCCCACGGCAGCGCCGTCGTGCGCCCCGAACGGGCCACCCTGTACGGCGCGGTCACCGTGCTCCCGCAGGAGTACGCCTGGCTGACCTGCCACAGCATCGACATCGAACTCCCCCGCGACGCGTCGGAACGCACCCGGGCGGCCGGGCGGCTGGTCGCCGAACTGTCCGGGCCCGGCCGCGAACCGCTCGTCGCCCACCGGGGCGGCCTGCGGCTGCTGCGGGCGTTCGCGCCGGTGGAACTCGCGGCGGTGGCGCCCGAGCGTGCGTGGCGGGAGGACGCCGGGTATCTGGTGACCGGGGTGTCCGGCGAGGCCGGGCTCTCCTTCGCCGAGCATCTGGCGTCCGTCGGGGCGCGGCTGATGCTGGTCGGCGCCCCGGACTTCCCCGCGGAGGACGACTGGGCGTCCTGGCTCACCGGTGCGGCGGGCGACGACGCGGGGGTCCGGGACCGGGTGGCACGCCTCGCGGCGCTGCGCGCGGCCCGGCCGGACGCCGTCGTCTACCGGGGCGCCGATCTCGCCGACCCCGACCGGGCGGGCCGCGTCGTCGAGGAGGCACGGAGCCTGTTCGGGGCCGTCCGGGGCGTGCTGCACCTCGCCGACGAACGGGGCTCGGGACTTGTCGCGCTGAAGGAGCGCGGCGACTTCGACGCGGTGCTGGCCGCCCGGGTGCGCTCGACGCTGCTGCTGGGCGAACTGCTGGCCGCCGAGGAGCCGGAGTTCTTCCTCCTCGGCTCGGCGACCACGGGCATCGTCGGCGGTTTCGGCCAGTCCGAGAACTGCGCCACCGCCGCGTTCCTGGACGCCTACGCCCAGGCCGCCGCGGCCGACGGACGGACCGTGGTCACCGTCGACTGGGCTCAGTGGGAGTGGGACGACTGGTTCGAGCAGCAGATGGCGGGCCTGCCGGAGGTGCGCGCGCTGTACGAGCGGTTGCGCCGCACGCAGGGCGTCCCGGTCGCCGACGGCCTGGCCCTGGCACGCGCGGCCCTCGCGGGCGGGCTGCCGCAGGTCGTGGTCTCGCGGGCGGACTTCCACGAGGTGCTCGCCGACCAGTCGGGGCTCACCGCCACGTCGTTCACCGACGCGCTCGGCAGCGGGCGGGAGCGGTCCGACGACGACTGGGACCCGGCGACGGTGTGGCCGGACGACGAGGTCGCGCAGTCGGTGGCCCGGGTGTGGCGCGACATGCTCGGGGTGTCGCCGATCGGCCCGGACGACGACTTCTACGACCTGGGCGGGAACTCGCTGTTCGCGATCCAGATCGTGGGACGGCTGCGCCGGGCGCACGGTGACTTCCCGATGAGTGCCGTCTTCGAGGCACCGACCGTCCCGGCGCTGGCCGCGGCGATCCGGGCACACCAGGCCGAGGCGATCGGACTTGACGAATTCGAGGCGCTGTTGCGCGAGGTCGAGAGCCTCTCCGCGGACGAGGCAGAGGCGAAGCTGAGGGGCGATCATGTCTGACGAGACCACCGGACCCGACGACGGAACGACGCGGCGAATCCAGGAACGGCTCGCCTCGCTGACCCCGGAGCAGCGCGCCGTACTGGAGAGATCGCTGCGCGACCGGGGCGCCAAGGCCCCCGCCTCCCTCGACACCGGGGAGCGCCCCGCCGCCCGGTCCGCCGCCGCGCGCCGCGGTCGGCGGCCGGACAGCGTCATGGACTTCAGCCTGTTCTTCTTCTCCGGCGACGGCACCGCCGCCGGACCGGGCAAGTACCAACTGCTGCTGGACAGCGCCCGCTACGCCGACGCCAACGGCTTCAGCGGCATCTGGGTCCCCGAACGCCACTTCGTGGACTTCGGCGGCCTCTACCCGAACCCGTCGGTGCTGGCCGCCGCCATCGCCGTGCTCACCGAGCGCATCGAGATCCGGGCCGGCAGCACCGTCCTGCCCCTGCACCACCCGGTGCGGGTGGCCGAGGAGTGGGCCGTCGTCGACAACCTGTCGGGCGGGCGGGCCGCGATCTCCGCCGCCTCGGGCTGGCATCCCGACGACTTCATCCTGGCGCCCGGCGACGGGCAGCGGCGCTATCCGCACCGCAAGGACGAGATGTTCGAGGCGATCGACACCATTCGGCGGCTGTGGGCGGGCGAGAGCGTCGAACTGCCGCGCGCCGACGGGTCCTCGCAGACCGTCCGCACCCTGCCGCGCCCGCTCCGTCCGGTGCTGCCGGTGTGGGTGTCGGCGCAGGGCAGCCCGGAGACGTTCGTGCGGGCCGGGGAGATCGGCGCGCATCTGCTGACCGGGCTGGTGGCGCAGCGGCCGACCGATCTGAAGGACAAGGTGGCCGCGTACCGCGAGGCACGGGCCGCGGCCGGGCACGATCCGGCGACCGGCCGGGTGACGGCGATGGTGCACACCTTCCTCTGGTCGGACGAGGACGAGGCGAGGGAGCTGGTGCGGGGGCCGCTGACCGGCTACCTGAAGACCTTCCTGGCCCAGCAGGACAGCTTCGGCAGCGAGTTCTCGAAGCTCGGCGAGGCCGAGCGGGACGTCATGCTCGCCGCCACCTTCGAGCGGTACTTCGACTCGCTGGCCCTGCTCGGCACGCCGGACACGTGCGAGTCGCTCATCGAGGACCTCGTCGACATCGGGGTGGACGAGGTCGCATGCCTCGTCGACTTCGGACTCGACGAGGACCAGGTGCTGAAGGGCCTGGAACACCTCACCGAGCTCAGGAACCGGTACCGGGGCACGCCCGAAGGAGAGCGGTCATGACGGAACTTGCCGACCGGCTCGCCGGTCTCACCCCGGCCCAGCGGGCCCTGCTGGACCGGCGGATGCGCGAGCGTGCCCAGGCCCCCGCCACGGCGGGGCCCGTGCCCCGGCGCACCGGCGGGAACCGGGTCCCGCTCACGGTGGACCAGGAACGGATCTGGCTCATCCACCAGTTCGACCCCGGGGATCCGGTCTACAACGTGTACTTCGCCTCGCGGCTGCGCGGCGCACTCGACCCGGACGCGCTGCAACGCGCGGTGGACGCCTTCGTGGACCGGCACGAGGCGATGCGTACCACGTTCGAGCAGGACGGTCACGCGCCCGTGCAGGTCGTGCACGGGGCGATGGCGGTTCCGGTGCGCCGGCTGGACCTGCGTCCCGTCCCCGCCGAGCGGCGCGAACAGGAGATGCTGCGGCTGGCCACCGAGGAGCTGCGCACCCCCTTCGACCTGGTGCGCGGCCCACTGCTGCGGGTGGCGCTGCTGCGCCTGGACGACCGGGAGCACGTGCTGGTGGGCACGGTGGACCACCTGGTCTGGGACCGCGGTTCGATGGGCATCTTCAATGCCGAGATCGCCGAGTTCTACACGGCGTTCGCCACCGGCCGGGAACCGGAACTCCCGGCGATCGAGGTGCACTACCCGGACTATGCCGAGTGGCAGCCGCGATGGCTGCGCGAGGAGGTCGCGCGACGCCATCTGCCGTTCTGGAGGCAGCAGCTCGACGGCGCCGCCCCGGTACTGGAACTGCCCACCGACCGGCCGCGTCCGCCGATGCAGACCTCGCACGGCGCGCGCCATCAGTTCCCACTGACCGCGGAACTGACCCGGGCCGTCCGGGACCTGGCCCGGCGCGAGGGGGTGTCGGTCTTCGTCGCGCTGCTGGCGTCCTGGCAGGTGCTGCTGCACCGGTTGTCCGGGCAGGAGGACATCGTGGTCGGCACCACGTCGTCCACCCGCGGCCGGCCCGAGACGGAGCCGATGGTCGGGTACTTCCTGACCATGCTGCCGCTGCGCACCGCGGTCCGGCCCGGGATGACGGTGCGGGAGCTGCTCCGGGCGACGCGCACGACGATGCTGGGCGCGTTCGACCACAACGACATCCCGTTCGGGACGCTGCTGGACGAGCTGGCGCCGGATCGCGACCCGAGTCGTACGCCGTTGTTCCAGACCTCGTTCATCCTCGTGGACTTCCATCACGAGGAGGAGGTGCCGATGGCGGGGCTGGAGGTCGAGGAGCTGATGCTCGACAACGCCACCGCCAAGGACGACGTGATGCTGGGCTTCTTCGACGACCCGGCCGTCGCCGAGGACCACTTCCACGCGGTGCTGGAGTACAACACCGATCTGTTCGACGCGAGCACGATGGACCGGATGGCCCGTCAGATCGTGCGGCTGCTGGAGCAGATGACCGCTGCTCCGGAGCTCGCCGTGCGCGACCTGTCTCTGGTCGACGACGCGGAGGCCCGCACCCTGCTGGTGGAGTGGAACGACACCGCGGCGGAGCGTGAGGCGGGTGTGTGCCTGGAGGACCTGGTGCGGCGCTCCGCCGCGGCCGCTCCGGACGCGGTCGCCGTCTCCTGCGGCGACGAGCGGGTCGGCTACGCCGAACTCCTCGACCGGGCGGGCCGCCTCGCCTCGTACCTGCGCCGCCGGGGCGTGACGGCCGAGTCGGTCGTCGGGGTCTGTCTGGACCGCTCGGTGGATCTGGTGACCGCGCTGCTGGGCGTGCTGATGTCGGGCGGTGCCTATCTGCCGCTGGACGCCGGGTATCCGTCGTCGCGACTGGTGGACATGACCACCGACGCGGGTGCCGGGCTGGTGGTGACCCGTTCGGGGCTGCTGGACGCCCTCGACGGCTGCCCCGGCGGGCGGGTGTGCCTGGACACCGACGCGGCGGCCGTCGCCGCCGAGTCGCCCGAACCGGCCCGTGCCGAGGGCGGCGAGGACCGGTTGGCGTACGTCATCTACACCTCCGGCTCCACCGGGCGGCCCAAGGGCGTGGAGGTCACCCACCGCAATCTGGTCAACCTGCTGCTGGCCATGGTGGACGAGATCGGCCTCGGGCCGGACGACGTCCTCGCCGCGGTCACCCCGGTGACCTTCGACATCGCGGGTCTGGAGCTGTACGCACCGCTCGTCGCCGGTGCGCGCACGCACGTCGTGCGCAAGGAGGAGGCGGTCGACGGGCACCGGCTGACGGCGGTGCTCGCGGAGACCGGCGCGACCGTCATGCAGGCCACCCCGGCGACCTGGCACCTGCTGGTGGAGGCGGGCCGGGAGGACGACGGGCGGCTGCGCGCCCTGGTGGGCGGCGAGGCGCTGCCGCCGTCCCTCGCCGAGCGGCTGGTCCGCGCGCCGGGCCGCACCTGGAACGTCTACGGCCCCACCGAGACGACCGTCTGGTCCACTGCGCACCGGCTGGACAGCGGCACCGGGCAGATCTCGATCGGCCGCCCGCTCGCCAACACCCGGGTGTACGTCCTTGACGACCGGATGCGTCCGGTCCCCATCGGCGTGCCCGGCGACCTGTACCTGGGCGGCACCGGCGTGGCCCGCGGCTACCGCGGCCGCCCGGGGCCGACGGCGGAGCGTTTCGTGCCCGACCCGTTCGGCGACCGGCCCGGCGCCCGGCTGTACGCGACCGGCGACCGGGCACGGCTGCGCTCCGACGGCACGCTGGTCTTCCTCGGCCGCGACGACGGCCAGGTCAAGCTGCGCGGCTTCCGCATCGAGCTCGGCGAGATCGAGGCACGACTGGAGGAGCACCCGGCGGTGCGGCGCGCGGTCGCACTGGTCCGGGAGGACCGGCCCGGCGACAAGCGGCTGGTGGGGTACGTCGAGAGCGCCGACGCGTCCGTGCCCGCGGAGGCCCTGCGCGAGCACCTGCGGGGCGTGCTGCCGGACTACATGGTGCCGTCGGTGATCGTTCGGCTGGAGACGCTCCCGTTGAACACCAGTGGCAAGGTCGACCGCCGGGCACTGCCCGCGCCCGTCGTGGAGCGGGACGCGGGGAGTTACGTCCCGCCGCGCGACGCCGTCGAGCTGGAGGTGGCGCACATCTGGGAGGAGGTGCTCGGGGTGACGCCGGTCGGGCTGCACGACCGGTTCTTCGACCTGGGCGGGCACTCCCTGCTGGTGCTGCGGCTGATGGCGGAGATCGAGCGGCACTTCGGGCAGCAGCTGCCGATGGCGGCGATCTTCCGGGGCGCGACCGTGGAGCGGTTCGCGCGCATGCTGCGCGAGGGGTACCGGGAGGAGGACGGTGTCCACCTCGTGGAGATCGGCTCCGGAACGGCCGGGAACCCGGTGTTCTTCGCCCACCCGGCGGGCAGCGAGGTGGTCTGCTACATGCCCTTCGCCGGGCTCGTCGGGGGCGACCGGCCGCTGTACGCCCTGGCGTCGCCGCCCCCGGTCGACGGGGTACTGCCGTTCGCCGGTTTCGGGGAGCGGGCCGCCGCGTACGCGGACCTGATCCGCGAGGTGCAGCCGCAGGGGCCCTACACACTGGCCGGCTGGTGCTACGGCGGTGCCAACGCGTTCGCCGTCGCCGGTGAGCTGGAGAAGGACGGCGCGGAGGTGTCCGTCGTCATGATGGACGCGCACGCCCCCGCCGTCGTCCCCGCCGGATCGGAACCGGACCGGGCCGACATCGTCGAGGCCGTCGCGGCGAACCTCCAGTGGGACTACGGCGACCGGCTGAGGACGGCGGACGAGCTGCGGGCCCTGACGCCCGAGGAGCACCTGGACTACCTGCTGGAACTGGCCCGTGCCTCCGACTACCTGCCGCCGGACGCCGGACGCGAGCAGATCGGCCAGGTCCTCGACCTGTGGCTGGCCAATCTGCGGCTGTTGTGGAACTTCCGGCCGACTCCGCTGAAGGGACGGGTCACACTGCTGCGGGCGGCCGAGGAGGAGCACGACCTCGCCGCCTCGTGGCGGGAGCTGACCGGGCAGCGGGTCGATGTCCGGACGGTCCCCGGCAATCACTACACGATGATGCGCCACCCGCACGTCGCGAAGCTTGCCGAGGTCCTCGACGAGGTCGTGGGCGGATCCGACGGCACGGCGTCCGGCGACGGGTCGGCGCCGACGCCGGCAGGAAAGGCCGTGAAGCATGCTTGAGCTCCTCAAGGACCGGACGTACATCCGTTACTGGCTGTCCGTCGTCTCGTCCTTCCTCGGCGATGCCATCACCAAGATCACTCTGATCTACGTGGTGGCGACCGAGACCGGCAACCCGGTCCTGTACGTGTCGCTGGTGGTCATCGCCCAGTTGCTGCCCTCCGGCGTGCTCGGCGCGTTCGTGGGCCCGCTGGCCGACCGGATTCCGGCCCGGCTGCTGATGGTCGGCTCCGACCTGATCCGGGCCGTGCTCGCACTGGCGATGATCACGGTGCGCGACCAGCCGCTGCTGCTGCTCGTGCTGGTCCTGCTCAGCGGCGTCGGCAAGGCGGTCTTCGAGACGGCCCGGATCACGGCGATCCCGCTGGTCGTGCGCGGGCACAGCATTCCGACGGCGGTGGCGCTCTTCCAGTCGACCAACCACACCCTCAACCTGGTGGGCCCCGCGCTGGGCGGGCTGCTGCTCGCCATCGGCAGCGTCACCGCCGTCTTCGTCATCGACGCGGCGACGTTCGTGATCTCGGCGGTGCTGCTGGGCAGCATGGCGGTGCTGCGCGAGGTGCCCGTCCCCGGACCGGACAGCGGCCGGGAATCCTACTGGCGGTCCCTGCGCACCGGGATCGGCGGGGTGCTCGCCGTTCCCTCGCTGCGCTTCCTCGCGGTGGTGCTGGTGCCCGTGATGCTGGCCCTCGGTCTGTTCACCACCAACCTCAACTCCCAGCTGCTCGCCGTGTTCGACCTGAAGCCGCTCGACTTCGGCCTGTCCCAGGCGGCGTTCGGAGCGGGGTCGATCGCCGGGGCGCTGACCGGGCCGCCGATGGTCCGCAGGTTCTCCGACCGGAAGCTGCTCATCGGCTCCATCGTCCTGTTCGGGGTCTCCCTGCTGCTCCTGGACCCGACGGGCCGGCTGCGGGACTCGCTGGGCGTGTCCGTGGTGCTGGTGTGGTGCCTGGTGGCGGGGCTCGGCTCCGGCCTGTTCCAGGTGCCGGTGGCCAACACCCTGCTGAGCGACCTGCCCGAGGCCCTGCGGGGCCGGGGCGTCGGCCTGCTCAACGCGCTGATGGTCAACTTCACCATCCTCGGCGTGGTCCTGGGCGGGGTCGCCGCCGACCTGATCGGCATCGCCCATTCGATCATCCTCACCGGCGCGCTGCTGCTGCCCGCCGCGGCCCTGCTCGCCCTGCACTCGCTGCGCGGGGCCCGCCGGGCCGGGACGGCCGCCGGTCCGGCGACCGCCGACTCGGAGGTGGCCCGATGACGGCCGATCCGCACCTCCCGCTCACCCCGGCCCAGCGCAGACTGTGGGCCCTGGCCCAACTGCGCCCCGGTGACCCCTTCTTCAGCATTCCGTTCGCCGTCGACATCGACGGGCCGCTGGACACCGGAGCCCTTCGCGACGCCCTCACTGAACTGACGCGTCGTCACCCCGCGCTGCGCACCCGGATCGTGCGGGATGCGGCGGGCGAACCCGTGCAGCACATCGGCGCACCGGCACCGATCGCCACGGAGGTCGTCGAGGCGGCGGGCCGGGCGGACGCACTCGCCGACGCCTTCGCGCGCACCCCGTTCGACGTGGACGGCGGGACGCTGCTGCGGGTCCGGCTGCTGCGGCTCGGCGACACCGCGCACCGGCTGCTCGTCGGCGTCCACCACATCGTCTTCGACGGTGCGTCGCTGGACGTCTTCACCACCGAACTCGTCGCACTGTACGAGGCATTCGCACGGGGCCTGCCCTCGCCGCTGCCGGAGCCGGCCGTCGACCAGGGCGCCTTCCTCGCCGCGCGCACGGAGCAGGACGACCGCGACCGCGAGAAGAACCTGCGGTACTGGACCGAGCGGCTCGCCGGTGCCCCCGAGGTCCTGGAACTGCCGCTGACCGGGCCCCGCCCGGCACGCGGCGGGCACGACGGCGGCCGCCGTACCACCGTCCTGCCGCACGAGGTGGTGGAGCCGCTCGGACGGCTCGCCCGCGCCCGCCGGTGCAGCCTGTTCATGGTGCTCAAGGCGGCGGTGGACGTGGTGCTCGGCCGGTACGGCGGCACCGACGTGCTCACCGGCATGGCCGTCTCCGGCCGTGAGACCACCGACAGCACCGGCCTCATCGGCTACCTCACCCGGCCCGTGGTGCTGCGCGCCGACCTGTCGGACGACCCGGAGTTCGTCGAGCTGCTGGGCCGGGTGCGCGGCGACCTGCTGGACGCCCTGGACCACGCCGATCTGCCCGTCGACGAGGTGATGGACGCGCTCGGCATCGCCCGCGACCCGAGCTACCACCCGCTGTATCAGGTGATGTACACCCATCAGCCGGCGGCGCCGGTCCACCGGGCGGGCGGGGCGGTGTTCCGGGCGACGGAACTGCGGCTGCCCACGGTGAAAACCGACCTCGCGATCGACACCGTGGAGACCGAGGACGGACTGCTCGCCCTCGTCGACTACCGCACCTGCCTCTTCGACGACGCCACCGCGGAGTCGCTGCTGGCCCGGCTGCGGACCGTGCTGGAGCGGATCGGCGCGGATCCTCGGGCCCGGGTCTCCGCACTGGCGCGGCCCACCGCGGCGGAGCACGCGCAACTGGCCGGGGAAGGGAACCCGGCGGCCGGGGAACCCGCCGCCGAGGAGTGCCTGCACTCCCTGGTGGCCGAGCAGACCGCCCGCACCCCGGACGCCGTGGCCGTGGCGGGCGCGGGGCGGTCCTGGACCTACCGGCGGCTGGACGCCGCCGCGGAGCGCCTGGCGACCCGGCTGCGGCATCGCGGTGTCGGACCCGAGGTGTGCGTGGGGGTGTGCGCACCGGTCTCCTTCGACCTCGTGGCCGCCCATCTCGCCGTGCTCCGGGCGGGCGGGGTGTGCGTCCCGCTGGACCCGGCGACGCCCGCCTTCCTGCTGCGGCTGGCCGTGGACGACCTGGGGGTGGACACCGTCCTGGCGGACAACGCGTCGTTCTCGCTGTTCGACCACACCCGGGTGCACGTGATCGAGCTGGACGCAGCGGCCGACGGGCCGGGGGCCGGGGATCCGGCCGACGGTGCACCGGACGGACCCGCCGCGCCGGTCGGGCCCCGCAACGCCGCCTGGGTGCTGCGCACGTCCGGCGCCACCGGGGAGTCCAGGACCGTGGTCGCCGAGCACCGCCAACTGGCGTCCCGGCTGCGCTGGGCCCACCGGGCGCTGCCCGCCGCGGCCCTCGACGCGGTGGTGCCGCTCGGTCCGCCGGACGCGCCGGGCGCGGTGTTCGAACTCTTCGCCCCGCTCACCCGTGGCGGCCGGGTGGTGGTGCCGGACGGCGCCGCCCCCGGCACGGTGTACTGCGCCCCCTCGGAACTGCCCGCACCGGTGCCCGGCGCCGCGCACGTGCTGACCGGGGGCGAACCGCTGGTGCCCGCGCAGGTGCGGGCCGCCTACGGGGCCGGGGCCGAGGCGGTGCACCAGCTGTACGTCACCGCCGAGACCGCGGGGCCCGCCCTCGGCGGACCGGTCGCACCGGACACGGACCCGGTGGCGCTCGGCGCCCCGGCCGCGGCGACGGCCCATGTCCTGGACCCGGCGGGCCGGCCGGTCCCGCCGGGCGTCGTCGGCGAACTGCACATCGGGGGCCCGGCCGTGGCCCGCGGCTACCTGGGCATGCCGGGCGCGACCGCGGATCGGTTCCGGCCCGACCCGTTCGCGACGCGGCCGGGCGGTCGGCTGTTCGCCACCGGCGACCTCGCCCGCCGCACACCGGACGGGCGCCTGGTGTTCGCCGGGCGGGCCGCGGAACAGGTCCGGGTGCGCGGCGTCCGGGTGGCCGCGGTCGATGTGCGGGCCGCGCTGCTGGCGCACCCCGCCGTGGTGCGCGCCGAGGTACTGACGCATGCCAGGGAGGCGGGGTCGGGCGACGGGCTCACCGCCGTGGTCGTGGTCCGGCCCGGCACGGGCGCGACCGCCGAGGTCCTGCGCGGGCATCTCGTGGAGTCGCTGCCCGGGTACATGCTGCCCGGACGGCTGGAGGTCCTGGACCACATGCCGCTGCTGCCCGGCGGACGCCCGGACCGCACCGGGCTGGCGAGGGCACTCGCCGAGGCGACCGCGCGGCGCGAGACGGCACGGGCCGCGGCACGGGCAGCGGACGAGCAGCCGCTGGACGCGGCCGAACGCCTCGTCGCGGAGGTGTGGGAGCAGGTCCTGGGCCGCGTCGTGGGCCCGGAGGTGGGCTTCTTCGACGCGGGCGGCAACTCGCTGCTGCTCATCCGGCTGCGGGACCGCCTGCGGGCGGCGCTGGAGCGCGACATCGAGGTGGTCGACCTGTTCCGGCACTCCACCGTGCGGTCCATGGCGTCGCTGTTCGCGGGCGCGGCCGGCGCCGGGCCGCAGGACACACCCGACGCCACACCACCGGCGGCGCCCGGCACCGGCTCCGACCGCGGCCGGACGCGGCAGGCGGCGATGAGGACACGCGGCCGTGCACTCGGCCGGAGGAGGAACCGATGACGACGACGAACGCGGTGGCCGCACCCCGGCTCGGCGGGGCCTACCCCGACGACCTCGCGGCGACGACCGCCTTCCTCACCCGCGTCGAGGACGAACCGGACACCGACGGGCCGCTCGGCGGGGCCGACGGGCCACTGCACACGGCGGCCCGCCGGTTGCGGCACCAGTTCGTCACGCTCCACGCGGAGCGCCTGTACGCCGAACTCACCGACGAACTGCGGATGTTCCGGCGGCTGGACGAACTCGCCGCCGCGGCGGCGGAGCTGGTGCCCGGTCTGGTGCCGACGAAGGAGCAGATCGAGACCGAGCGACGGCGACCGCAGCGGGAGAAGGAGGGCCGGGAGATCGACCACGGCATCTTCTTCCACGGGCTGCTGCGCGCGGAGACGGCGGGACGGCACCTGATGGAAGCCATGCGCAGGCCGGGTCCGAGGTCGCTGGCGGCACTCGCCGGTTTCCGCGCGACCGGCCGCGCCGACCTCGGTATCGCCTCCGTCGAACGGCGCGGCGACGTGGGCGAGGTGACCGTGAACAACGCGGAGTTCCTCAACGCGGAGGACGATCTGCTGGTCGCGGCCCTGGAGACCGCGGTCGACCTGGTCCTGCTGGACGACCGGATCCGGGTCGGCGTCATGCGCGGCGCCCCGATGACCCATCCGCGCCACGCCGGACGCCGGGTGTTCGGCGCGGGCATCAACCTCACCCGCCTGTACCGGGGCGAGATCTCGCTCGTCGACTTCTTCCTCGCCCGGGAACTCGGATACATCAACAAGGTGTTCCGGGGGCTCAGCGTGCCGGACGACGGCCGGGACTGGCTGCCCGGGGCCGTGGAGAAGCCGTGGGTGGCCGCCGTGGACTCCTTCGCGATCGGCGGCGCGGCGCAGATCCTGCTCGTCTTCGACCGGGTGATCGCGACCGACGACGCCTACTTCACCCTGCCCGCGCTGCGCGAGGGCATCATCCCGGGCGCGGCGAACCTGCGGCTGCCGCGGGTGGCGGGCAACCGGCTCGCCCGGCAGTCGATCTTCGACGACCGGCGGATCGACGCGTCCTCGCCCGAGGGGCGGCTGCTGTGCGACGAGGCGGTGCCCGCCGCGCGCATGGACGCGGCGGTCGACGCCGCGGCCGCCGCCCTCGCCGATCCGGCCGTCGTGGCGAACCGGCGTGTCCTGCACGCCCACGAGGAGCCCGAGGACCTGTTGCGGCACTACCTGGCGGACTACGCCGTCGAGCAGTGCCGCCGCCTGCACAGCCCCGACCTCGTCGAGAACCTGGAACGCACCTGGATATCGAGGAACCGATGACATCCGTTCAGCAGCGCACCCTGTACCAGTGGTTCGAGGAGTCGGCCCTGCGGCTGCCGGATCGGCCGGCCCTGGAGGTCGGCGACGAGGTCCTCACCTTCGCCGGGCTCCGGGCCCTGGCCATGACCCTGGCGGACCGGATCGTGCACAAGCACGGCCGCGCGCCGCGCCGCGTGGCGCTCGTCGCCTCCCGGACGGTCGCCGCCTACGCGGGCTACCTGGCCGTCCAGCGGCTCGGCGCGGGCATCGTCCCGCTCAACCCCGACCACCCCGAGCAGCGCAACCTGGACATCGCCCAGCGCGCGGGGGTGGAGGTCGCCCTGGTCGACGGCCGCTCGGCCGGTCTGTTCTCACTCCTTCCCGAGCGGCACCGGCCGACCGTGCTGGAACTCGACGAGGACGAGCGGGCCGACGGCCCGGTATCCCCGGGAACACCTCCGGCGCCGTACGACCTCGGCGGCGAGGCGTACCTCCTGTTCACCTCGGGGTCGACCGGCCAGCCCAAGGGCGTGCCGATCCTGCACCGCCACATCTCGCCGTACCTCGCGCACAACATCACGCGCTACGAGATCGCGCCCGGCACACGGCTGTCGCAGGTGTTCGGGCTCACCTTCGACGCGCACGTCTTCGACCTGTTCGCGACCTGGGGCGGCGGGGGCACCCTGGTCGTGCCGTCGGCCACCGACCTGTACGCCCCGGTGGACTTCATCGTGGAGCGGCGGCTCACGCACTGGTTCTCGGTCCCGTCGGTGGTGCGGGAGGCGCAGCGGCTCGGCAACCTGCCGACGGGCCGGGCCGTCAATCTGCGCCACAGCATGTTCGGCGCGGAGCCGGTCACCGCCCAGCACGCGGCGCTGTGGCGCGAGGTGGCCCCCGCGTCGCAGATCCACAACGTGTACGGCCCCACCGAGCTGGCCATCTGTTGCACCAACCACCGCCTGACCGGGCCGAGTTCGCACTGGCCGGAGTATCCGGGCGGCACCGTGCCGATCGGGGTGATGTTCCCGCACATGCAGGGCGTCCTGCTGGACGAGGACGGGCTGCCCGCCGACGAGGGCGAGTTGTGCGTGCGCGGGCCGCAGCGGTTCGACGGCTACCTCGATCCGCGGGAGAACGCCGGACGGTTCCTCTCCCACGAGGAGGGCAGCCGGGCCGTCGTGTACGACGGCACCGCCCCGCTCACCGACCGCCACTGGTACCGCACCGGTGACCGGGTCCGCCGCGTGGACGGCGTCATGGTGCACTGCGGCCGTCTCGACCAGCAGGTCAAGGTGCGCGGGCACCGGATCGAGATCGGCGAGGTGGAGGCGGTGCTGCGGCGTCACCCGTACGTCGTCGACGTGGCGGTGGCCGCACTGCCCACGGACGACGGCGAGACGGAACTCGTCGCCGGGTACGCCGGGCGCGAGGTGGATCCTGCCGTGTTCGAGGCATGGCTGGGCGACCGGGTGCCGCTGCACATGGTGCCCGCCCGGATCCGGCGGCTGGACGGACTGCCGCTCAACGACAACGGAAAGACGGACCGCAACGCACTCGCGCGGATCCTCGCCACCCGGGAGGGGTCATGACCGACGCATCCACCGACGCGCTGCAACGCCGGCGCACCGAACTCGCCGGTCTGGAGCCCCTGGGGCTGCCCACCGACCGGCCGCGTCCCGCGGTGCCGGACGGCGGCACGGCCCGGCACACCCGGACCGTGCCGGCCGGTGGCGCCGACGCCCTGCGCAAGACGGCCGCGGCCTGCGGCGTCGTCCCGTCCGTCGCGCTGCTCGCCCTGTACCAGCTCCTGCTGGGCCGGTGGAGCCGCAGGCGTGATGTCGCCGTCGGCACACCCCTGGACGGCGAACTCGTCGTCGTCCGGACGGATCTCGGCGGCGACCCGGACCTCGGGCGGCTCGTCGGGCGGGCCGACGCGGCCCTGCGGTCGGCCGGGGCACGGCCGAGGCCACCGTTCGGCGAACTCGCCGCCGTCCTCGCACCGGAGACGGCCGCCGGTCATCACCCGCTGGTGCAGGCGGTGTTCGCCCCGCAGGACGCCGCATGGGAGGCCCCGGAAGGAGGGTGCCCGCCCGATCTGGTGCTGAGCCACGCCGAGCGGGGCGCCGAGATCCACCTGTGTCTGGAGTACCGCACCGCGCTGTTCGACGCCGCGACCGCCGAGCGGTTCACCGGTGCCCTGCTCACCCTGACGCAGGCCGTCTGCGCGAACCCCGGCGCCACCGTCGGCCGTCTCGACCTGCTCACGCCGGACGAGCGCGACCGGACACTGGAGCGGGGCCGTCACGTCGTCGAGTTCCCCACCGGGTCGACGGTCGCCGAGTTGGTCGCCGAGCAGGCCGCCCGCACACCGGACGCGACGGCCGTGGTGTTCGGCACCGAGGAGGTCGGCTACCGGGAGCTGGACGCCCGGGTCGCCCGGCTGGCCCGCCACCTGCGCGCACTGGGCGTGGCACCGGACGTGCCGGTCGGCGTCTGCCTGGAGCGCGGCACCGAGCTGATCGTCGCGCTGCTGGCCGTGCTGCGGGCGGGCGGGGCCTTCGTGCCGCTCGACCCGGAGCATCCCGCGGAGCGCCTCGCGTTCGTCCTCGCCGACACGGCGGCGCCGGTCGTCGTCACCCAGGAGTCGCTGCGCGACCGGTTCCCCGGCGCGGGGCGGAGACTGGTGGCGGTGGACACCGACCGGGAGGCGATCGCCGCCGCCCGCGACGGCCTCCCCTCCCCCGCCGCCGGTCCGGAGAACCTCGCGTACGTGCTCCACACCTCGGGCTCCACCGGCACCCCCAAGGGCGTGGCGATCACGGTCGGTTCGCTGGTCAACCTGCTGCTCGGGATGTGCCGGACGTTCCCCCCACCGGCCTGCGACCGGGTGCTGTTCAGCACGTCGTCCACCTTCGACATCGCCAATGTCGAGGTGTTCCTGCCGCTGCTCACCGGCGGCACCCTGATCGGCGCGGACCGGAACCAGGTCCGCACGCCGAGCGCGCTGGCCGGTCTCGTCGACCGGCACGCCGTCACCCTGGTCCAGGCCACCCCGTCGGCCTGGCGGCCGCTGCTGGACGCGCTCGGCGACCGGGAGGCTCCGTGCGAGCTCACCCTCTTCACGGCGGGCGAGGCGCTGCCCGCGGATCTCGCCGCGAGGATGCTGCGGGTGGGCCGTCGCGTCGTCAACGGCTACGGCCCGACCGAGACCACCGTCTACGCGACCACCGCCGAGATCCGTGACGCGACGGACCCGGTCCCGATCGGCAGGCCCACGGCCAACACCGAGGTGTACGTCGTCGACGAGGCCGACCGGCCGGTGCCGGTCGGGGTGCCCGGTGAGCTGCTCATCGGCGGCGCGGGACTGGCCCGCGGCTACCTGGGCCGACCCGACCTGACGGAGGAGCGGTTCACCGGCGCGCCGTTCCCGGGGGCGGCGGGGCGGGTGTACCGCACCGGGGACCTGGTGCGGTGGCTGCCGGACGGGAACCTGGAGTTCCTGGGGCGGCTGGACCATCAGGTGAAGGTGCGGGGCTTCCGCATCGAGCCGGGCGAGGTCGAGGCGGCGCTGCTGGCCCACGCGGACGTCGCCGCCTGTGTGGTGACCGCCCGTGAGGACCTGCCGGGCGGGCGGGCGCTGGTGGCGTACTGCGTCCCGGTGGCGGGCCGGGCGCTCGGCGTCGGTGCCCTGCGCGAGTGGTGCGGGCGCACCCTGCCCGGGTACATGGTGCCGGCCGCGTTCGTCTTCCTGGACCGGCTGCCGCTGACCACCAGCGGCAAGACGGACCGCGCGGCGCTGCCCGCGCCGGACGGCGACCGGTCCGGTCTGGAGACCGGGTTCGTGGCGCCGCGCACCCCGGCGGAGCGCGCGGTGGCCCGGGTCTGGGCCGAGGCGCTGTGGGCCGACGAGGTCGGCGCCCACGACGACTTCTTCGAGCTCGGCGGGGACTCGCTCGTCGCCACCCGGGCGGCCCTGAAGCTCCAGGAGGAGTTCGGCCTGGAGATCCCGGTGCACGTGTTGTTCGCCTGCTCGACGGTGGAGACGCTCGCGAAGGCGCTGATGACCGCACGCCGGGGCGGGGGCTTCCCCGCGCCCTGAGGGGGTGCGCGGCCGGCCCGTACGACCGGCCGCGCGCCCCTCCCGCGGTGGCACGGCGGGAGGGGACCGCACCGTCCGCACCGTGCGCCGCGCCCCGCCGGGCGCCCGCGCCTCCCCGCCCCCTCCCGGCCGCACGGCCCCGCCCCGCACGGACGCCCGGCGCCACCGGGCGCACTGCTTCCCGCACGACCCGTGCGGACCGGTGGCCCGGTCGTCGTCGCGGGCGCACACCGCCCCATCGCCCCTCCGACACAGAGGTTGAACCCATGAGTGACCAAGCGGTGCTACTCGTCGTCTACGACACCGGCAGTCTCGCGCCGACCCGGCTGGCCCGGGCCGCCCGGGAGGTGGGCTGCACGCCGGTGTTCGTCGTGGCCGACACGGACCACGCGCGGGAGATGATCCCGACCCTGGAGACGGTCGGCACGGTGGTGGACACCGCGGGCCTCACCGAGGCGGAGACCGTCGAGTCGCTGCGCGCCCTCGACCCCGCGGGCATCATCACGTTCAGCGAGTTCCGGATCGCCGCCACCGTCCGGCTCGCCGACGCGCTCGGCCTGCGCTACCACCGTCCGGCGGACGTGGACGCCATCACGCACAAGGACCTCCAGCGCGCCCGTTTCGCGGCGGCGGGCGTCGACGCGGTCCGCTTCCGCACCATCACCTCGGCCGGCCAGGTGGACGACGCCGTCGCGCACGTCGGGCTGCCGGCCATCATCAAGCCCGTCGTCGGCGCCTCCAGCCGCAACACCCGGGCCGTGACGACCGCGCAGGAGTGCCGCGCGGCCGTCGCGGAGGTCTTCGACGAGGCCGGCGACGGCCCCGTCGAGACGGCGGTGATGATCGAGGAATTGCTGGTCGGCCGGCCCACCCCGGCGCCGTGGGGCGACTACATCGCCGTGGACTGCGTGGCGGACGGGGACGACGTCCGGCCGGTCTTCGTCACCAGCAAGTTCGCGCTGGCCCACCCCTTCCGCGAGCGCGGTGGCTACGGCGGTTTCTCGATGGTGTCCGAGGACGACGAGCGGGCGGTGCGGGAGCTGGCGTGCCGTGCGGTGCGCGCCCTGAACGTCCACGGCGTCGCCGATGTCGAGATCAAGCTGACCGCCGACGGCCCCCGGGTCATCGAGGTCAACGGCAGGCTCGGCGCCTGGGTGGACGATCTGGCCGTCCGTTCCGGCACCTCGGACCCGGCACGGGTCGCCGTCGCGGCCGCGCTCGGCCGGCCGTACGAGACACCGGAGATCCGGAAGGACGGGCCGATCGCCTTCCACTACCTGGTCGTGCCGCCCGCCGACGCACGCCGGGTGCGGTCGATCCGCAACGTCTCGGCGCTGCGGCGGCTGCCGAACGTCGATCGGGTGACCGTGCTGACCGACCCGGGTGCGTCGGTGGACTGGCGCATCGGCGCCCGCGGCAACGCGGCCGCCGTCATCGGTACCGCCGCGACCCACCAGGACCTGGCCGCCACCGTGGCCGCCATCGAGAACGTGGACTGGATCGACTATGAGTGAACTGCTCGTCATCTGCGACCTGGACGGGGTCCTGGTCGACACCCAGGACGCCGAGAACGGCGCGCTGGCCCACATCGGTGAACTGATGGGGCTGTCCCTCGGCCGGGAACGGCGCGACGAACTGTTCTCCGGCAAGAAGATGCAGGAATGCCTGGACCTGATGGAGGAGCTCGCCGGGACGCCCCCGCCGCCGGACGCCGTCCCGCTGGCCCGTGCCAGGTGCGAGGAGCTCATCGGTGACCGGCTGGAGCCCCTCGCGGGCGTCACCGAGGCGCTCGGCGAACTGGGCGCCCTGCCGGACATCGGCCTGTGCGTCGCGTCCAACAGCCCGCCGGAGATCATCGGGAGCCGACTGGCGAAGGCCGGCCTCCTGCACCACTTCGACGGGCGCCTCTTCTCCGCGTACGACATCGGGGCCTGGAAGCCGGATCCGAAGCTGTTCCTGTGGGCGGCCGAGCGGTGCGGTGCCGCCGTCGACGACTGCCTGGTGGTCGAGGACAGCCCGGTCGGTGTGGACGCCGCGCTCGACGCCGGCATGCGGGTCCTTCAGTACACCCCCGATCCGGCGACGGGACCGCACCGCGACGGTGCCGTGGTCCTGCCGTCGATGCGCGACCTGCCCGCCCTGGTCGCCGCCCACCGGTCGGCCGCCGCCCCGCACGCCCCCGTCAGCGCCCGCCCCGGAGGTACGTCGTGAACGCCGCACGCAAGATCATGGTCCTGGGCGCCGGTGACCTCGGCCGTCGGGTCTTCCACGAACTCGCCCACAGCGACCGGCGTCGCCACGTCCAACTGGTCGGCCGGGACGAGGAGGCCGTGCTGCGGGCCGCCAACCTGACGCGCTTCTGCGGTCTCCAGCGCGGTCACACGCCCACCGTCAGCCACGCCGTGACGGATGTGACGGACGTGGCGCGCACCGCCGAACGGATCGCCGCGTTCGCACCGGATGTCCTCTTCCTCGCGGTCAGCCTCCAGTCGTGGTGGGTCATCTCGACGCTGGAGGACGCCGCGTTCCGGCGGGTGTACGCGGCGCGGTACGGGCCCTGGCTGCCGATGCACCTGGTACCGGTGATGAGGGCCATGGAGGCGGTGCGGCTGTCCGGCACGGAGGCGGTCGTGGTCAACGCCGCCTATCCGGACGCGGTGCACCCGGCGCTCGCCGCGATCGGTCTCTCCCCGGACATCGGCATCGGCAACGTCGCCAACAACGTGCCGGGCATCACCGCGGCCGTCGCCGACGAACTGGGCCGCGAGCCCGCGGACATCGAGGTGCGGCTGGTCGCCCACCACTACGTCTCGCACCGGTTGTCCCGCCACGGCAACAGCGGTTCCGCGGCGATGGGCCTGGGCATTCGCGCGGACGGCCGCGACATCACGGCGGAGCTGGACGTCCCGGCCCTGCTGAACCGGCTGCCCGCCCGCTACCGGCGCACCGGCGGTCTTCCCGGCCAGGCGATGACCGCGGCATCCGCCCTCAGCGTGCTGGAGCCGCTGGCCGACGGGCGGGACGCCCTCGTCCACGCGCCCGGGACGGACGGCGCGCTCGGCGGCGGCCCGGTGGCGATCGAGGCCGGCAAGTTCCGCAGGCTGCTGCCCGACGGCATGACGGAGGAACAGGCGCACGCCGTCAACGTCTCGGGCCAGGTGCAGGACGGCATCAGCGAGATCCGTGCCGACGGAACCGTCGTCTTCGAACCGTCGTCGATGGCGGTCATGACCGAGGAACTCGGCTACGCCTGCGCCGAGATGACGCTCGCGGAGGCCCCGGACCGTGCCACCGAGATCGCCGAGCGCTTCGCGGCGTACCGCGCCCGGACCTCCATGTGAGGCTCGCACGGCCCCGGCCGCCGTCCGGGACGGGACACCCCCGGCAGCACGAACGCCCCGCCCCCGGCGGGGCGTTCGTGCTGCCGGGGACGTGACGAACCTCTCTCCGCCTTGCGATGCACCACATCTGACGCCGCGTGCCGATCCACCACGGATCACGGGGCAGCCCTTGCCCCACCGCACCAGGCGGTACGGACCGGATCGCCTGGTCAGCGACCGGACGTAGCGGATATCGCCCCGCTCCTGGCCACACATCGGCGCGGACCAGGTTATTGGCGCAAAAAAGACACAGCGAGAACTCCGCCCCGTCGAAGGGCCGATTTTCGCCTGGCGTAACTTTCGCGTGAACTGGCCATGGAGCTACTGCCCGCCACCCGTGAAGCAATGGTGGAGGAATCTGCCGGAGGTGTGCGGAAAATCGACACCCTGGCCGAATTTCACTGGCTGAAATCCATCGCCGCGACGTGCAGGATGCGCGCTCGACGGCCTGTCCAAGGCAAGAGGAGCGGCTGTCAAGGGGCGTAATCGAGCCCATCGTTACCCATCGCGGATTCGCCACAAACCATGAAAAGGGTGACCTACGGCCGGAGCGCCGGACACTGCTACAGTCCCATCATCCTCTCGGGACGGCAGGTTTGGGGACACGGCCTGTCATACGTCCCACCGCAGAAAGCCGGGCGCTCTCGACCGGAGTATCACGCCGCCGGCACAGCTCAATACCGGAAGGAGTCGGGGCGGGCCCGAGGGCATGGGGAGTTTTGAGTACGGGGTAGCGCACGTTCTTCGGTCCCGGACATCCGTGGATGAATCACTACATGCGCAGAGCGTGCCAGGATCTGTCGCGCCCCCGGAAAGTCTTTATCGGGGGAAGGAGTTCACGCAGGTGTTGGTGGAGCGCGACAAGGAAATGGCTCGACTCACCCAGTTGTTCGCCGGGGAGACCGGCGAAACGGGCGGGATCGGCGTCATCAGCGGTACCGTTGCCTCGGGCAGGACGGAGTTGCTCAACCAGGTTTCCGAGGACGCCGTCACGAAGGGCGTCCGGTTGCTGAGCGCCATCGCGTGCGCGTCGGAGCAGAGCTTCCCGTACGCGGTACTGGAACAACTGTTGCACGGGGCGTCCCCACGACCACTCGGGCCGGACTTCGCGGACGCCGGGGACGGGGAATCGGACCGGGTTCCGCTGGGCGTGCTCCAGGGATTTCACCGGGCGATCACCGAATTGGCCGAATCCGCACCAGTGCTGATCGCCATCGATGACATACAGTTCGCCGACGCGCAGTCGCTCCAGTGCCTCGCGTACACCATCCGGCGCTGCCGCGGCATGGCGCTGACCACGGTGGTCACCCATCGCCCGCGGACCGGACACGCCACCCCCACCACGCTGTACGAGCTGTTGCAGCAGCGGCAGGTCCACCACGTGCGGCTGGGCCCGCTCACCGTCGACGGCGTCTCCCGACTGCTGGCCGATGAGCTCGGCGCCGAGGGCGCGCGGCGTCACGCCGCCGCCTTCCACGCCACCACCGGCGGCAACCCGCTGCTGCTGCGCAGCCTGCTGGAGGACCGCCTCTCCCGGCTCGCCCGCGGTCAGCACCCGGACGCCTCCGGGGACACCGCGGACGACGGCCCGGTGATCGGAGACGTCTTCCGCCAGGCGGCGCTGTCGTGCGTGCACCGCTGCGGCGGCACGGACCAGCTGCGGGTCGCCCAGGGCATCGCGCTGCTGGGCGACGCCACCTCCCCCCGGCTGCTGAGCAGTCTGGTCGAGAAGGAGGAACGCGTCGTACGGCAGTCCGTCGCCGCCCTCGGCGAGGCGGGCATCCTCCGCGGCACCGGGTTCCGGTGCGACGAGGTCCGGACCGTGCTCCTCGACGACCTGCCCGGCGAGGAGCTCGGACGGCTGCATCGCCGGGCTGCGCACCTGCTGCATCAGGAGGGCGCCGACCCCACCGACGTGGCCGAACAGTTGCTGAGCCACGAGGAGGCGGCACCGAACGAGGAGTGGGCGTCGTCGGCGTTGCGGGAGGCGGCCCGGCTGGCGCTCGCCGAGGACCGCCCCGAGCTTGCCGTCCGCTGTCTGCACCTGGCCAAGCACTGCTGCACGGATGAGCAGGAGTCACTCATCATCCAGGCGACACTGGCCGACGCGCTGTGGCGGGTCAAACCGCTGACACAGGGGCAGCGACTCCAGTCGCTCGCCGGTCCGGCCCGAGAGGGGCTGCTGCCGCCCCGGCACACCCTGCGGGTGGCCGCCGGGCTGCTGCGCATCGGTTCGCTGGACGACGCCGCCGCCGCCGTCGGGCAGGTCACCCGGACCCTGGCACAGGCCCCCGGGGCGGAGCTGGACCCGGAGCTGCGGGCCCTCGGCCTGAACCTGTCCTGCACCTTCCCCGGCGCCGCACTGCCGGAGTTCCTGGAGCTGCGGAGCATCGTCGAGGACGAGGAGCAGCACCGGGACCTCGGCCCGGCACCGGACCTCGGCACCGGCGACACCCCCGAGATCACCGCTCTGACCGCCCTGCGGCGGGTCATGGCCGACGCCACCGACGTCTCCGCCGTGCAGGCCGCGGAGCGGGTGCTGGAGAGCACCCGGCTGAGCGAGCGGACGGCGTACGCGCTCCGGGTCGCGCTGCGCACGCTGATCTACGGGGATCGCATCACCGCCGCGGCCACCTGGTGCGACAGGGTGCTGGCGGAGGCCGGGGACCGCTTCACCCGGGCATGGCTTGCCGACTTCGGCGCCATCCGCGGCCACATCGCCCTGCGCAGGGGACGCCTCCACGACGCGGCGCGGTACGCGGAGGGCGCCCTGGAGCAGCTGCCGGCACGCGGCTGGGGGGTGAACGTGGGCATGCCGCTGGCGGTGCTGGTCGAGGCGCACACCGCCATGGGCCAGCACGACGCGGCGGGCAAGCTGCTGGCCCGCCCGGTCCCCGAGGCGCTGTTCCAAACCCGGTTCGGGCTGCACTATCTGTACGCCCGCGGTATGCACCAGCTGGCCACCGGCCGTCACCACGCGGCCCTCACCGACCTGCGCGCCTGCGGGGAGCGGATGACCGCCTGGGGCCTGGACTCCCCCTCCGTGGTGCCGTGGCGCCTGGGCTTCGCCGAGACCTGGCTGGCGCTGGGCCACAAGGAGAAGGCGGCGCGGATGGCACAGGAGCAGCTCGACCTGGTGCCTCCCGTCCTGCCCCGTACCCGTGGCTCCTCGCTGTACGTGCTCGCCGCGACCCGGCCGGTCGCCGAGCAGCCCGAGCTGCTCCAGCAGGCGCTGGACCTGCTGCAGAGCGGCGACAGCTGGTACGGGATGGCGCGCACGATGGCGCAGCTCGCCGAGGCGCACAAGCAGCTGGAGGACGCGGACACCAGCCGTCTGATGACCCGCCGTGCCTGGCGGCTGGCGGACGGCTGCGGCGCCGAGGAGCTGTCCCGTTCGCTCCAGCGCGCCCGCGGCCGGGGGGCGGCCGAGGCCGTGGGCGCACGGCAGGCGGGCGGCGGGTCCGTGGCCGGGTTCTCCTGCCTCTCCGACGCCGAGCGACGGGTCGCGGCGCTGGCCGCCTCCGGGTACACGAACCGTGAGATAGCGGCCAAGCTGTTCATCACGATCAGCACGGTGGAGCAGCACCTCACCCGCGTCTACCGGAAGATCAACATCAGTCAGCGGCGCGACCTCCCGGCGGGTCTCGGATCCGACGTGGCGCACACCGCGTAGGGGCCGCTCCGCACCCTCCGGCGGGCGCGGTCCGGACCCCGGTCGTGTCCGCGAGCGCGTCGCGGGCGTCCGCCCGGAGGCGGGGCAACCGGCCCCGGTCTCCGGGCGGACGACGCCGCCCCGGGGGGCGCGCCCCGACCGTTCACGGCCCGTCGGCAAG
The DNA here is from genome assembly GCF_042266885.1 of Streptomyces sp. NPDC056061. NCBI lineage: Bacteria > Bacillati > Actinomycetota > Actinomycetes > Kitasatosporales > Streptomycetaceae > Streptomyces > Streptomyces sp. NPDC056061. The sequence goes on along the minus strand of NZ_JBHJWQ010000022.1, from coordinate 11,833 downwards.
GGGCAGCTAGGGGTTGTCGGTCCGACGGGGCCGCCCCTAGCGTGAGATCGTCTTCGGCACGCCCCCGAGAGGTTCTCCCCATGACGTCAGCCACTGCGGCTCCGACGACAATGCTCGTGCCGGATTTCCCTTTCTCGTACGACAGTTGGCTGCGTCATCCGGCGGGTCTCGGTTCGCTGCCGCCCGCGGCGGCGGGCACCGAGGTCGCCGTGATCGGTGGCGGCATGGCCGGCTCGACGGCCGCGTACGAACTGATGCGGCTGGGGCTGCGTCCGGTCCTCTACGAGGCCGAGCAGCTGGGCGGGCGCATGCGCTCGGTTCCCTTCCCGGGGCACCCGGAACACGTGGCGGAGATGGGGGCCATGCGCTTCCCGGTCTCCGCGCGCTCGCTGTTCCACTACATCGACCTGCTGGGCCTGAGCACCCGCCCGTTCCCCAACCCGCTGGCACCGTCCACCCCGAGCACGCTGATCGACCTCAACGGCGTCCGGCACCGGGCGTCCACCGTTGCCGAACTGCCCGGTGTCTACCAGGAGGTCGCCGACGCCTGGGAGAAGGCGCTCCAGGAGCACGCCGAGCTCTCCACGGTCCGCGACGCCATCCGTCGGCGGGACGTCGAGACGCTCAAGGCGGTCTGGAACCGGCTGGTGCGGGAGTACGACGACCAGTCCTTCTACGGTTTCCTGGCCACCTCCGGCGCCTTCCAGTCCTTCCGCCACCGGGAGATCTTCGGGCAGGTCGGCTTCGGCACCGGCGGCTGGGACACCGACTTCCCCAATTCGGTGCTGGAGATCCTGCGCGTCGTCTTCACCGAGGCGGACGACAACCACCACAGCATCGTGGGCGGTTCGCAGCAGGTGCCGCTGGGGCTGTGGGAGCACCGGCCGCGGCGGCTCGCCCACTGGCCGCAGGGCACCTCGGTCGCCTCGCTGCATCCGGACGGCCGCCCCCTGCCCGCGGTCACCCGGCTGCGGCGCACCGCGGAGGGCATCCGGGTCACCGACGAGAGCGGCCGGGCCCGGGACTTCCCGGCGGTCGTCTTCAGCCCGCACGTGTGGGCGCTGCTCAACCGCGTCGACTGCGACCCCGCGCTGTTGCCCACCGAGCACTGGACGGCGGTGGAGCGCACCCACTACATGGGGGCGTCCAAGCTGTTCGTGCTGGTCGACCGCCCGTTCTGGCGGGACCGCGACCCGGTCACCGGCGCCGAAGCGATGAGCATGACGCTGACCGACCGCATGCCGCGCGGGGTCTACCTCTTCGACGACGGCCCGGACCGTCCCGGCGTGATGTGCCTGTCGTACACCTGGAACGACGACTCGCTGAAGGTCGCCACGCTCTGCGCCGAGGAGCGGCTGGAGGTCCTGCTGTCCCGGCTGGCGGAGGTGTACCCGGCGGTCGACATACGTTCCCATGTCATCGCGGAGCCGTTGACCGTCACCTGGGAGACGGAGCCGCGCTTCATGGGCGCCTTCAAGTCCAACCTTCCCGGCCAGTACCGCTATCAGCGGCGGCTGTTCACCCAGTTCATGCAGGAGGACCTGGACGCGGCGCAGCGCGGTCTCTTCCTGTGCGGCGACGACGTGTCCTGGACCGCGGGCTTCGCCGAGGGCGCGGTGACCACGGCCCTCAACGCGGTGTGGGGTGTGCTGAACCATCTCGGTGGGACCACCCACCCGGACAACCCGGGCCCCGGCGATCTGTTCCACGAGCTGGCGCCGTTGGATCTGCCGTACGGCTGAGAGTCCGCAGGGACGAGGGGGCCGGTGGTGGAGCGATCCACCACCGGCCCCCTCGTCGTCGCCGTGCGCGACCGCCGGTTACGGCTGTTCCCCGGCCAGCTTCTCCAGCGCCTTCTTGTCCGGCTTGCCGTTGCGGTTGAGCGGGAACGACTCCAGCACCACGACCCGGTTGGGCTGCTCGTAGGCGGGCAGCACCTCGCACAGCCGGTCGCGCCAGTACGAGGCTTCCCGCCGTTCCTCGTCCTCGACGAAGAAGACGAGCTGCGCGCCGCGCCGCTCGTCGGGCAGCGGCACGATACGGGTGGATATGTGCGAGACGGCGGCCTTGCGCTCGATGAGTTCGGGGTAGAGCGTGTATCCCATGCGGTGCACGGCGAACTTGCGGCCCAGGACGTAGAGGTTGTCCTGCGCGTCGAGGTAGCCGAGGTCGCCGGTGGGCTGCCAGCCGGTCGGGAACGAGTCGATGCCGCCGTCCTCGGCCAGGTGGCCCTCCAGCGCGTCCGGGGTGTCGACCTCGATCTCGCCGGCTTCGCCGGGGGCCACCGGAATCCCGTCCTCGTCCACGATCCGCAGCTTGATGCCGTCCATGGCCCGGCCGCAGGAGACCGGGTTGTCCAGGGTGGCGAAGGCGATGTTGCCGAGCTCGGTGGAGCCGTAGCTGTCGAGCAGCGCCAGCCCGAACGCGTCGAGATAGCGGTCGGAGAGCGTTCCGTCCAGCGGCGCCGCGCCGGAGCAGAACATCCGCACCGACTCCAGCTGGGCGCGCAGGACGGGCTTGCGGTTGACCAGGTTGAGGATGGAGCGATAGCTGGAGGGGGTGGCGTCGATGACGGTGGTGCCGGTCCGTCCGGCCAGTTGCACCGCGCGGTCGAGCCGCTTGTACGGGGCGATGACCAGCGAGCACTGCCGTATCCAGGCGATCAGCACCATGGACAGCCCGTACTGGTGGGCGAAGGGCAGCAGCGGCATCAGGACGTCGTCGGAGCGGTGGCCCACCTGGTCCGCGTTGCGTTCCAGGTTCTTCAGGAACTTGGCGCCCGACTTGACGGCGCCCTTGGGGCTGCCGGTGGAGCCCGACGTCCACATGATGAGGCCGTCGGGCCGGTCGCCCCAGGAGCCGAAGTCCAGTCGCAGGCCCGGGGCGACCGGGCGGCCGACGGCGGGAGCGATCAGCTCGTAGAGGTGCACGGCGGGGGTCTCGTCGTCGATCGGCGCGTCGTCGTCGACGAGCGCCATCACGGCGCCGGTGCGCAGCGCGATGCGGCGGGTCTCGTCGACGTGCTCCTGCTGGTCGACCAGCACGATGGAGGCGCCGACGTGCATCAGTGCGAACAGCACGCTGACATAGGCGGCGGAATTGCCGGCCTTGAGAATGACGCGGTCGCCCTCGGCCACCCCGCGTTCACGGATCACATCGGCGACACGCAGTGCGTCCTGCTCGAAATCTGCGAGGGTCTGCGCCGAGTCGACTGCAAAGATCTTCGCGGTCATCGGTCGTACTCTTCCTCTTCCTCTGTCTGGAGTACGGGCAGCCGCGGGACCTCTACGGCCCGTGGGCGCCCTTGTCGTCGGCGCCGATTTCCCACTCGGCATCGAGGTTTGACTGGGAGAGCAGCTGGTCGTGCACCAGATTGACGACCTCTCTCCGGCTCGCGTCGAGATAGCCGCGGGCCCCGGGAAACACCTCAAGGTCGAACCGTCCGCGGGTGCACCGCCGCCAGGCCCGCACGGCGTGCAGTGGTGTCTTCGGGTCGCGTTCGCCGGCGAGCGCGACGACGCGGCAGGCGAGTACCGGCGGGCCCAGCGGCGTGTCCCGTCGGCCGGAGCCCCGCTGCGCGGTGCTCCCGGAGACGAACAGGGTGAGCACCGCCGACTCCGACTCCCGTTCCAGGCGTTCGGCGACGCGGTAGGCGAGGGCGGCACCGGCCCGGTGGCCGAAGAGGGCGACGGGCCGGCCGGTCCACTCCCCCAGGACGTCGAGAACCCGGTCCACCAGTTCCGGCGAGTCGGTGACGTGGTCGCCCTGTCCACCGTCGATGTCGGGCAGGTACTGGACCACGAGCACCTCCACGGTGGGCAGGAGCAGCTCCGAGAGGGAGAGGAAATACGCGGTGGATTCGGCGCATTCGGGAAAGCAGATCAGCCGGAAGCTGCTGGGGGTCTCCGGTTGCACAATCCGAATGAGGTTGACACCATCGGGTTCGACCTTGCTCAACGAATACTTCCTCGTTGCCGGTTGATCCCGTCGGCGTGTGTGCCGCCGGTCGTCCCGGTGGTCGATGCCTTCATGAGTGGATCTCTACACCTTGCCGTCGTCGCCGCGAAGCCCTCGACGCGTTACCCACCCTCCCCCTCACCATTACTATCGGTAAAGAGCTGTTCGGTAAAGAGCTATTCGAAGCGCTCACGCCGCAAGGCTATGAGCTCGCATCCGAGTGCCACAACCCCTAGTAACCGCTATCCGCTCACATGGTTGCACCGGCCCGTCCCGGGGTATTCACTCCTCGCCGCAGGGGTGCCAGAGGTGTAAATTAATGAATTCACCACCCATATCCGGCACCCCCCTGAGGGCTGCCCCGCAATCCCTGGTGGATCGGCGTGCGGCGTCAGATGCGGTGCATCGCAAGGCGGAGGGGCGTCCGCATACTGGCCGCATTCGGGCGTTCCGACAACGCGACAAGGTGCCGCAGCTGTCGTCGCGCACCCGCCGGGGATTATGGGACAGCCCTTAGGTACCCCTCATCGCGTCGGACAACCCCCTAATTATCGAGGCCGCCCTGCCCTCGGGTTCACGGTGCGTGTTAGAACTGGGCACGTACGTTTCCGTAATCCCATAATCGGTGCGCGACAGCGCAGCAGGTCGCCTTTGGTCTGTTCTGGCACAACACCGCGCTGCCGTCTCGTGTTCCGTCCGATACACAGGCATCGATGGATACATCACACACCATGGATTTCGCCGTCATCGTCGACGGCCTCAAAAAGCATTATTCCGGCCGACCCGCGCCCGCGGTGGACGATCTGAGTTTCACGGTCAACCACGGCGAGGTCTTCGGGTTCCTCGGCCCCAACGGGGCCGGCAAGACCACCACCATCGGCATTCTGACCACCCGGGTGGCACCGAGCGGCGGGCGAGCGTTCGTACAGGGCGTCGACGTGGTGGCCAAACCGGCAGTGGCCCGTCAGTCCTTCGCCGTCGTGCCGCAACGGAACAACCTCGACCGGTCGTTGACGATTCGCCAGAATCTGACTTTCCACGCCGGGTACCACGGGTTGTCGCGGGTGGACCGCAACAAGCTCGCCGACGAGAGCCTGGAGTGGGTGGGGCTGTCCGACCACGGCGACGCCCGGGCGGATCAGGTCTCCGGCGGTCAGGCGCAGCGGGTGATGATCGCCCGTGCGCTGATGCACCGTCCGAGGGTGCTGTTCCTCGACGAGCCGGCCACCGGTCTGGACCCGCAGTCGCAGATCTTCGTCCACGAACGGGTGGCCGAGCTCAAGCAGCGCGGCGTCACGGTGGTCATCACCACCCACAACATGGACGAGGCCGCCAAGCTGTGCGACCGGATCGGGATCGTCGACCACGGCAAGCTGCTGGCGCTCGACACCCCGCAGGCGCTGATCGACACGATCAACAGCACCGCACTGACGGTGTCGGTGCATCCGCCGTCCAACGGGATCGACTACGCCCTCTCGCTGATCCGCAGCATCCAGGGCGTGGAGCGGGTCGAGACGTTCCAGCAGGATGACGACGACCTGGTGGACAGCCTGCTGGAGGGCGGGGTGAGCATCGACAACAGCGTCCGGCTGAAGGTCTACAGCGACGCGTCGTCCTCGGTCATCCTGCCCCCGACCATCAAGGCCCTTACCGACGCCGGTTGCGCGATCAAGGACCTGAGTGTCAGCCAGTCGACCCTGGAAGACGTCTTCGTCGAGCTGACCGGAAGAGAGCTGCGATGACCACCTCCGCAACCCCTTCCACACCCGCCGGGGGTGCCAGGCCCCCCGGCGGCGGGGCCGCCGGTGCGCCGGTGCCCGGCAAGGGCGGCAAGCAGTCCGGCGCGGACACGCTCGTCATCTCCGCCGTTCCGGCCGAGGAGAAGACCGCGACCATGTCCGCACCCGCCCCCGGTCCCGTCGTCGGCACGGTGACGGGACCCGGTGGTCCGCCCGGCCCCGTCGGTCCGAAGCTGCCTGCCGAGTCCACCCGTTTCCCGGGTGCCAAGGGCGGTCGGCACCGGCGCAGGGCCGGACGCTGGCGGACGTTCTTCTTCATCCTGTGGCGGGACATCTTCGTCACCGGCCGGGAGATCGCCCCCTTCCTGGGCCAGGTGCTGGTCGAGCCGTTCTTCATCCTGTTCGTGTTCGGCAAGGTGCTGGGCGAACTCGGCTACACCACGCCCGGCTTCGAGCAGGTGCTGCTGCCGGGTGTCGTCGCGCTCAACAGCTTCCTCGTCGCGCTGCAGAACACCGCACTGCCGCTGGCCATCGACTTCTCCTGGACCAAGGAGATCGAGGACCGGCTGCTGGCACCGATCCCGACCGCGCTGGTGGCGGTGGAGAAGGCGATCTTCGGTGCGATCCGGGGCCTCATCGGTTCGCTGATCATGATCCCGATCGGTCTGATGCTGCTGGACAACGTCTCCTGGCCGCTGCACACCCTCCCCCAGACGCTGGGCATCCTGAGCCTCGGCGGTCTGGTCGGCGGTTGTGTCGGGCTGACGCTGGGAACGCTGGCACCGCCGCGCCACATCAGCATCGTCTTCGCCATGACGCTGACCCCGATCATGTTCACCGGTGCCACCCAGTTCCCGTGGCAGAGCCTGTCGGACATCCGGTGGTTCCAGATCCTGTGCGCCTTCAACCCGCTGACGTACGTCAGTGAGGCGATGCGCGGGCTGCTGCTGCCGCCCGAGGGCCCGGACTCGATCCCGCTGTGGATCTGCATCTCCGCCATCGGTGCCGCCTGCCTGGTCTACGGCTTCATCGGCATCAGGGGATTCAACAAGCGGGCGCAGGACTGACCGCGAATCACCTGTGTGCGACATCCCGAGGGGCCTGCCCGCGCAGGCCCCTCGAACGCGTTTTCTCCCACCGTCCAGTAGTGAGGACACACCTGCCATGACGGCAACCGAGCAGACCGCGGCCGGGCAGCCCAGGACCGCCATCGTCTTCCCCGGCATGGGGCCGTCCGCCTTCGCCGAGGTGGGCAGGTTCCTGGTGCTCGACCCCTTCGCCCGCAGGCGGCTGGCGGAGGCCGACGAGGCGCTGGGGTACTCCGTCTTCGACCGGCTCCGCGAATCCCAGGACGACTACTCCGAGGCCACGCAGATCGCCTTCCTCGTCAACTCGATGGCCGCGGCCGACCGGGCGGTCGAGGAACTGGGCATCACCCCGGACATCTGCGTGGGCCCCAGCTTCGGCCAGAAGGCGGCCACCGCGTTCGTCGGATCGCTGCCCTTTCCCGAACTGGTCCGGCTCACCGCCGAGATGGCCCGCTGCGAACTCGCTTACTTCGCCGAGGAGTACCAGGACGCGGTGACCCACACCTTCTTCCGGACCCCGCAGGACCGACTCGCCGGCATTCTCGCCGAGTTCGACGAGCGCGGCGAATGGTACGACTACTCCGGCCACCTCGACGAGGGTTTCTGCATGGTCTCCCTGCGGGAGAAGGAGCTGGCGGAGCTCAAGCGCCGGGTCAGCGCGATCGGCGGCTACTCGATGTACACCATGGTCCCGGCGGTGCACGCGCCCGCCTTCAAGGAGCTGCGACGCCGCGTCGAGGAGGACGTCCTGCCGAAGTACGCGCTCGCCGACCCGAGGCTGCCGGTCGTCACCGACCAGGACGGCACGATCGTCCGGACCGCCGACGAGCTGCGCACCATGCTGCTGGACACCTTCGACCTGCCCATCCACTGGCCCAAGGTGGTCGACACGCTCAAGGCCGACGGTGTGACGAAGCTCTGCATCACCGGCCCCGACAACCTCTTCCACCGCCTGGACCGCACCAAGTCCAACTTCGAGGTGGTCAGGGTGGGTCCCGCCAAGCGGGGCCGGCCCCCGCGCCGACGCTGACGACCGGGCCCCGCACGAAGAGGGCCGGGCCCGCACCTCCCGAAGTCTCGGGGAGCGCGGGCCCGGCCCTCTTCGTGGTCGGTGTGTCAGGCCGACAGCCAGTCCGTCACGGCCCGAGCGGTCGTCGCGGCGTGCTCCTCCATCATGGTGAAGTGGTTGCCGGGCACGTCCAGCACGGTGTGCGCCGAGTCCCAGTACGCACGCCAGTCACCGCCCTCGCCACGGGTCCAGTCGAACAGCCGCTCCCCCGCCCGCACCAGCAGCGTCGGCGTCTTGATCTCACGCGGCCGCCACTCGCCGAAGAGCCGGAAGTAGGCGCCCATCGCCAGCAGCCGGGCGTCGTCGACCGGCACGTAGCTCTCGCTCCGCTCGCCCACCCCCGCGGTCAGACCGGGCTGGATGCCGGTGGCCGCGTCCGCGTCGTGGGAGTAGATGTCGAGCAGTACGACTCCCTCGGGGAAGACGCCGCCGCTCTCCAGCCGGGCGGCCACCTCGTGCGCCAGCATGCCGCCCGAGGAGTGGCCCAGCAGCACGAACGGGCCGCCGTCCGCCTGCCGCAGCACCGCCTCGGCCAGCACCTCGACGACCGCCTCCGCGGTGGCCGGGAGCTGTTCCCCGGCGACGAAGCCGGGGTTGGCCACGGCCCAGACGTCCCGGTGGCCGCGGAAGTCCGCGGCGAACCGCGCGTACTGGTGCGGGCCCGACAGGGTCAGGATCGAGGAGAAGCAGATCAGCGCGGGCGGCGCCGACTCCTCCCCGCGCGAGAGCCGCACCGGGGCGGGGGTCCGGGTCAGCTCGGCGGCACTGCCGAAGGACGGCCGGAAGCGCGAGACATCCATCAGCAGACGGGTGAACTCCTCCTGCCGCCCCGACGCCCCGGCCTCCCGCAGCATCGGGCCGAACACACCGTCCTGCCCGGCCCCACCGGCCGACTCCCTCTCCGCGCCCGCCGGGGCCGCGGAACCGGCCACCGCGTCGGCGAGATGCTCCAGCATGTGCCGCGCGACGAGGGTGGGTGTGCCGTGGTCGAACAGCAGCGTCGGGGGCAGCCGAAGCCCGCTCGCCGCGTTGAGCCGGTTGCGCAGCTCCACCGCGGTCAGCGAGTCGAAGCCCAGCTCCAGGAAACCGCGGTCGGGCCCGACGGCGTCGGCGTCCGCGAAGCCCAGGACGACCGCGGCCTGCGCGGACACCAGCTCTCGCACCACGCCTTCCCGCTCGGCCTCGGCGATCCCGGCCAGCCGCTGCGCCAGCGAGGGGCCGGCCAGATCCACGGGGGCGGCGTCGGCCTTACGCCGCCGGGCCCCGCGCACCAGTCCCCGGAAGACGGCGGGCAGTGCGCCCGCGTCGGCCTGGGCACGCAGCGGCCCGAGGTCCAGGTGCAGCGGAATCAGCAGCGACTCCGCGTCCACCGCATACGCCGTCCACGCCGCGTCGAACAGCTCCAGGCCGTCCGCCGAGGTCAGCGGCGCCATCCCGGACCGCGCCATGCGCGCCACGTCCGCGTCCGCCATGTCGCCGGTCATCGCCGAGCGCTGTTCCCACAGGCCCCAGGCCAGCGAGAGCGCGGGCAGCCCCGCGGCCCGCCGGTGCCGGGCGAGCGCGTCCAGGAAGACGTTGGCGGCCGCGTAGTTGCCCTGGCCCGGTGCGCCGAAGGTACCGGCGGCGGAGGAGAAGAGCACGAACGCGGTCAGGTCGAGGTCGCGGGTCAGCTCGTGCAGGTTCTGCGCCGCGGCCACCTTGGGCCGGAAGACACTGTCGATCCGGGCCGGAGTGAGCGCCGGGATCAGCCCGTCGTCCAGCACTCCGGCGGTGTGCAGCACCGCCCGCAGCGGCCGGTCCGCAGGCACCTCGGCCAGCAGCCGTGCCAGCGCGTCGCGGTCGGCGGCGTCGCAGGCCGCGACGGTCACCTCGGCACCTCGTGCCCGCAGGGCGTCGACGAGCTCGGGCACGCCCTCGGCCCTCTCGCCGCGCCTGCTGGTGAGCAGCAGGTGGCGCACTCCGTGCTCGGCGACCAGGTGCCGGGCCAGCAGTCCGCCGAGGACCCCGGTGGCACCGGTGATCAGCACCGTGCCCTCCGGGTCGAACTCCGGTGCCTGTTCGGGCGCCTCGTCCGCCACCCGGGTCAGCCGCGGCACGTGCAGGCCACCGGTACGCAGGGCGAGCTGCGGCTCGCCGGAGGCCACCGCGGCGGGCAGGGCGTACCGGGACGCCTCGTCGCCGTCCAGGTCCAGGAGCAGGAACCGGTCCGGATTCTCCGTCTGCGCGGTGCGCACCAGGCCCCACACGGGGGCGTGCACCAGGTCGGACACGTCCGCGTCGACGGTGGTGGCCACGGCGCCACGGGTGACGAACGCCAGCCTGGCCCCGGCGAATCCGTCCTCCGCGAGCCACGTCTGCACGTCCGCCAGCGCGGCGTGCGCGGCCCGTCCGGCCGCCTGCGCCGTGTCTCCGGCCGGTTCCGCGGCATAGGGAATCAGGACGAGTTCGGGCACGGGCCTGCCGGAGGCGATCAGCGCGGCGAGCCCGGCCAGGTCCGGGTGGTTCTCGCAGTCGACCCCGGCCGCCTCCAGCGCGGCACCCAGGCCCAGGTGGTCGGCGCCGACCACCGCCCACGGCGTGGTGGGCCGGGCCGCGGAGGCCGCGGCGGGCAGCGCCTGCCACTCCAGCCGGAACAGCGAATCGTGATAGGCGATCCGGGCCGCCCGCAGTTGCTCGGGAGCGATGCGCCGCAGAACCAGCGAGTCGACGGTCATGACCGCGCCGCCCGCCTCGTCGGCCACCGTCAGGGCGACCGCGTCCGGACCGGCCGGGGCGATGCGCACCCGCAGCGCCGAGGCACCCGCGGCGTGCAGGGCCACTCCGCTCCAGGAGAACGGCAGCCGTATGCCGTCCGCTTCCGTGCCGAGGAAGTCGCCGAGCGCGACCCCGTGCAGTGCGGCGTCCAGCAGCGCCGGGTGCAGCCCGAACAGGGCGGCGTCGGAACGCTGTCCGTCCGGCAGTCGCAGTTCGGCGAAGACCTCGTCGCCCCGGCGCCAGGCGGCCCGCAGGCCCCGGAAGGCCGGGCCGTACCCGAACCCGCCGTCCGCGAACCGCTCGTACAGCTCGTCCACCTCGACGGCGACGGCGTCCACCGGCGGCCAGACCGCGAGCTCCCCGGCCGGTCGCCCGGCCGTGTCGGCCATGAGCACGCCACTCGCGTTGCGGCTCCACGGCTCGTCGGCCCGGTCCTCGGCGCCCGCCCGCTGCTCCGCACGGGAGTGGATCTCCAGCGTCCGGCGCCCGGTGGCATCGGCTGCGCCGACGACAAGTCGCAGCTGGACCCCGCCGCGCTCCGGCAGGATCAGCGGCGCCTCCAGCGTCAGCTCCTCCAGCAGGTCGCAGTCGACCTGATCGCCCGCGCGCACCGCCAGTTCGACGAAGGCGGTACCCGGCACCAGTACGGTGCCCGCGACGGCGTGGTCGGCGAGCCAGGGGTGGGTCTGGAGCGAGAGCCGTCCGGTCAGCAGGACGCCGTCCGAGTCCGGGAGGTCGACGGCCGCACCCAGCAGCGGGTGCCCGGCGGCACCGAGTCCGGCGGAGGAGACGTCGCCCACGGCCGAGGCAGGGACCTCGATCCAGTAGCGCTGGTGCTGGAAGGCGTAGGTGGGCAGGTCGGTCCTGCGGGCACCCGTGCCCTCGAACACCGCGCCCCAGTCCACCTCGACACCCCGGGCCCATGCCTCGCCCAGCGACAACCAGAACCGCTCCGGACCACCCTCACCACGCCGCAACGACCCCACCACAGCCGCCTCACGACCCGCATCCTCAGCCGTCTCCTGCACACCCACCGCCAGCACCGGATGCGCACTCGACTCCACGAACACCCCGAACCCCTCATCCAGCAGACGACGGACCGCACCCTCCAGCTCGACGGTGCGCCGCAGGTTCGCGAACCAGTACTCCGCGTCCAGCTCCGGACCCTCCACCCACTGCCCCGTCACCGTCGACAGGAACGGCACCCGAGCCACCCCCGGCACCAC
>NZ_JBHJWQ010000021.1:120076-154166 GCF_042266885.1 Streptomyces sp. NPDC056061 | reverse complement strand
GAAATGGGCCGCGAAACGCTCCCACCACGCACACTGGCCCCAGCCCGAACACGGCCCTCACGTCACCATCCGAGTCAATAACTGAACGGTATTGGTCCTAGCCCTCTTCCGGATCGCTTCCGCGGTCCTTCGCAGGGGGCAACCGGCCTTCTCGTGAGCGGCACAACCAGCTGTGGGCGTCTGCGCGGCCACGCCCTTCGGCCTCGCTCCAGCCACCGCCTGGAGCCCGCGCACCGGATTGGGGTGGCCGGTTTTCGGGTGGCGTCCCGCCGACTGTACTCATTCGCGGTTCGGAGTGGTCAGTTCGGCTCGGACGGTCTTGCCGCTGGGCGGATGGGGAACCGTCTCCCAGCGGTCGGAGAGCGCGGCGACGAGTGCGAGGCCGCGACCACCGGCGTGGAGCGTGCCGGACGCGGCCTCCCCGTACGGGAACCGGGGAAGCCGCTCCCCGCGGGCATCGGTGACGTCGACGCGGAGGCGGCCGGACGGGACGTCGAACGTGAGCGACAGCCGAAAGCTCCGGCCGGGCACGAAGCCATGGAGGACGGCGTTGGACGCAAGCTCCGCGATCACGATTTCGGCACGCTCCGTGAGGTCATGCGGAGCGCCCCAGGACCGCAGTTCAGTCACGCCGAGAAGCCGGGCGAGCCGGGTGCCGCGCCGCGTGGACGACAGCAGCTGCGTGAAGACGAGCCGAGGCATGCCAAGTTGGGGGAGGGGTTGGTTCATGACGCCATCGTGACGGTCGGATATGGCCGGATACGAGTACCGCATCACGTACGCGGAGTCAGCGTACGGGCACATGGAGTAGGTGGTACGCAGGATTCGTGGTCACACTGGGTGGTGAACGTGAACGACGGCGAGCGGCTGTCGCGGGTGCGTTACGGAGAAAGGAGCGGCGGATGGACGACGTCGAGGGGGAGGCGAGGGCCGGGATCACCGACGTTCGGGCGGTCTCGGCGGCGGAGTGGGAGCGGGAGCCCCATCCGTCGGACAGTTTGCGCACGTTCGGCGCGGTCGTCCAGGCCCTGCGCGAGCACGCCGGCCTCAGCCGGGCGGAGCTGGCCGTCCTCGTCCGGTACTCCAAACACACCGTGGAGTCCATCGAGCTCGGACGCCGCATGGCGGACGAGACATTCGTCGAGCGTGCGGAGGAAGCGCTCGGCAATACGGGCGCGCTACGGAAGGCCGCCCGCCACCTGAGTCGCGGTGAGGTGGGACTCGCGGCGTGGTTCCGGCGTTGGGCCCGGTTGGAACGGGACGCGGCAAGCCTGTACACGTACGAATGTCGGCTGGTTCCAGGGCTGTTGCAGTCGGAGGCATACGCGCGGGCGGTGTTCGAGGGCACGATTCCGCTGCGGACCGACGAGGAACTGGAGGACCAGCTCACCGCGCGAATGGAGCGGCAACGAATGATGCGTGAGCGGCCCACGGTGCCGTTCAGCTTCATTGTCGAGGAGCACGTGTTCCGGCGACGGTTCGGGAACGCGGAGGCGATGCGCGGGCTGGTGGACCACGTGTTGGAGCGGAGTGCTCCGCGCAATGTGACGCTCCAGGTGGTGCCGCTGGAGGCGGAGTTGCATCCGTGCCTGGACGGTCCGGTGCGTCTCCTGGAAACCCCTGCGGGGCAGCGGCTCGGCTACTCGGAGGGACAGCAGAACGGTCGGCTCATCTCGGACCGGAAAGAGGTGAGCCTGCTCTGCCAACGCTATGAAAGACTGCGCTCGCAGGCCCTGAGTCCCAAGGAATCCCGGGACCTGCTGGAGCGACTGCGAGGAGAGTTATGAACAGCGGAACGACGGAACTCGCCTGGTTCAAGTCCAGCTACAGCGGCAGCCAGGGCGACGACTGCGTGGAGATCGCAGTCGCCGACAAGGCTGTTCACGTACGGGACTCGAAGGACCTGGCCCGCCCGGCCCTCGCCGTGGGACGCGCGGAGTGGGCGCCCTTCGTGCGGTTCGTGTCGGGCGCCTCGGAGGTGTAACCGAGCGCGGCACGGTTGATGAAACGGTCGCCGAGGTCGGATGCTGGTTCCGGCCTCGGCGCCGCCTTTTTGGGGGTGGCCTTCTTGGCCGCAGCTTTTGTGGGCCCGGCTTTCCTGGCCGCCGCTTTCTTGGGCGCGGCCTTCTTCGGGGTGGGTTTCGCGACAGCCTTCTTCTGCGCGGCGTTCTTGGCGGCCGTCGTACCGCGTGCCTTGAACTTCTTGCGTAGCAGCGTCAGTTGCTCTCGCTCCTGAACGGTCTGGTCGGCGGGCAGGGCATTGACGAGAACCCTGGCCCGATCGAGCTCGTAACGCGCCAGGGCCCAACGCTTGGCGTTGAGCGCCATACGAATCACGCCGAGGCGCTGCCGCAACGCCTTGATCTTTCCCGCCTGCCGCCGAGGTATCGGGGACTCCGCCCCACTGCTCCGCCGCTGCACAGCGGCACGCGTCCCCCAACCCGCGCCCGAGGTCAGAACGACGGACGTGCGCGGGTTGCCGGTCCGGCTTCGGCGTACCACGGGGCGTTGGTTCCTTCGGCGGCGAGCCGGATCGGTCGTGGCGGAGACCGGGACCGAGGGCGCGCACCGGCGATCGACGGGGCCGTGGAACCCGGAGCCGATCCGGGTCGACACCAAGCAGTTCTCGTCGCGCGACGTCCTGGACGCGATCGAGGACGAGTCGCTGGAACTGGCGCCGGACTTCCAGCGCGGGCAGGTGCGGGAGCCGGAGCGGAAGCCACGGCTCATCGAGTCCGTACTCCTGCAGATCCCGCTCCCGGCCCCCTACTTCGCCGAGGACGCCGGCGGGCCCATGCGCGTGGCCGACGGCCTTCAGTCACTGGACAGGAACCGCAGCCCGTCGACCCGCGGATGTCATTTCGTGCAGGTCCCGTTGCACTGGTACATGCCCAGAAAGCCGCAGCCCGACGTGGTACTGCAGAAACAGCACTGACAGTTCGGGCCCTCCCACACGGTGCACCACACCGAGGTGGTGCTGCAGTTGCACGTGGCCAGGGCCGCGGCCTCGCCTCCCGTGGTCGGAGGGGTATCGGCAGGACCGAGGGTGACCAGCAATGCGGCGCTGTCCGCCATGCCGAACGCCTCCTTCGCCGCCGTCTCCACCGCGGAGATGCGGCGTTGCAGCCCGGATCCCGGTTCCGGCTCGCCACCGGCGAACGTGGCTTCGGAACTCGCGAGGTCCAGGGCCTCTTGCACCACCCGGCTCTGCGGGGCGCTGAGCGCCGGATGCGCGGCCCGGAAGTTCCGCAGGTGCTCGGTCCACACCCTGCTGCGCTCGGCCGGGGAGAGTTCCACCAGCACGGCCTGCCGCACGGCCGAGGGCAGTGGCGCGATCTCGGCGTAGGTACGCGGCAACGTGCCGCGGTGCGCGGCCACCCACGACCGGGCCTCGGTCTGGGCCGAGCGTGCGAACGCCGGTGTCTGCCCGGCCACCGTCATGCCGATGGCCGTACCCGCACCACTTGCCAGCAGCAGGAAGTGCTTGCGGCTGATGCGTGAGCGGCGCGGTTCCGCCGTGCCGTCCGCGGTGGCGAGCGGCTTCCCGGTACGGGCCGCACGTCGCAGCTCGCCCAGGGCGATGAGCACACGACAGGTCGCCCGTGGCCCGAGCCGCCGCACAAGTTGCACGGCCATCCGGGGCCCCGTCCAGGCGCGCGCCGTGCCATCGGCCACTCGCAGCAGGGTCGGCGCCCACACGGGGTCGGCGCCCAGCGCCTCCTCGCGCCACCGCCGAACCGACGTGTCGGTAAGCGGCAGCACCTCCAGCTTGGCTCCGCTGCTTTGGGCGACGGTGGACGACACCGCCGTACAGGTTCCGCAGGACGAGTCGAACGTCAGGATCCATCGTGCTGTGAGCTGCATTTCCTGCCCTCTCCTATGGCTGGGGCAGCCGCCGTGACGACCGGACCGAGACTTCCCGCGGGCGCCGACCCGCGTTGACGAGGCGCGGCCTTCCCGGAAGAACCACGCAACGGTGAGATCGCAGATGGTGGGGGTACGGCGGCCGCCGCGCTCGGACAGTACGTCACTGTCTCGCACGTCTTTCGACCGGAGAAGGGGGAAATCAGGACAGTTTCTCCTTCCGGTCCTCGGAGTCGCCGCCCTGGCTGCGCTTCAGAGCACGAGTCACGGCTTTGTCGATCTCGGTCGCATGGGCCGCGAACGCTGTGGCGATGAAGTGGGATCACATAGCGGGACGGAATCGCCCGGCCTCGCACGTGAGTTCCAGAGAAGTCGCACGGGTGCCACTGCACCCCACCAAACCTGCCCACATGCAGGTCTGGTGCGGTGCAGTGGTCCTTCGGGCAGGACAGGCTCAGATGTCCCGGAAGATCTCGATCTGCGCGCCCACCGAGTTCAGGCGCTCCGCCAGTTCCTCGTACCCGCGGTTGATGACGTACACGTTGCGCAGCACGGACGTGCCCTCGGCCGCCATCATGGCCAACAGCACGACCACAGCGGGGCGCAGCGCGGGCGGGCACATCATCTCGGCGGCGCGCCAGCGGGTCGGGCCCTCCACCAGGACCCGGTGCGGGTCGAGGAGTTGGAGCCTGCCGCCGAGACGGTTGAGGTCGGTGAGGTAGATGGCCCGGTTGTCGTAGACCCAGTCGTGTATGAGGGTCTGGCCGTGGGCCGAGGCGGCGATCGCCGCGAAGAAGGGCACATTGTCGATGTTGAGCCCGGGGAACGGCATGGGGTGGACCTTGTCGATCGGCGCCTCCAGCTTGGAGGGGCGGACCGTGAGGTCGACCAGCCGGGTACGGCCGTTGTCGGCCGCGTACTCCGTCGTGCGGTCGCAGTCGACGCCCATCTCCTCCAGCACCGCGAGCTCGATCTCCAGGAACTCGATCGGTACCCGGCGGATCGTCAGCTCGGACTCCGTCACCACGGCGGCGGCGAGCAGGCTCATCGCCTCGACCGGGTCCTCGGAGGGGGAGTAGTCGACGTCCACGTCTATGTGCGGGACGCCGTGCACGGTGAGGGTGGTCGTGCCGATGCCGTCCACGCGTATGCCCAGGGCCTCCAGGAAGAAGCACAGGTCCTGGACCATGTAGTTGGAGGAGGCGTTGCGGATGACGGTCGTGCCGTCGTACCGGGCGGCGGCCAGCAGCGCGTTCTCGGTCACGGTGTCGCCGCGCTCGGTCAGCACGATGGGGCGGCCGGGCACGACCGAGTGGTCGACCTGCGCGTGGTACAGGCCCTCGGTCGCGGCGATCTCCAGCCCGAACCGGCGCAGCGCGATCATGTGCGGTTCGATCGTCCGTGTGCCGAGGTCGCAACCGCCCGCGTAGGGAAGCTTGAACGCGTCCATGCGGTGCAGCAGCGGGCCGAGGAACATGATGATGGAACGGGTCCGGCGGGCCGCGTCCGCATCGATGGCGTCCATGTCGAGCCGGGCGGGCGGCACGATTTCCAGGTCGGTGCCGTCGTTGATCCAGCGGGTCCGCACGCCGATGGAGTTCAGGACCTCCAGAAGGCGGTAGACCTCCTCGATGCGGGCCACCCGACGGAGCACGGTGCGGCCCTTGTTGAGGAGGGTGGCGCAGAGCAGGGCCACGCACGCGTTCTTGCTCGTCTTGACGTCGATGGAGCCCGAGAGCCGACGCCCACCGACCACTCGCAGGTGCATGGGCCCGGCGTAGCCGAGCGAAACGATCTCGCTGTCGAGTGCCTCACCGATGCGCGCGATCATCTCAAGGCTGATGTTCTGATTGCCGCGCTCGATGCGATTGACGGCGCTCTGGCTGGTGGCGAGCGCCTCGGCGAGCTGACTCTGTGTCCAGCCCCGGTGCTGACGGGCGTCACGTATGAGCTTGCCGATGCGTACGAGGTAATCGTCTGACATGGCGAAAGGCTATCTCAGATATGAGATGCGCCTTCCGGTGGGGTGCGCCGTTCGGGTGACGAGGGTGCGCAGGCGCGGGTGTTGTCCGTTTCCGTGTGCGTGACGGGCGTGGTGCGGCGCGTGCGTCCCATGGTTCACCCCGGTCGCCGCGGCGTCGCGCGGTGTGCGTCCGTCCGGGGGTGGGCGGTGTGCGCCCGGTCCGCCCGTCGTGCCGCCCGCGCATGACCGTGCGGCGGTGATGTACTAGAGTTATCTCGACATCGAGATAATTGCCGAAGGCGCACCGCCGCCCGCCACCGGGTAAGGGTTACCTAACCAATCTTGCTCCAGTGGGTGGTCGAGGGGTCGCAGGCGGCATCACGCGGCGCCCGCCGTCATGGGGCGCGGCGCGGAGTACGCGCACATTGATGAAGGAGACTGTCGTGTCGGCGAACAGCTTCGACGCCCGCAGCACGCTGCGCGTGGGCGACGAGTCGTACGAGATCTTCAGGCTGGACAAGGTCGAGGGCTCCGCGCGCCTCCCTTACAGCCTGAAGGTGCTCCTGGAGAACCTTCTCCGCACCGAGGACGGCGCGAACATCACCGCCGAGCACATCCGGGCGCTCGGTGGCTGGGACTCCCAGGCGCAGCCCAGCCGGGAGATCCAGTTCACGCCGGCCCGCGTGATCATGCAGGACTTCACCGGTGTGCCGTGCGTCGTGGACCTCGCCACCATGCGTGAGGCCGTCAAGGAGCTGGGCGGCGACCCGGCCAAGATCAACCCCCTGGCCCCGGCCGAGCTGGTCATCGACCACTCCGTCATCGCCGACAAGTTCGGTACGAAGGACGCCTTCGGCCAGAACGTCGAGCTGGAGTACGGCCGCAACAAGGAGCGCTACCAGTTCCTGCGTTGGGGGCAGACCGCCTTCGACGAGTTCAAGGTCGTCCCCCCGGGCACCGGCATCGTCCACCAGGTGAACATCGAGCACCTGGCCCGCACGGTCATGGTGCGCAACGGCCAGGCGTACCCCGACACCCTCGTCGGCACCGACTCGCACACCACCATGGTCAACGGCCTCGGCGTGCTGGGCTGGGGCGTCGGCGGCATCGAGGCCGAGGCCGCGATGCTCGGCCAGCCGGTCTCGATGCTCATCCCGCGCGTCGTCGGCTTCAAGCTGACCGGTGAGCTCAAGCCGGGCACCACCGCCACCGACCTCGTGCTGACCATCACCGAGATGCTCCGCAAGCACGGTGTCGTCGGCAAGTTCGTCGAGTTCTACGGCGAGGGCGTCGCCGCCACCTCCCTCGCCAACCGCGCCACCATCGGCAACATGTCCCCGGAGTTCGGCTCCACCGCCGCGATCTTCCCGATCGACGACGAGACGCTGAAGTACCTGCGCCTGACCGGCCGCGACGAGCAGCAGGTCGCGCTCGTCGAGGCGTACGCCAAGGAGCAGGGCCTCTGGCTGGACCCGGCCGCCGAGCCCGACTTCTCCGAGAAGCTGGAGCTGGACCTGTCGACGGTCGTCCCGTCGATCGCCGGTCCGAAGCGCCCGCAGGACCGCATCGTCCTCGCCAACGCCGCCGAGCAGTTCAAGCAGGACGTCCGCAACTACGTGGACACCACCGACGAGGCGGGCAAGGAGTCCTTCCCGGCCTCCGACGCCCCGGCCAACACGCCGAACGGCGGCCCGTCGAGCCCGGTCCCCGTGACCGCCCCCGACGGCACCACCTACGAGCTGGACCACGGCGCCGTCACCGTCGCCGCGATCACCTCCTGCACCAACACCTCGAACCCGTACGTCATGGTCGCCGCGGCGCTCGTGGCGAAGAAGGCGGTCGAGAAGGGCCTGACCCGCAAGCCGTGGGTCAAGACCACCCTCGCCCCGGGCTCGAAGGTCGTCACCGACTACTTCGACAAGGCGGGCCTGACCCCGTACCTCGACAAGGTCGGCTTCAACCTCGTCGGCTACGGCTGCACCACCTGCATCGGCAACTCCGGCCCGCTGCCGGAGGAGGTCTCCAAGGCGGTCAACGAGCACGACCTCGCCGTGACCTCGGTGCTCTCCGGCAACCGCAACTTCGAGGGCCGGATCAACCCCGACGTCAAGATGAACTACCTCGCCTCCCCGCCGCTGGTCGTCGCGTACGCCCTCGCCGGTTCGATGAAGGTGGACATCACCAAGGACGCCCTGGGCATCGACCAGAACGGCAACCCGGTCCACCTCGCGGACATCTGGCCGACCGAGGCCGAGGTGAACGAAGTCGTCGCCAACGCCATCGGCGAGGACATGTTCAACAAGTCCTACCAGGACGTCTTCGCGGGCGACGCCCAGTGGCAGGCCCTGTCGATCCCGACCGGCAACACCTTCGAGTGGGACGCCGAGTCGACCTACGTCCGCAAGCCCCCGTACTTCGAGGGCATGACGATGGACCCGGCCCCGGTCGAGGACATCGCCGGCGCCCGTGTGCTCGCCAAGCTGGGCGACTCGGTCACCACCGACCACATCTCCCCGGCCGGCGCCATCAAGGCCGACACCCCGGCCGGCACGTACCTCACCGAGCACGGTGTGGAGCGTCGCGACTTCAACTCCTACGGCTCGCGCCGCGGGAACCACGAGGTCATGATCCGCGGCACGTTCGCCAACATTCGCCTGCGCAACCAGATCGCGCCGGGCACCGAGGGCGGCTACACCCGCGACTTCACCCGGTCCGCTGAAGGTGCCCCGGTCTCCTTCATCTACGACGCCTCGCAGAACTACCAGGCCGCCGGCATCCCGCTGGTCGTCCTGGCGGGCAAGGAGTACGGTTCCGGTTCGTCCCGCGACTGGGCCGCCAAGGGCACCGCGCTCCTCGGCGTGAAGGCCGTCATCGCCGAGTCGTACGAGCGCATCCACCGCTCGAACCTCATCGGCATGGGCGTCCTCCCGCTCCAGTTCCCGGAGGGCGCGACCGCCGAGTCCCTCGGCCTGACCGGTCAGGAGACCTTCTCCTTCTCCGGCGTGACCGAGCTGAACAACGGCACCACGCCGCGCACGGTCAAGGTCACCACCGACACCGGTGTGGAGTTCGACGCGGTCGTCCGCATCGACACCCCCGGTGAGGCGGACTACTACCGCAACGGCGGCATCATGCAGTACGTGCTCCGCAGCCTGATCCGCAAGTAGGCAGCGGGCAGGCAGCCGAGCCGAAGGGCCGCATCCCGGGACACCGGGGTGCGGCCCTTCGCGTCCTCCGTGCCGTCCGGGGGCGGTCCCGCCGCGACACCCGCGGGCGGGCACACCGCCCACCGGACGACGGAATGGGATCGTGGGCCGGTGGGTTACCCACGGCATCGGTATCGGCATGGGTGTCGGTATCGATATCAGCTTCGGTATCGGCAGCGGTGAGAGATGACGACAGAGGACGGAACGCACCCATGGGCGAGTTGATCCTGATCCGGCACGGTGAGACCGAGTGGTCGCGGTCCGGACAGCACACCAGCTACACCGACCTGCCCCTGACCCCCCTCGGCGAACTCCAGGCACGTGCGCTGGCACCCCTGCTCGCCGAGCGGCGGATCGCGCTCACTCTGGTCAGCCCCTCGGTACGCGCCCGGCGCACCGCCGAACTCGCCGGGCTCGTCGCCCCTCGTATCACCCCCGAGCTGCACGAATGGGACTACGGCGGGTACGAGGGCGTGACCACCGACGAGATCCGCCGCACCCGGCCCGACTGGAACCTGTGGACCGACGGCGTGGCTCCCGGCCCCGGGGCACACCCCGGGGAAACCCCCGAGGAGGTCGGCGTCCGTGCCGACCGGGTGCTGGCCGAGGCGGCCGAGGCCGCCCGCCGGGACGCGGACCAGGACATCGCGCTCGTCGCCCACTCCCACTTCCTGCGGGTGCTCACCGCCCGCTATCTCGGGCTGACCCCGGCCGAGGGCACCCTGTTCCAGCTCGCCACCGGGGCCGTCTCCCGGCTCGGCACCGAGCACAGCCGGCCGGTCATCACGGCGTGGAACGTGGCCCTGCCCGAGTGCCTGCTCCAGCAGGTCGTCACAAAGGGCCCGGGGAGTCCGGGGAACCGGGGGAGTGGGAGCCGGGGGAGCGGCGGGAGTCCGGAGCGGGACTGAGCCGGTCCGGGACCGAACCTGTCCGGGGCATTCCGGTGCTTCCGCTTCCCGGTTCGGGTGCCTCCTGTTCACTCCGGTGATTCCCAGCGCGCGTACGGCCGGTGCCCCTCCCTCCCGGGGCACCGGCCGCGTCCGGAGCGTCGCCGAAGCGGCCCGGACCGGGGTCAGGAGAGCAACTCCACCTCCGCGAGCGCGCCTTCACCGGCGAACACCAGGCGGTAGTGCGCGTACGAGCCCGGTGCGCCGACCGTGAACGCCCTCGTCTGCCGGTCCCAGGCGAACGACTGCTCCGACCGCCGGTCGAGATCCTGCCACGCCGTGCCGTCCGCCGAGCCCTGGAGGACCCAGCCGGCCGGGGCCCGGTCCGCCGCCGCGGACGTCAGCGTGTACTGGACCGCCGCGGTCGCCGACGCCACCGGAAGCTCCACCGGGGCGGCCGCGGTGACCGCGGCCGTCGTGGCCGAGGTGTCGTCGAACAGGGCGCCCGCGCCCTCCAACACGTCCTTCCTCGGCGTCGGCACCTTCTCGTCCGTGGTGATCGACGGCGGCGCCGCGTTCTCGCCAGTCCCCCACGACGACGGTGCGGCGCCCATGTCGAAGTCCAGCACGGCGCCCCGGGCCAGCAGGTCGTGGGGCAGCGAGGTGGAGGTCCACGTGCGGCCGTCGACCCGCAGACCCTGCACGTAGATGTTCTCCGCGCTGTTCCGCGGCGCGTGGACGACGAGGTCGCGGCCGTTCTCCAGGTGGACCGTGGCCTTGGTGAAGAGCGGGGAGCCGACGGCGTATTCGCCGCTTCCCATGACGAGCGGGTAGAAACCGAGCGCGGAGAACAGGTACCAGGCCGACTGCTCGCCGTTGTCCTCGTCACCGTGGTAGCCCTGGCCGATCTCGCTGCCCGTGTAGAGGCGGCCCAGCACCTCGCGGACCTTCTCCTGCGTCTTCCAGGGCTGCGCGGCCGCGTCGTACATGTACGCGACATGGTGCGCGACCTGGTTGCTGTGGCCGTACTGCCCCATCCGTACGTCGCGCGCCTCGGTCATCTCGTGGATGACTCCGCCGTAGGAGCCCACGAACTCCGGGCCGGCCGTCTCCGGAGTGGCGAAGTAGGTGTCGAGCTTCTTCGCCAGACCGGTACGCCCGCCGTACAGGTTCGCCAGCCCCCGGCTGTCCTGCGGGACGGTGAAGGCGTAGCCCCAGCCGTTGGTCTCCGTGTAGTCGTAGCCCCAGACGCGCGGATCGTACGCCTCCGCCGGCAGCCGCCAGTCGCCCGACGGCTTTCGGCCCTGGAAGAAGTCCACCCGGTCGTCGAAGAGTTCGACGTAGTCGCGGGCGCGGTTCAGGAAGTAGTCGGACTCCTCCTTGTACCTCTCCTTCTTCGTCTTCTCGTACAGCGCCCGGCCCATTCGCGCGATGCCGAAGTCGTTGAGGTAGCCCTCCAGCGACCAGGACAGGCCCTCGTGCGTGTCGGTGTTCGCGTAGCCGGTGAACGGGCTCGTCGCCATGCCCTTGCGCCCGACGCCGGAGGACGGCGGAACCACCGTGGCGTTCTTCAGGGCCGCCTCGTACGCCGCCTCGGCGTCGAACTTCACGCCCTTGACGTAGGCGTCCGCGAAGGCGATGTCCGAGGACGTGCCGGTCATCAGGTCGGCGTAGCCGGGGGACGACCAGCGGGAGATCCAGCCGCCGTCCTCGTACTGCTGGACGAAGCCGTCCACCATCTCGCCGGCCCGGCCCGGGGTCAGGAGGGAGTAGGCGGGCCAGGTCGTGCGGTAGGTGTCCCAGAAGCCGTTGTTGACGTACACCCGGCCGTCGACGATCTTCGCGCCCGTGCGGGTCGGGGTGTCGGGGCCGGTCGGCGCGGAGAACGCACTGGCGTACCTGTCCTTGCCGTCGACCCGTTCGAAGCCCGAGTTCGGGTACAGGTACAGCCGGTACAGGCTGGAGTAGAGCGTGGTCAGCCGGTCGGTCGTGGCACCCTCGACCTCCACGGTGCCGAGGATGTCGTCCCAAGCACGTCGGGCGTCCTTCTCGACCTGCCGGAAGGAGCGGGTGGCGGGGATCTCGGCCGTCAGGTTCCGCTTCGCCTGGTCGACGCCGATCAGGGAGGTGGCCAGGCGCAGTTCGACCGTGCGGTCCCTGCCCGCGTCGAAGCGGAGGTAGCCCGTGACGTCGCCGCCACCGCCGCCGTCCAGCTTGCCGCTCGCGGTGACCGGCGCGTCGAAGACCCCGTACACGAACAGTCGGGTGGCACCGGTCGAGCCGCCGCTCCGTACGTCCGAGAAGCCGGAGAAGGAGCGGGTTCCCGGGTCGAGGGTGAGTCCGCCGTCGGCGGTGACGTTGTCGAGGAGGACGCTCGCGTCGTCCCCGGGGAAGGTGAACCGCATTCTGGCCGCGTGGTCGGACGGTGTCATCTCGGCCCGCAGACCGTTGTCGAAGGTCACCCCGTAGTAGTGCGGTCTCGCCGTCTCGTTCTCGTGGTGGAACGGCAGCGCGCGGGCGGTGCGGGAGGCGTCCGGGGTGCCGGGGGCCGTCGACGGCATCAGCTGGAAGGTCTGCCGGTCGCCCATCCAGGGGCTCGGTTCGTGGCTGGCGGCGAACGCCTGGAGCGTGGGGAGGTTGTCGTCGTTGTTGCCGCGCGCGTAGTCGTAGAGCCAGCTCGTGGAACCGGCGTTGGTGACCGGCGTCCAGAAGTTGAAGCCGTTCGGGACCGCGGTGGCCGGGATGTCGTTGCCGCGCGAGAAACCCCCGCTGGAGTTGGTGCCGCGGACCGTCGACGCGTAGTCGGACAGGTGCGCGCGGCGCTTCTCGGGCTTCTGCGGCGCGATGGAGATGTCGTCGATCCAGCCCTGGAACTTCGCCGGACCGGCGGGGGAGTCGTACGCCACCAGGACGCGGTCGACGGTCCGGCCCGCCGCGACGGCGCCGATGGCCGACGTGACCTTGTTCCACTGGTTGACGTACAGCCGCTTGGCGGCGGCCTGGCCCTGCGGGGTCAGCGGGGCGCCGTTGCTGTCGGTGGCCCGCAATTCGCTGAGGTACGTGCCGTCCGTGAACGCCAGGTCCACCGAGACGTGCGTCGCCGGGTAGGCGAGGTCCGTCTCCGTCATCTGCGGGTGGACCAGGTAGGAGAGCACGGTGTCGCGGGTGACGGCCGTGTTCACGTCGAAGACCTTGTTGTACGAGTAGGCCCTGCCCTTCGCCTTGTGCGTGCCCGCGTACCGCAGGGCCTTTCTCCCGGTGAAGCCCGCGCCCGCCTTGGCGGTGGGGGAGCCGGACGGGCCGCGGTCGGCCTGGCTGCGCATCGAGTCCGGCACGGGGCGTGCGGTGTCGCCGTCGGAGAACTGGACGTCGGCCAACTGGGTTGTGTCCGAGGCGCCGTTGTTGCCCGAGATGTTCAACCGGTAGTGCCGGTAGGCCGCGTGGGAGGCGATGTCGTACGAGTTGGTCCGGAACCGTTCGGTGAAGGTCTGGCCGGTACGGGAATCGAGATCCTTCCAGTCCTTGCCGTCGGCGGAGCCCTGGAGGTTCCATTCCTTCGGATCGCGCTCGTCGTGATCGTTTGCCGAGGTCAGCGCGTACGTCACGACGTCGACCGGTTCGGCGAAGTCGAATTCCAGCCAGGCGGTGGGTTCGAAGGACAGCCACTTGGTCGCGGGTTCGCCGTCCACGAGGTTCTCCTTCACCTCCCCGCCGCCGGTATTCTCGGCACTCGCGCGGACGTCTGTCACCTTGTCGGTGACATTGCCCGGTATTCCCGCGGAGAATCCGCCGTCGACACCCGATGCCCGCTTCTCGCCGTCAGGCCCCTCTTCCACGGTGTTGCGCCAGTCCGGCTGCTTTTCGTTGTCTTCGAAAGATGAACTGAATGTCCGCTCCGTCGAAGTTCTTCGGTCCGGTGCCGCATTGTCGTCCGACTGCGCGGCGGTCGCGGCGGGGGCGGTCATGACCAGAGCCAGCAAAGCCGCGATCAACGTGGCCTTGTGGCTGTGTTTCTTGCGAGATCCATGTCGGGGCTGCATGCCGAGCCATTCCTCCCGAAGAAGTACACCTGGACAACGTTGTCATTTCGGTGTGCACGGTCCAGTAGGGAGGCAAGTTCCGGATGTGTCAAGGGGGTTGGGAGTCGGCGTCGGCGGATTCGGCCGAAATGCGGAATTCCCCGTCCCGCTGGTGGAGCGTGCGGGGGCGAGGTATCCGAGAGGTCTCAACTCGGGAAAGACTGCTGCTCAACCTTGCATTCGATCTTGCTCAGTCGGGCGCGAGTGGACTATACCTGTCCGCACCCGCGCAGCCGCTTCCGGCGACGCGGGCGAAGGGGGAATCGGGGGGCAGGGCTCGGAGGGCACGACACGTGCATCCACCGGCCGGTCCCTCCGGACCCCCATCGCATGTGGCTAGCCTGAGAATCAGCAGCACCCAAGCGCAACTGACCGCGGTGGCGGGGCCCTTCGCCTGAGGCGAATTTCGACGGGCGACCGGTACACACCGCCTGAGTCCTGGAGAAGGCGAGGACTTGAGCATGGGATCCACCTCCGCCCACAAGAATGAGGGCCTCGGCCGTCGCGATGTGATCAAGCGATCTGCCGCACTCGGTCTGCTCAGCGTTCCGGCGATGGGCTTCCTTTCGTCGTGCGCAAGCAGCGACGGCGGCAGCGACAAGAAAGTCGAGAAGGGCAAGGTCACCAAGGCCAACCCGCTCGGCGTCAACGAGACGGCCCCGCTCGAAGTCGTCATCTTCAACGGCGGGTTCGGCGAGCAGTACGCGATCGACGCGGAGAAGAAGTACAACGAGGCGTTCCCGAAGGCCCCCAAGGTCAAGCACGTCACGACGCAGAAGATCGCCACGCAGTTGCAGCCGCGCTTCAACGGCGGCGACCCGCCGGACCTGATCGACAACAACGGCGCCGAGCAGATGGACATGGGCGTCCTGGTCGGCAAGAAGCAACTGGCGGACCTGACACCGCTGATGGACGCCCCGTCCATCGACGACCCGAACAAGAAGGTCCGCGACACGCTGCGCCCCGGCGTCCTGGAGATGGGCCAGTTCGACGGCGAGCCGGTCTGGGTCATGTACTACGCGTACACCGTGTACGGCGTCTGGTACTCGCAGACCGCGCTGGAGAAGCTCGACGCGCAGTACCCGGAGACCTGGGACGAGATGATCGCCCTCTGCGAGAAGGCGAAGAAGAAGGGCATCGCCGGGTGGACCTACCCGGGCAAGTACCCGTACTACCTGCCGTTCTCGCTCTACCCGTTCATCGGCAAGATCGGTGGCCGGGAGGTCCTCGACAAGATCGACAACCTGGAGCCGAACGCCTGGAAGGACCCCGCGGTCAAGGCGGCGTTCGAGGCGTACTACGAGCTGTACCAGAAGGGGTACGTCCTTCAGGGGACGCCGGGCCTGACCCACATCCAGTCGCAGACCGAGTGGACCAAGGGCAAGGCGCTCTTCATCCCCAACGGCTCCTGGGTGGAGAACGAGGCGGCGCCCACCACGCCCGAGGACTTCAAGATGATGGTCGCGCCGCCGTCGAGCCTTGACGCGTCCGACAAGCTGCCGTTCGGCACCATCTGGGCCTCCGGCGGTGAGCCCTTCATCATCCCCGCCAAGGGGAAGAACACCGAGGGCGCCATGGAGCAGCTGCGCATCATGCTCTCCGAGGAGTCCTCGAAGAACTTCACCAAGCAGGTCAAGTCGCTCAGCGCCTTCAACGGCGGCACGGAAGGGCTCACCCTGTCGACCGCCCTTCAGGCCGGTGTCGACGCGCTGAAGAAGGCCGGCGACAACGTGGTGAACCCGCGTCTCCAGGACTGGTACGTGAAGCTCCAGAAGGAGCAGATCGGTGTCGCCGGACTCGGCGAGATGATGGCCGGCCGCGCGACCCCGGCCGAGACCATCAAGAAGATCCAGGCCTTCGCCGACGCTGCGGCCAAGGACCAGTCCATCAAGCACTACAAGCACCAGTGAGCAACCGTCACCAGCGGCGGCACCCGCGGAAAGATCGGGGTCGGTAAACGATGCAGCACGGCAAGTACCGTTTCATCGTGGGGTTCCTGGCAGTCCCACTCGCGTTGTACGCGGTCTTCGTCATCTGGCCGTTCATCCAGTCCATCTACTACTCGTTCACGGACTGGACCGGCCTGAGCCCGGACTTCGCAGTGGTCGGGTTCGACAACTACACGAGAATGCTGAAGGACGACATCTTCTGGAAGTCCTTGCAGCACAGCGTGTTGCTCGTGCTGCTGCTGCCGCTGGTGACGCTGGGCCTGGCGCTGTTCTTCGCCTTCATGCTCAACGTCGGGGGCCGGCGGCGCAAGAACGCCACGGTCTCCGGCGTACGCGGATCGAGCTTCTACAAGATCGCCTACTTCTTCCCCCAGGTGCTCTCGATCGTCATCGTCGCGCTGCTCTTCCAGTTCGCGTTCAACCCGCGGGGCGGGATGATCAACTCGACGCTGGAGGGAATCGGCCTGGGCTCGCTCAAGCCGGAATGGCTCGGCGATCCGAACCTGGCGCTCATCTGCGTCATGACGGTGCTGGTCTGGTCGACGGTCGGCTTTTTCGTCGTCCTCTTCTCGGCCGGCATGGCGTCCATCCCGAAGGACTTCTACGAGGCGGCGCTCCTCGACGGCGCCAACCGCTTCACCACGTTCTTCAAGATCACGCTTCCGCTGCTCTGGGACACGGTGCAGTCGGGCTGGGTCTACATGGGGATCCTGGCCCTGGGCGTGGAGGCGTTCACCGCGGTGCAGGTCATGACCGTGGGCCCCGGGGGGCCGGACTACTCGACCACGGTCCTGCCGCTGTACGTGTACCAGACGGCCTTCCGCGACGGACAGGCCGGATACGCGACGACGATCGGTGTCGGGCTCCTCGTCGTCACCATGGCCTTCGCCGCCATCGTGATGCGGCTGGGCCGGCGCGAGCGGCTGGAGTTCTGATGCTGCGATCGATGGGGGAGGCCCCCCGAACGCCCCGCAGGCACCACAGGTCGGCCCTCGTGTCCGGCTCGACAGTACGAGGTGAGTACGCGTGAAGACCACTGACACCCCTCCCGCGGCCCCGGCGCGGCAGCCGGCCCCCGCGGCCGAGGTCGACGTACCCGCGGCCAAGCAGAGGAGCAGCGAGGGCCACGTCCTCAACGTCTTCTCGCACGGTGTGCTGATCATCTGGGCGATCCTGGTCGTCATGCCGCTGATCTGGGCGGTGATGGCGTCGTTCAAGACGGACGACTCGATCCTGTCGACGCCGTGGGCGCTGCCCGACAAGCTGCACTTCGAGAACTGGTCGCGCGCCTGGAGCCAGGCGCACATGAGCGATTACTTCTTCAACACCATCGTGGTGGTGGGCTGTTCGCTCGTCGGGACCCTCCTGCTCGGCTCGATGGCGGCGTATGTCCTCGCCCGGTTCGACTTCCCCGGCAACCGCTTCGTCTACTTCCTGTTCATCGGCGGGATGAGCTTCCCGATCATCCTGGCGCTGGTGCCGCTGTTCTTCGTCATGAACAACATGGCCCTGCTGAACACGCGGCACGGACTGATCCTGGTCTACATCGCCTACTCGCTGCCGTTCACCGTCTTCTTCCTCACCTCGTTCTTCCGGACGCTGCCGACCTCGGTGGCGGAGGCGGCGATGCTCGACGGGGCCTCGCACACCAGGACGTTCTTCCAGGTGATGCTGCCGATGGCCAAGCCCGGCCTGATCAGCGTCGGCATCTTCAACTTCCTCGGGCAGTGGAACCAGTACATGCTGCCGACGGTGCTGAACACCGACCCGAACCAACGGGTGCTCTCCCAGGGCCTCGTCGAACTTGCCAACAGTCAGGGGTACAAGGGCGACTGGTCCGGCCTGTTCGCCGGTCTGGTGATGGCGATGCTCCCGGTGCTGGGCGCCTACATCGTCTTCCAGCGCCAGGTAGTGGCGGGACTCACCGCGGGCGCGGTGAAGTAGCCCGCCCGGACACGACCCGCGCCACCCGCAACCGCCCGCCGGCAGCCGTCGGCGGGCGGTTCGCGCGTGCCGGGACCTCCGCGGACCGCAGGGCCGTCCCGTGCCCCCCCGGGCGGGTGCGGTGTGCGCTCATCCGAGGCTTCGGATGCTCAAGGTCTTGACGGGGAGTGCCCCAAAACGGTCAGCTTGGAGTTCACATGTTGGAGAGAACGGTAGGAGAGAGTCGATGGAGACTCCGGGGTCGCAGACATCTCTGCATCGCGCCAACCTTGAGCGGGTCGTGCGCGCGGTACGCATGGCCGGCTCACTCACCCAGGCGGAGATCGCGCGGAGCACGGGCCTCTCGGCTGCCACCGTCTCCAATATCGTTCGCGAACTGAAGGAAAGCGGCACGGTCGAGGTGACGCCCACCTCGGCGGGCGGCCGTCGGGCCCGGAGCGTCTCGCTCAGCGGCGACGCGGGCATCGTGATCGGTGTCGACTTCGGTCACGCGCACCTGCGGGTGGCGGTCGGCAACCTCGCCCACCGGGTGCTCGCCGAGGAGACCGAGCCGCTGGACGTCGACGCCTCCTCCGAGGAGGGGTTCGGACGGGCCCAGCGGCTGGTCGAGCGGCTGATCGCGGCGACCGGGATCGGGCCGGACAAGGTGATCGGCGTGGGGCTCGGCGTCCCCGGCCCGATCGACGTCGAGTCCGGCACGCTGGGCTCCACGTCGATACTGCCGGGCTGGACGGGCATCAACCCCGGCGAGGAGCTGTCGAAGCGGCTCGGTGTGCCGGTGCACGTCGACAACGACGCCAACCTCGGAGCACTGGGCGAGCTGGTGTGGGGGAGCGGGCGCGGCGTCAAGGACCTCGCCTACATCAAGGTCGCCAGCGGGGTCGGCGCCGGTCTGGTGATCGACGGCCGCATCTACCGCGGGCCGGGCGGCACGGCGGGGGAGATCGGGCACATCACGCTCGACGAATCGGGTCCGGTGTGCCGCTGCGGCAACCGGGGCTGCCTGGAGACCTTCACGGCCGCGCGGTACGTGCTGCCGTTGCTCCGCCCCAGCCACGGTCCCGATCTCACCATGGAGCGGATGGTCCAGCTGGCCCGGGAGGGCGATCCGGGCTGCCGCCGGGTGATCGGGGACGTCGGACGGCATATCGGCAGCGGGGTGGCCAATCTCTGCAATCTGCTCAACCCCAGCCGGGTGGTGCTCGGCGGCTCGCTCGCCGAGGCGGGCGAGCTGGTGCTCGCGCCGATCCGCGACTCGGTCTCGCGCTACGCCATTCCGAGCGCGGCCAGGCAGCTCTCGGTCCTGCCCGGAG
Organism: Streptomyces sp. NPDC056061; assembly: GCF_042266885.1. Taxonomy (NCBI): domain Bacteria; kingdom Bacillati; phylum Actinomycetota; class Actinomycetes; order Kitasatosporales; family Streptomycetaceae; genus Streptomyces; species Streptomyces sp. NPDC056061. The sequence continues at coordinate 134,961 of NZ_JBHJWQ010000021.1, read as the reverse complement.
CACTCGGCGGCCGGGCCGAGGTCCTGGGCGCACTGGCCCTGGTACTCAGCGAGATGGGGGATTCCACCCTCTTGGAGAGCAGTGCGCCCCTGAAGGATCCGATGACACGTCAGTCTTCACTTAGAGAAGGAATGGCACCGTTGTCATCTCGTTAAGGATTTACTCCTTGACGCTGACGTCGGGGCCGAGTTGACTGCCAGCCACCTCGGCCGCGACGTCGCGGCCTCGTCAGGGAGGCAATCCACATGAACGCAACGACGCGTCGCATCGTCATTGGAACGGCCGCAGTCTCCATGGCCGTCTCCCTCGCCGCCTGCGGCAAGGCGGGCGGCGACGACGACAAGGCCGGTGGCGGTGACGGCAAGTCCATCGGTCTGCTGCTGCCGGAGAACAAGACCACCCGCTACGAGACGTTCGACCGGCCCATGATCGAGGCGAAGATCAAGGAGCTGTGCGGTGACTGCAAGGTCAAGTACAGCAATGCCGCACAGCAGAGCGACACCCAGAAGAAGCAGTTCGACGCGCTCGTCACCCAGGGCGTGAAGGTCATCGTCCTGGACTCCGTCGACTACAAGGCCACCAAGTCCTGGGTGCAGCAGGCGGAGAAGAAGGGCGTCAAGGTCCTGGCCTACGACCGCCTCGCCGAGGGCCCGATCTCCGCGTACGTGTCGTACGACAACGAGAAGATCGGCCGGCTCCAGGGCGAGGCCCTGGTCAAGGCGCTGGGCGCCGATGCCGGTCAGAGCAACGTTGTCATGATCAACGGCTCGCCGACCGACCCGAACGCCCCGTTCTTCAAGAAGGGCGCGCACAGCGTCCTGGACACCGAGGTCAAGAAGGTCGTCTACGAGCAGGACATCCCGGACTGGTCGGCGGACGAGGCCAACAAGAAGATGGGCGCGGCCATCGACGCGTTGGGCAAGGGCGGCTTCCAGGGGGTCTACTCCGCCAACGACGGCATGGCCGGCGGCATCATCACGGCGCTGAACACGCGGGGCATCAAGGTCCCGGTCGGCGGCCAGGACTCCGAGCTCGCGGGTCTCCAGCGCATCCTCAAGGGCGACCAGGCCTTCACGATCTACAAGCAGGTCAAGCCGCAGGCGGAGACCGCCGCGGAAATCGCCGTCAAGCTCCTGAAGGGCGACAAGTTCGATGAACTGACCCCCACTCAGGTCGACAGCCTCTCGGGCGAGTTCAAGGGCATTCCGGCCCGGCTGTACGACGCGCAGGTGGTGACCAAGGAGAACGTGGCGAGCACGATCATCGCCGACAAGGTCTACAAGGCGGCGGAGATCTGCACGCCCGAGTACAAGGCGGCCTGCGAGGCGGCGGGCATCAAGTAGGTCCGCGGCCCGTTCCTCCCGGCCGGCCCCCGCGAACGGGGCCGTGCCACGGGCCCCAGCCGGTCCGGCGCCCGTCCCGTTCCACGCCCCGCAAGCGAGGGCGGGCGCCGGACTTCCTCAAGTGCCTTTCACGGCACCAGCGCACCCCGTGCTCGGCACCACCATCCCCGCCGGTCAGGCGGTGAAGGAGATGATTCACGTGTCCGCTACGCCCGTGCTGGCGTTGCGCGGAATCTCCAAGCGGTTCGGCGCCGTCCAGGCGCTCACGGACGTGGACCTGGAGATTCGTTCCGGCGAGGTCGTCGCCCTGGTCGGCGACAACGGCGCCGGCAAGTCGACTCTCGTCAAGACCATTTCGGGCGTCCACCCGATCGACGAGGGCACCATCGAGTGGGAGGGCGAGCCGGTCCGCGTCAACCGGCCCAACGACGCCCAGACGCTCGGTGTCGCCACCGTCTACCAGGACCTGGCGCTCTGCGACAACCTCGACGTCGTCGCCAACCTCTTCCTCGGCAGCGAACTGCGCACCGCCTGCGTGCTCGACGAAATCGCGATGGAGAAGCGCGCCAAGGAACTGCTCGACACCCTCTCCATCCGGATCCCGAGCGTGCGCATACCGGTCGCCTCGCTCTCCGGCGGCCAGCGCCAAGTCGTCGCCATCGCACGCGCGTTGATCGGTGACCCCAAGATCGTCATCCTGGACGAGCCGACCGCGGCACTCGGCGTCGAACAGACCGCGCAGGTGCTCGATCTGGTCGAGCGGCTCCGCGAGCGGGGCCACGGGGTGATCCTCATCAGCCACAACATGGCCGACGTGCGCGCCGTCGCGGACCGGGTCGCGGTGCTCCGCCTCGGCCGCAACAACGGATTCTTCGACGTCGCGGACACCACCGACGAAGAGATCATCGCCGCCATCACCGGCGCCACCGACAACGCCGTCACGCGCCGCCGGGCACGCGTCGCCACGAAGGAGGACGCGAAGTGAGCGACCTCGCCAAAACCCCCGAGTCCTCCGGTGCGCCCGGGGCCTTTGACGGACCCGAGACCCCCGGCCGGCAGACGGCCCCCGCCACCGACCCGCGTCTGCTCGTCCGGGAGAAGGGCCTCAAGGGCTACTGGACGGAGTTCGGCCGCAAGGTGCGCGGCGGCGACCTCGGCTCGCTGCCGGTCCTCGTCGGCCTGATCGTCATCGCGATCGTCTTCCAGTTCCAGAACGACAACTTCCTCTCCGCCGGCTCCGTCGCCAACATCGCCGTCTACAGCTCGGGCCTCGGCATCATGGCGGTCGGCATCGTGTTCGTCCTGCTGCTCGGCGAGATCGACCTCTCGGTCGGCTCCGTCGCCGGGGTCGGTGCGGCCGTCTGGGCGGTACTCCAGGTCAACCACGGCTGGAACGAATGGCTCGCGATCCTCGTCGCCGTGCTCTCGGGCACGGTGCTCGGCGTGGTGCACGGCTTCTTCTTCGCCAGGATCGGTGTGCCCGCCTTCGTCGTCACCCTGGCCGGCTTCCTCGGCTGGAGCGGCCTCCAGGACTGGATGATGGGTGGGGAGGGTTCGATCAACACGCCGTCCGGCAGCGCCGTCGAGAACCTCACCAACTACTTCTTCGAGGACAAGGCCGCCGCCTACGGACTCGCCCTGGCCGCGGTCCTCGCGTACGCCGCCTCGCTGCTGGTGGACACGCGGCGCCGCCGGGCCGCGGCACTGCCCGCCCGGCCCACCGGCGAGGTCGTCCTGCGCACCGGGGTCGTCGCGATCGCGTGCTTCGCCGTCGCGTACGTCCTGAACGAGCCCGCGGGCGCCCGCGGGCTGCCGCTCGCCCTGGTGCTGTTCCTCGCCGTACTGGTCGTCGCGGACTTCGTCGCCCGGCGCACGGGCTTCGGACGCCGGGTCTTCGCGGTCGGCGGCAACCCGGAGGCGGCCCGGCGCGCCGGGATCGACGTCGGCAGGGTGCGGATCGCCGTCTTCGCCCTGTCCGGCACGCTGGGCGCCTTCGGCGGCCTGTTCATCGCCAGCCTGTCCGGCGGTGCCACCAAGAGCGTCGGCGGCGGCAACACGCTGATGCTGGTCATCGCGGCCGCCGTGATCGGCGGGACCAGCCTCTTCGGCGGACGCGGCAAGGTCTGGTCCGCGCTCCTCGGCATGATCGTGATCCAGTCGATCCAGCAGGGCCTGAACATGATCGGCATGGCCAACGCGATCCAGTACATGATCACGGGTGCGGTGCTGCTGGCCGCCGTGGTCATCGACTCGGTCTCCCGCCGCACCCAGCGGACCGCGGGGCGCGCGTAGGCACCCGACGCGGTCCCGTGCCCGCAGCCCGCGGCACCCCGGCCGTGCGAGGACACGGCCGGGGCACGGGACCGCTTCCGTGTCCCGTGTCATGCGGGCGCACGAGACCTCGGTCACGTACCGGCACGTCCGTACCCTGCGTCACATGCGTGCGAGACCTCGATCACGTCCCGAGTCTGTCCCGAACACCCCGCCGGATGACCCCTGGCACGGACGGAACACTAGACTCATCGGATCGGCATGCTCGACCCAGCTCAACACGCAAGGAGGCACGGTGACACAGCCGCGCGAGGCGCGACGTGCAAGGGCGGCGGCGAGCGGGTGGGATCTGCTGACCCGCATCGCCGGACCGCGTGACCTGGACCGGCTCACTCCCGAGCAGTTGGACCAGCTCGCCGAAGAGATCCGGACCTTCCTCGTCGACGCCGTATCGAAGACCGGTGGCCACCTCGGCCCCAACCTGGGCGTGGTCGAGCTGACCATCGCCCTGCACCGGGTCTTCGACTCGCCGAAGGACAAGGTGCTGTTCGACACCGGCCACCAGAGCTACGTGCACAAGCTCCTCACCGGCCGCCAGGACTTCTCGAAGCTCAAGAGCAAGGGCGGCCTCTCCGGCTACCCGTCCCGTGCGGAGTCCGAGCACGACGTCATCGAGAATTCGCACGCCTCCACCGTCCTCGGCTGGGCGGACGGCCTGGCCAAGGCCAACGAGGTACTCGGCAAGGACGACCACGTCGTCGCGGTCATCGGTGACGGCGCCCTCACCGGCGGCATGGCCTGGGAGGCGCTGAACAACATCGCCGCCGCCAAGGACCGCCCGCTCGTCATCGTCGTCAACGACAACGAGCGCTCCTACGCGCCGACCATCGGCGGTCTCGCCAACCACCTCGCGACGCTGCGCACCACCGACGGCTACGAGCGCTTCCTGGCCCGCGGCAAGGACATCCTGGAGCGCACCCCCGTCGTCGGGAGGCCGCTGTACGAGACGCTGCACGGCGCGAAGAAGGGCCTGAAGGACTTCATCGCCCCGCAGGGCATGTTCGAGGACCTGGGCCTGAAGTACGTGGGCCCCATCGACGGCCACGACATCGAGGCCCTGGAGTCCGCGCTCCAGCGCGCCAAGCGCTTCGGCGGGCCCGTCATCGTGCACTGCCTCACCGAGAAGGGCCGCGGTTACACGCCCGCACTGCTCGACGAGGCCGACCGCTTCCACGCCGTCGGCAAGATCCACCCCGACACCGGCCTCCCGGTCGCCACCGCGGGCCTCGACTGGACCTCCGTCTTCGGCGAGGAGATGGTCAAGCTCGGCAAGGAGCGCGAGGACATCGTCGCGATCACCGCGGCCATGCTCCAGCCGGTCGGCCTCACCAAGTTCGAGGAGGCGTTCCCGGACCGGATCTACGACGTCGGCATCGCCGAGCAGCACGGCGCGGTCTCGGCCGCCGGCCTCGCCACCGGCGGACTGCACCCGGTCTTCGCGGTGTACGCCACCTTCCTCAACCGGGCCTTCGACCAGGTCCTGATGGACGTCGCGCTGCACAGGTGCGGGGTGACGTTCGTCCTGGACCGCGCCGGCATCACCGGCACCGACGGTGCCTCGCACAACGGCATGTGGGACATGTCGATCCTCCAGTGCGTGCCCACGCTCCGGATCGCCGCCCCGCGCGACGCCGACCAGGTCCGCGCCCAGCTCCGCGAGGCCGTCGACGTCGACGACGCGCCGACCGTGGTCCGCTTCTCCAAGGGCGCGGTCGGCCCGGCGGTCAAGGCCGTCGGCCGGGTCGGCGGCATGGACGTGCTGCGCGAGCCCGGCACCGAGCGGCCGGACGTCCTGCTGGTCTCCGTCGGCGCACTCGCCCCGATGTGCCTGGACATCGCCGATCTGCTCGACGCCCAGGGCATCTCGACGACCGTCGTCGACCCGCGCTGGGTCAAGCCGGTCGACGAGGCCATGGCCCCGCTCGCGGAGCGGCACCGGGTCGTCGTCACCGTCGAGGACAACAGCCGGGCCGGCGGCGTCGGCTCCGCGATCTCCCAGGCGCTGCGCGACGTCGGGGTGGACGTGCCGCTGCGCGACTTCGGCATCCCGCCGCGCTTTCTCGACCACGCCTCGCGCAAGGAGGTCATGGCCGAGATCGGGCTCACCGCCCCGGACATCGCCCGCCAGGTCACCGGCCTGGTCGCCAAGCTCGACGGGCGCTTCGGGACGGACGCCGACGACAGCTCCGTGATCGAGCCCGTCCGCGACTGATCCCTTCCGTACCACGGGTCCGTCCGTGTGACCCGCGACACGGCTCCATGGGCCGGTCGGCCGCCCTGTACGGGTGGTCCGACCGGCCCATTCGCATGAAATCGCCCGGTATGGGCGCCTTCGTCGCCGGTGCGGTCCCAATCATGGCGTACACGACGAGCGCGTGGAGGTACGCCGGTGACCGCCCAGCAGGACACACCACCCAGCAGCGACGGACTGTTCCGGACCAAGACGGTCGAGCAGTCCATCCGCGACACCGAGGAGCCGGAGCACGCGCTCAAGAAGTCCCTCTCCGCGCTGGACCTCACCGTCTTCGGGGTGGGTGTCGTCATCGGCACCGGCATCTTCGTGCTCACCGGCAAGGTGGCGAAGGAGACCGCCGGTCCGGCCACCGCCCTGGCCTTCGTGGCCGCCGGCATCGTCTGTGCCCTGGCCGCGCTGTGCTACGCCGAGTTCGCCTCCACGGTCCCGGTCGCCGGTTCCGCGTACACCTTCGCCTACGCCTCGCTCGGCGAACTCGTCGCCTGGATCATCGGCTGGGACCTGGTGCTGGAGTTCGCGCTCGGCACGGCGGTGGTGTCGGTCGGTTGGTCCGGCTACGTCCGCTCACTGCTGGACAACTTCGGCTGGAGCATGCCCGACGTGCTCTCCGGAACCGACGTGGCGAAAGGATTCGGCTTCGACATCCTCGCCTTCGCCCTGGTACTCGTCCTGACCGTCGTGCTGGTGCTCGGCATGAAACTCTCGGCCCGGGTCACCACGGTGGTGGTCGCCATCAAGGTCGCCGTGGTGCTCGTCGTGATCATCGCGGGGCTGTTCTTCGTCAAGGCCGCCAACTACACGCCCTTCATCCCTCCGGCCCAGCCGCAGCCCGCCGGTTCCGGGCTGACCGCGCCGCTGTTCCAACTGATGTCCGGCTACGCGCCCACGAACTTCGGGGTCATGGGTGTCTTCACCGCCGCCTCCGTCGTCTTCTTCGCCTTCATCGGCTTCGACGTGGTGGCGACCGCCGCCGAGGAGACGAAGGTCCCGCAGCGGGACATGCCGCGCGGCATCCTCGCCTCACTCTTCATCTGCACCGTGCTGTACGTCGGGGTGTCGCTGGTGGTCACCGGCATGCAGCACTACACCGACCTGTCCGTCGAGGCCCCGCTCGCCGACGCGTTCAAGGCCGTCGGCCATCCCGTCTACGCCGGGCTCATCAGCTTCGGTGCCGCGATCGGCCTCACCACGGTCTGCCTGATCCTGCTGCTCGGCCAGACCCGGGTGTTCTTCGCGATGAGCCGCGACGGACTGCTGCCGCGCTTCTTCTCCGTGACGCACCCCCGCTTCCGCACCCCGTACCGGCCGACCATCCTGCTCGGTGTGATCATCGCGATCGTCGCCGGATTCACCAGCATCAACGAACTCGCGACCCTGGTGAACATCGGCACCCTCTTCGCGTTCGTCGTCGTCGCCCTGGGCGTCCTGGTGCTGCGCCGCACCCGCCCCGAACTGCACCGAGCGTTCCGCACCCCGTGGGTCCCGCTCATCCCGATCCTGTCGGTGGCCGCCTCGCTGTGGCTGATGCTCAATCTGCCCGCGGAGACCTGGCTGCGGTTCGGCGCCTGGATGATCATCGGGGTGATCATCTACTTCGCGTACGGACGCGGGCACAGCCGGCTCCACACGCCCGTCGGCCACCGGCGGGCGCCGGAGCGGTGACACGCCGCCCCGCCACCGAGGGCCGCTCAGCCGTGCGGCGGCGGTGACGGCCGCACCGTACGGGGCCCCACGCACCGTGCCCCGTACGCCTCGACCCGCCGCCGCAGTTCCCGGTCGGCGGTGACCACCACACGGTCGCGGTCCTCCGCCGCCGCGACCAGCCCCACGATCCGGTCGTCCCCGCTGCCGGGCGCCGGATCCACCCGCACCCCCGGCACCGGGGCAACCCCCCGGGCCGCGCCCTCGACGACCAGCACCAGCTCGACGGGGCCGGGCCGCTCCGGCAGACCGGCCGCGGCGAACGGGACCAGCGCGTCGCGCAGCCGCTCGGCCGCCCCGCGCCGGTCCCGCCACCATCCGTCGGGCACCGACCCGACCACATTGGCCGCGTCGACGATCACCAGGGTCCGTTCGTCCGCCATGCCGCCAGCGTGACACGGGCCGGTGCCGCACGCCCCGTCAGCCGCCGGTCGCGGGAGACTTCTTCGCGGTGCGGCAGGGGAGGAACGAGCGGCGGGCGGGGCCGTGTCGGCCGAAGTCGCTCCGTGGGCGGTGTCGCGCCTGCGCCCGGACAACGCGCGTGCCCCGCAGCCGCATTGTGCGGCAGGAGTCAATGGGGGATCGACCCTGTCGAGTATCATCTTGACATCAGTTGTTGCTGTTGTATGTGAAGCGATTTCTCAATAGAGGCACATGGGGGCTCCGCCCAACGCCGTTCGGCACGGAAAGAGCATTCAGTGAAGAACGGTCGGGGAGCGATGAGTTTGCGTATCGGGCGTCGGCGTACCGGGGTTTCGTCCCGGAGGGGCCCCGCACCGTCCCACGAGGCCCTGACGGCCCCGGAGTTGCCCGCGGTCGCACCCCCCAACACCGGCTGGCTGATACCCGCGCCGGACGGCCGGCTCACCGCCTACGCCCCCGCCGTGGCCGGAGGCATCGTCCGCTGGACCGAATCGCCGACGGGACGCGGCGGATGGACGGCGCCCGAACTCCTCCTCCCCGACAACCGGCTGCTGCCGTACCTGTGTGTGGCGCGGGGACCGGCGGGCTACGCCGACGTGGTTGCCCTGCGGCGCACCGCGGACGGCCCCGAGGCGCCGCTGGAAGTCGTCCATGCCACCCAGTACCAGGCGGGCCGTCCGCTGACGGGATGGCATCCGGTCGGCAACCCGCACGTCAAGAACGTCAGGATGGCGGCGTCCATCGGCGCACCGGTCGCGGTCGTCGACGGGGCCGACGCGCTCCATGTGTTCATCCGCAACGCCTCGGGAGGAGTGTCCACCCGCGTCCGCGACCCGCGTGGTACCTGGGGCAACTGGGCGTCCTTCCCGTGCAAGCGGGTGCACGAGGGCCTGTCCGCGGTCGTCACCCGGTCCGGTCGCGTCGAACTCTTCGCACCGGCCGACGGAGGCGTCTACGTCTGGCGGCAGGAGACCCCGGGAGGCCCGCTCGACCGTGCCCCCGACCTCGTCCTCTGTGCCCGGCCGGGGACGGCCTCCGGCATCGAGACCCACGAGGGCCGGATCACCCACTACTGGCGCGAGGAGGAGTCCGGCGAGGTCGTCGCCCACCGCCCGTCGGAGGACGGCGCCGCCGCGCCCGCGCCCGCCCCGCTGGGCGGCCACTCCGGCGACGGCCCCCTGGCCCTCGGCCGCTGCCTCGTCGACGACCACGACTGCACGGTGCTGGCCCAGCGGGAGCGGACGGGCACCCTCGCCATCGCCGCCCACCCCACCGAGACGGAATCCGCCGGAGCCTGGTGGACGGAGACCCACCAGTCCTGCGAGGGCGCACCGGCCGTCGCCCCGGACCGCGACGGACGACTGGTCGTCGCGGCCGTCGACGGGGACGGACGGCTGAACGTCACCCGGCAGCGCACCGACCGGCAGGGCCTGGCGCTGGAGGGCTGGATCCGTCTGTGAGCCCGGGCCGCCGGGCCGCGGCCCGGCGGCCGAGTGTGTTCCGTCCCGCCGTCCCGCCGTCCCGTCCGTGCGCCGTCGTCCGGCCGTCCCGCCGTCGTCCGGCCGTCCCGGCGACCCGACCGACGGTCCGGGCCCGGCCGCGCGGGTGGGGCCGCACCATTTCCGTCGCCGGGCACGCGGAAGCGGGTCGCACACCTCGTGTGTGCGACCCGCTTCCGTCCACTCGTGTGCCCGTGAAGGCCCGTCGGAGTGTGTTCCGGCGCGTTACGCCGGCACGCTCGCCACGCCCCGGTCCAGGAACTTCTTGCCGTTCACCCGCTCCGAGACGCCCTCACGGTCCAGGTACGGCGTGATGCCGCCCAGGTGGAAGGGCCAGCCCGCGCCGGTGATCAGGCACAGGTCGATGTCCTGGGCCTCGGCGACGACGTCCTCGTCCAGCATCAGGCCGATCTCCTGGGCCACCGCGTCCAGGACCCGGTCGCGGACCTGCTCCTCGGACAGGACGGTGTCGCCCTGCTTCAGCAGCGCGGCGACCTCCGGGTCCAGCTCCGGCTTCCCGGAGTCGTAGACGTAGAAGCCGCGCTTGCCCGCCTTCACGACCGCCGCGAGGTTCTCGGAGACGGTGAACCGCTCCGGGAAGGCGCGGTTCAGGGTCTCGGACACGTGCAGTCCGATCGCGGGACCGACGAGCTCCAGCAGCACCAGCGGGGACATCGGCAGACCGAGCGGCTCGATGGCCTTCTCCGCGGTCTCGACCGGCGTGCCCTCGTCGATGACGTTCTGGATCTCGCCCATGAAGCGGGTGAGGATGCGGTTGACGACGAACGCCGGGGCGTCCTTCACCAGTACCGCGCTCTTCCGCAGCTTCTTCGCCACGCCGAACGCCGTTGCCAGCGAGGCGTCGTCGGTCTTCTCGCCCCGGACGATCTCCAGCAGCGGCAGGACCGCGACCGGGTTGAAGAAGTGGAAGCCGACGACCCGCTCCGGGTGCTGGAGCTTCGACGCCATCTCGGTGACCGAGAGGGACGAGGTGTTGGTGGCGAGGATCGCGTGCGCCGGGGCGACCGCCTCGACCTCGGCGAACACCTGCTGCTTGACGCCGATCTCCTCGAAGACGGCCTCGATGACGAAGTCGGCGTCGGAGAAGCCCTCCGCCTTGTCCAGCACACCGGTGACCAGGGCCTTGAGGCGGTTGGCCTTGTCCTGGTTGATGCGGCCCTTGCCGAGCAGCTTCTCGATCTCGGCGTGGACGTAGCCGACGCCCTTGTCCACGCGCTCCTGGTCGATGTCGGTCAGCACGACCGGCACCTCCAGGCGGCGCAGGAACAGCAGTGCCAGCTGCGAGGCCATCAGGCCCGCGCCCACCACGCCGACCTTGGTGACCGGACGGGCCAGGCTCTTGTCCGGGGCGCCGGCCGGGCGCTTGGCGCGCTTCTGCACCAGGTTGAAGGCGTACAGCCCGGAGCGCAGTTCGCCACCCATGATCAGGTCTGCGAGGGCCTGGTCCTCGGCGTCGAAGCCGGCGCCCAGGTCGCCGTTCTTCGCGGCGGCGATGATGTCCAGCGCGCGGTACGCGGCCGGGGCGGCCCCGTGCACCTTGGAGTCGGCGATGGCCCGGCCGCGGGCGACGGCCTGGTCCCAGGCATCCCCGCGGTCGACCTCCGGGCGCTCCACCGTCACCGTGCCGTTGAGCACGTCGGCGGTCCACACCAGCGACCGCTCCAGGAAGTCCGCGCCCTCGAAGATCGCGTCCGCGATCCCGAGTTCGAAGACCTGCTTGCCCTTGAGCTGGCGGTTCTGGTTCAGCGAGTTCTCGATGATGACGGAGACCGCGCGGTCGGCACCGATCAGGTTGGGGAGCAGCGCGCAGCCGCCCCAGCCCGGGACCAGGCCGAGGAAGACCTCGGGCAGCGAGAACGCGGGCAGCGCCTTGGAGACGGTGCGGTACGAGCAGTGCAGGCCGACCTCGACGCCGCCGCCCATCGCCGCGCCGTTGTAGTACGCGAACGTCGGGACCGCGAGGCCGGAGAGGCGGCGGAAGACGTCGTGGCCGCCCTTGCCGATGGCCAGCGCGTCGGCGTGGTTCTTCAGCAGCTCCACGCCCTTGAGGTCGGCGCCGACCGCGAAGATGAACGGCTTGCCGGTGATGCCGACACCGACGATCGCGGACTCGGCCGCCTCCTTCTCGACCTGGTCGATCGCGGCGTTCAGGTTCGCCAGCGACTGCGGTCCGAAGGTGGTCGGCTTGGTGTGGTCCAGGCCGTTGTCCAGCGTGATGAGGGCGAAGCGCCCCGCACCGGCCGGGAGGTCGAGGTGGCGTACGTGCGCCGACGTCACGACCTCGTCGGGGAACAGCTCGGCCGCACCCTTCAAAAGCTCAGCGGTGGTGCTCACTTGCTGCCTCCGGCGTCCTTGTGGTGCGGGTTCTCCCAGATGACCGTGGCGCCCATGCCGAAGCCGACGCACATGGTGGTGAGGCCGTAGCGGACCTCCGGCTGCTCCTCGAACTGGCGGGCCAGCTGCGTCATCAGACGCACGCCGGAGGAGGCCAGCGGGTGGCCGTACGCGATGGCGCCGCCGTACTGGTTGACGCGCGCGTCGTCGTCGGCGATGCCGTAGTGGTCCAGGAAGGCCAGGACCTGGACGGCGAACGCCTCGTTGATCTCGAAGAGGCCGATGTCACCGATCGTCAGGCCCGCCTTGGCGAGGGCCTTCTCCGTCGCCGGGATCGGCCCGTAGCCCATCACCTCGGGCTCGACGCCCGCGAAGGCGTAGGAGACCAGGCGCATCTTGACCGGGAGGCCGTTCTCGCGGGCGAAGTCCTCGGAGGCGATGATCGAGGCCGTCGCGCCGTCGTTGAGTCCGGCGGCGTTGCCCGCGGTGACCCGGCCGTGCGCGCGGAACGGGGTCTTGAGGTTCGCCAGGTTCTCCAGCGTGGTGCCCGGGCGCATCGGCTCGTCGGCGGTGACCAGGCCCCAGCCCGTCTCCCCTGCTTCGGCGTTGGTGCGGCGCACCGAGATCGGCACCAGGTCCTGCTGGATCTTGCCGTCGGCGTACGCCTTGGCGGCCTTCTCCTGCGAGCGCACCGCGTACTCGTCGGCACGCGCCTTGGTGATCTGCGGGTAGCGGTCGTGCAGGTTCTCCGCGGTCATACCCATGAACAGCGCGGACTCGTCGACCAGCTTCTCCGACACGAAGCGCGGGTTCGGGTCCACGCCCTCGCCCATCGGGTGACGGCCCATGTGCTCGACACCGCCCGCGATGACGGCGTCGTACGCGCCGAAGGCGATGGAACCGGCCGTCGTGGTGACCGCGGTCAGGGCGCCCGCGCACATGCGGTCGATGGAGTAACCCGGGACGGACTGCGGCAGACCGGCCAGGATTCCGGCGGTACGGCCCAGCGTCAGCCCCTGGTCGCCGATCTGGGTGGTCGCGGCGATGGCGACCTCGTCGATCTTCGCGGGGTCCAGGGCCGGGTTGCGGCGCAGCAGCTCCCGGATGGCCTTCACGACGAGATCGTCGGCGCGGGTCTCGTGGTAGATGCCCTTCGGGCCCGCTTTGCCGAACGGGGTGCGGACGCCGTCGACGAAGACGACGTCCCGGATGGTACGAGGCACGGTGGCTCTCCTCCAGGGTGCGGGATGGCACTGCTGCGGGGCGCGTCCGGGGACGCGCCGTTCCCTCATGCTACTTGCGGGTAACCAGACTGCCCACCCCTGGTGTCCGGAGCGGCGAAGGTCACATGTGCGCAAGCGGGCGTGCGGGCCGCGTGCGGGTCGCACCCGCCGGACCCGAGCGCCGCGCGGGTCGCGCCGCCGGGAACCGTGTCGCCGGGCCGCCCCGGCCGGTGAGCGGGGAAAATGCCCGTCGCCGGGCAGGCCGGGGGAACGGCCCGCCCGGCGACGGGGAGGGATGCTGCGGCGGTCGTGCAACCTGGCGTGATTACGACCCTCCGGCGGCGGTCTGACACCCCGCCGATCGCAGCGCGCGGACCAGGAGCGGGGCTACCTGCTCGATCTGCCAGCGCCGCGCTCCGTATCCGGCGAGCGTGGTCTCGACGGTGTCCGGCGTCGGGTTCCTGGGCGGCTCCCAGCAGATCCGGCGCACCGTGTCCGGGGTGATCAGGTTCTCCTGCGGCATGTGCAGCCGCTCGGCGAGCTCCGACACCGCGGCGCGCGCGGCCGAGAGCCGGGCCGCGGCGGCCGGGTCCTTGTCGGCCCAGGCGCGCGGCGGCGGCGGGCCCGCGACGGCCTGGCCGGGCTGGGGGAGCTCGGAGTCGGGCAGGGCCTTGGCCCGGTCCACGGCCGCCTGCCACTGCTCCAGCTGCCGACGTCCCATGCGGTGCCCGAACCCGGGCAGTGCGGTCAGCGCGTGCGTGTTCGGCGGAAGCGCGAGCGCCGCCTCGACGATCGCGGCATCGCTCAGCACCTTGCCGGGCGAGACGTCCCGGCGCCGGGCCACCTGGTCGCGGGTGGTCCACAGCTCCCGGACCACCGCCATCTGACGGCGGCGACGGACCTTGTGCATGCCGGAGGTGCGGCGCCACGGATCCTTGCGCGGGGGAGCGGGCGGCGCGGAGGCGATCGCGTCGAACTCCTCCCGTGCCCACTCCAGTTTGCCCTGCCGGTCGAGTTCCTCCTCCAGGGCGTCGCGGAGGTCGATCAGCAGCTCCACGTCGAGTGCCGCGTAACGCAGCCAGGGGTCGGGCAGCGGGCGGGTGGACCAGTCGACGGCGGAATGGCCCTTCTCCAGGGAGTACCCGAGCACGCTCTCGACCATGGCGCCGAGGCCCACTCGCGGGAACCCGGCCAGCCGTCCCGCCAGCTCGGTGTCGAACAGCCCGGTGGGGGTCATCCCTATCTCCCGCAGACAGGGCAGGTCCTGGGTGGCCGCGTGCAGGATCCACTCGCTGCCGCGCAGCACCTCGCCGAGCCCCGACAGGTCGGGGCAACCCACGGGGTCGATCAGGGCGCTGCCCGCGCCGGCGCGGCGCAGCTGGACGAGGTAGGCGCGCTGGCCGTAGCGGTAGCCGGAGGCGCGTTCGGCGTCGACGGCCACCGGTCCGGAGCCCGCGGCGAAGGCCGCGACCACCCGTGCGAGGGCGTCGTCCGAGGCCACCACCGGGGGAATGCCCTCGCGAGGTGCGAGCAAGGGGATCGGCGCCGGGGCGACGTCGTCCGGGGGAGCGCCCCCGGTGATGCGCAGTGAAGTGTCTGCTGCGGTCTCTTGGGCGTCGGTCACGTGTCAAGGGTATCCGTGTATGTGCGGCGCCCGGCGGCGGGACCGTGCCGCGGCGGGCGCCCCGGCCGTCAAACCCACCCGGGCGGGCGGCCGCCCGGGCCCCGGGAGTTAAAAAAAAAAAACACACCCCCC
>NZ_JBHJWQ010000021.1:52929-120066 GCF_042266885.1 Streptomyces sp. NPDC056061 | reverse complement strand
GGGGGTCGGTGGGGGGGCGGTATCTTGTCTTGGTTCCCCTTTTTTGGGGGCCCCCCTTCGCGGTAATGTGCCTTGCCGGGGCGCCGATGCATGCAAACCAGCCGGTCCGTGCGGCCGCGCGGACCCGTCCGGCGTCGGGGGGTCAGTGGATGATGCCCGTGCGCAGGGCGACGGCGACCATTCCGGCCCGGTCGCCGGTGCCGAGCTTGCGGGCGATCCGGGCGAGGTGGCTCTTGACGGTCAGGGCGGACAGGCCCATGGAGACGCCGATGGCCTTGTTGGACTGGCCCTCGGCGACCAGCCGGAGGACCTCGACCTCGCGGCCGGACAGTTCGCGGTAGCCGCCCGGGTGGCTCGGCGCGCCGGGGGGACGACGATGCATGCGGGCGGCATGGGCGCCGATCGGGGCGGCGCCGGGGCGGGTGGGGTGGCCGATATTGGTTCGGGTGCCGGTGACGACATAGCCCTTCACACCGCCCGCGAGGGCGTTGCGCACCGCGCCGATGTCGTCGGCGGCGGAGAGGGCCAGGCCGTTCGGCCAGCCGGCGGCTCGGGTCTCGGACAAGAGGGTCAGCCCGGAACCGTCGGGCAGGTGGACGTCGGCTACGCAGATGTCGCGCGGGTTGCCGACGCGGGGACGGGCCTCCGCGATGGACGACGCCTCGATGACGTCACGTACTCCGAGGGCCCACAGATGACGGGTCACGGTGGAACGGACGCGCGGGTCGGCCACGACGACCATGGCCGTCGGCTTGTTCGGGCGGTAGGCGACCAGGCTTGCGGGCTGCTCTAGGAGAACGGACACCAGGCCTCCTGGGAAGTGGCGGGACGGGCCGGCTCGGGGATGAAGCCGGGGCGAACCGTGCTTGAAGGGTCATTGACCTCTTCGGCAGCGGACCCGTCCTCCTTTAGAGGAAGATCGCGATTTCATGCGTAACAATTCGGGCAAATCGGATACGCGATCGATTGTACGAAAAAAATGCCAGTAATTCCGCGTCGCATGTGACGCAGCGTTACTGGCAAGGAGGGGTGGCGGGTACCGGTGGGCGCTTCAGCGGACCTGGGGGTCGCGCCGCTGCGGGAGCGTCACCACCGCGGCATCGGACGGGCCCGACGGCGGCAGGCCGGCGATCTGGCACAGCAGATCGCCCCACGCCATCAGGTGGGCCGCCGTGTCCGGCACCCCGCCCCGCACCTCGTGCGGCGTCCATGACGCCCGGATCTCGATCTGCGTCGCCGGACGCCGTGCGCCCAGCGCACCGAAGTAGTGCGACCCCGCCCGGGTCACCGTGCCGCCCGCCTCCCCGTAGGGCAGCCCGCGTGCCTCCAGCGCACCGGTCAGCCACGACCAGCACACCTCCGGCAGCAGCGGGTCGGAGGCCATTTCCGGCTCCAGCTCGGCCCGCACCAGCGTGACCAGGCGGAAAGTCCCGTGCCAGGTCTCGTGCCCGGCCGGGTCGTGGAGCAGCACGAGGCGGCCGTCGGCGAGATCCTCCTCGCGCTGCACGACCGCGGCCTCCAGCGCGTACGCGTACGGGGCGAGCCGTTGGGGCGGCCGGGTCGGCTCCACCTCCAGCTCGGGGCGCAGCCGCGCCGAGTGCAACGCCTCCACCGCCGACCGGAACGCGGGCGGGACGGAACCGCCCTCCGCGCTGTCGTTGCCGTCAGCGCCATCGGGTCGATCGGAGAACTGTTCCTGAGCCGGAGCCATGCGGGGAAGAGTAGGCGGAACCGGAGCCGCGCGCAGGGAGGGACACCCGGGCGGGCCCGGCCGCTTGCGGCTTCGTGCGAAGATTCTGGGTGTGAGTGCCAACGATCGCCCCATGGGCCAGCAGACGAAGACCTCCGCCACCCATGAGTCGGCGTTCCTGAAGGCGTGCCGCCGCGAGCCCGTGCCGCACACCCCGGTCTGGTTCATGCGGCAGGCGGGGCGTTCGCTGCCGGAGTACCTGAAGGTGCGTGAGGGCATCGGGATGCTCGACTCCTGCATGATGCCGGAGCTGGTCGCCGAGATCACCATGCAGCCGGTGCGCCGCCACAAGGTCGACGCCGCGATCTACTTCAGCGACATCGTCGTGCCCCTGAAGGCCATCGGGATCGACCTCGACATCAAGCCCGGCGTCGGCCCGGTCGTCGCCGACCCGATCCGCACCCGTGCCGACCTGGCCCGGCTGCGCGACCTCACGCCCGAGGACGTCTCCTACGTCACCGAGGCCGTCGGCCTGCTCATCGCCGAACTCGGCGCCACCCCCCTCATCGGCTTCGCGGGAGCGCCGTTCACCCTGGCGAGCTACCTGGTGGAGGGCGGCCCGTCCCGCAACCACGAGCACACCAAGGCCATGATGTACGGCGACCCGGAGCTCTGGGCCGACCTGCTCGACCGGCTCGCCGACATCACCGGCGCCTTCCTCAAGGTGCAGATCGAGGCGGGTGCCTCGGCCGTCCAGCTCTTCGACTCCTGGGTGGGTGCCCTGTCCCCGGCCGACTACCGGCGTTCGGTGCTCCCCGCCTCGGCGAAGGTCTTCGACGCCGTCGCGCCGTACGGCGTCCCGCGCATCCACTTCGGCGTCGGCACCGGCGAACTCCTCGGTCTGATGGGCGAGGCGGGCGCGGACGTCGTCGGCGTCGACTGGCGTGTCCCGCTCGACGAGGCCGCGCGCCGGGTCGGCCCCGGCAAGGCGCTCCAGGGCAACCTCGACCCCGCGGTGCTGTTCGCGCCGACCGCGGCGGTGGAGCAGAAGACCAGGGAGGTGCTGGACGCCGCCGCCGGGCTGGAGGGCCACATCTTCAACCTGGGCCACGGCGTGATGCCGTCGATGGACCCGGACGCCCTGACCCGGCTCGTCGCCCACGTGCACGAGCAAACCGCGCGCTGAGCGGCACGGGCGGGCGCGCCGGACCCCCGGTGGTTCTCAGGCGGTGCCCGCCCTCCGCACCGCCGTCACGGTCCTGCGGGCCGCCACCAGGACCGGGTCCCAGACCGGCGAGAACGGCGGGGCGTAGCCGAGGTCCAGGGCGGTCATCGCGTCCACCGTCATTCCGGCCGTGAGCGCCACGGCCGCGATGTCAACCCGCTTGGCAGCGCCCTCCCGGCCCACGATCTGCACGCCGAGCAGCCGCCCGGTGCGGTACTCGGCGAGCATCTTCACCGTCATGGGCCGCGCCCCCGGGTAGTAGCCCGCCCGGCCCGTCGACTCGATCGTCGCCGTGACGAACCGCAGCCCGACCGCGCGGGCGTCCTTCTCGCGCAGACCGGTGCGGGCGATCTCCAGGTCGCACACCTTGCTCACCGCCGTGCCCACCACCCCGGGGAACGTTCCGTAGCCGCCCGCGACATTGGCCCCGATGACCTGCCCGTGCTTGTTGGCGTGGGTGCCCAGCGCGATGTGCCGGGTGCGGCCGGCCACCAGGTCGAGCACCTCGACGCAGTCGCCGCCCGCCCAGATGTCCTCGTGCCCGACGACCCGCATCGACAGGTCGGTGAGCAGGCCGCCGTGCGGGCCCAGCGGCAGGCCGACGGCGCGCGCCAGCGTGGTCTCCGGCTCCACCCCGATGCCGAGCACCACCACGTCCGCCGGGTAGCGGCTGCCGCCCGCGACGACCGACTCGACCCGGCCGTCCGACCCGGTGCGGACGGCGGTCACCTCGGCCCCGTTGACCGTGGTGATGCCCAGGCCGTCCATCGCCTCGTGGACCAGCCGGCCCATGTCGGGGTCGAGCGTCGCCATCGGCTGTTCGCCCCGGTTGAGCACGGTCACCTCGAAACCGCGCCTCAGCATCGCCTCGGCCATCTCGACGCCGATGTAGCCCGCGCCGACGACGACCGCCCGGCGGCGCCCCGGCGCGACCCGGTCCAGCGAGTCCAGCAGTGCCTGGCCGTCGTCCAGCGTCTGCACCCCGTGCACCCCGGGCGCGTCGATGCCCGGCAGGGGCGGGCGCACCGGCCGGGCCCCCGTCGCGATCACCAGCTTGTCGAAGCCCGTCCAGTACGTCTCGCCGGTCCCCAGGTCCAGGGCCCGCACACGGCGTCCGGCGACATCGATCTCCGTGATCTCGGTGCGCAGCCGCAGGTCGATGCCGCGGGCCCGGTGCTCCTCGGGCGTACGGGCGATCAGGTCGTCCCGCTCGGTCACGTCGCCGCCGACCCAGTACGGGATGCCGCAGGCGGAGTACGAGGTGAAGTGGCCCCGCTCGAAGGCGACGACGTCCAACTCGTCCGGTCCCTTGAGCCTGCGGGCCTGCGACGCGGCGGACATGCCCGCCGCGTCGCCGCCGATGACCACCAGTCGCTCCGTCGCCATGCCCGTCCCTCCGACACCGAGTCCGAAGGGACCACGCTACGACGCCGACGGCGGCACGGGCCGGGACGGCGCCTCGGGTGTCCGCGCCGCCCGGCGATAGCGCACCCGGCCGCGCAGCAGCCGGCCCAGCAGCAGGAGCAGCGCGGCCGCGGCCAGGAACGGGGCCGCGGCACCCACCACGACGGCGGCCCAGCGCAGCACCGTGAGGAACGCGTGCCAGCCGCCGCCGAGCGCGTCCAGGAACCCGGGACCGTCGTCCTCGTCGTCCTTCTTCTCCGGCGCCGACGCCGGCTCGGAGAGCTTCAGATCGATCGTCGCCAGCGTGGTGCGGTCCTTCAGCGACGCCTGCTGTGCGAGCAGCGACTCCAAGGCCGCCTGACGGCTGCTCAGCTCGCCCTCCAGGGTGACCACGTCGGAGAGCGCGTCGGCCCGGTCCATCAGCTTGCGCACCCGCGCCACGCTCGCCCGCTGGGAGGCGATCCGGCTCTCCACGTCGACCACCTGGTCGGTGACGTCCTTCGCGGACGAGGTGCGCGACAACAGCTTCCCGGTGCCCGTGAGGTTCTTCAGGACCGTCTCGTACGCGTCCTGCGGAACGCGCAGCACGAGGCGCGACGTCTCGTGCTTCCCGTCGGGCCGCTCGGTGTTCTCGTCGGCCACCAGTCCGCCCGCGTCCGCAGCTGCCGCACGGGCCGTCGCGGCGGCGGCCGGCACGTCCGCCACCTCCACGGAGAGAGCGGCGGTACGGACGACGTGGGTTCCGGCGGGCAGCCCGGAGGAATGTGTCCGGCCCGCCGATGCGCCGCCGGCCCCGTCCGCGACCTTCCCGGCCGCGATGTCCGGGCCGCCCCGTTCCCGTGCCGGGGCCGCCGCCCTCTCCCTGTCGGCGGAGCTCGTCCCGCCCGCGCCCCCGGCGCCGCAGCCGCTCAGCGCGAGGAGCCCGGCCAGCAGCCCGGCGGCCAGGACGGTGCGCGAACGGTGCCGGACGCGGCAGTGCGGGTTTCCGGTTGTCTGCATGAACTGCTCCCCCGAGGACGGCGGTTGACGTTGCCGGTTTGACGCGCGGGCCCGGGAACCGGGTTGCCCGGTACCGGTTTCGAAGCGGTCACGTTCAGGACTCGGAAGGGGTTTGAGAGAGTGGGGGCATGCAGCGTTCAGACAACCGCGCGGACACAGGTACGGGGCACGTCGTCGTCATCGGCGGCGGCATCGCCGGTCTCGCCGCAGCCCACCGGCTGCTCGGGGCGGGCCTGCGGGTCACCCTCCTGGAGGCCACCGACCGGCTCGGCGGCAAGCTCATGACCGGTGAGATCGCGGGCACCCGGGTCGACCTCGGTGCCGAGTCGATGCTCGCCAGGCGCCCGGAGGCGGTGGGCCTGGCACGGGCCGTCGGGCTCGGCGACCGCCTCCAGCCGCCCGCCACCGCCTCCGCCTCGGTGTGGACGCGTGACGCCCTGCGGCCGATGCCCAAGGGCCACGTGATGGGTGTGCCGGGCGACCCCGCGGCGCTCGGCGACGTGATCTCCCCGGAGGGCCTCGCCCGCATCGCGCAGGAGCGGGACCTGACCCCGACGGCGGTCGGCGACGACGTGGCGGTGGGGGCGTACGTCGCCGACCGGCTGGGCCGCGAGGTGGTCGACCGGCTCGTGGAGCCGCTGCTCGGCGGCGTGTACGCGGGCGACGCCTACCGGATCTCGATGCGTGCCGCCGTGCCGCAGCTGTTCGAGGTGGCCCGCGAGGGCGGCTCGCTGCTCGACGGCGTCCGGCGCATCCAGGAGCGGGCCGCCGCACGGCAGGAGACCGGTCCGGTCTTCCAGGGCCTCGTCGGCGGCATCGGCACCCTGCCCGAGGCAGTCGCCGACGCGGTGCGCACGGCCGGCGGGGAGATCCTCACCGCCACCCCCGTCCTCGGCCTGACCCGTACCGCCACCGGCTGGGACGTCCGGACCGACGCCCGTACGATCACCGCCGACGGCATCGTGCTGGCCACCCCCGCCTGGTCCGCCTCCACCCTGCTCGCCGCCGAGTCCCCGGCCGCCTCCACCGAGCTCGCCGGTGTCGAGTACGCGTCGATGGCGCTGGTCACCATGGCGTTCCGGCGTTCCGACGTGGCCGCCACCGCCGCCCTCGCCCAACGCTCCGGCTTCCTGGTCCCCCCGGTGGACGGCCGGACGATCAAGGCGTCCACCTTCTCCAGCCACAAGTGGAGCTGGGTCGCCGACGCCGCCCCCGACCTCTTCCTCCTGCGCACCTCCGTCGGCCGCTACGGCGAGGAGGACCACCTGCACCGCGAGGACGGCGAACTCGTCGACGTGTCGCTGCGCGACCTCGCGACGGCGACCGGACTTGCCGCGAAGCCCGTGGACACCGAGGTCACCCGGTGGATCGGCGGGCTGCCCCAGTACCCCGTGGGCCACCTGTCGCGGGTCGCCCGGATCCGCGACGAGGTCGCCAAGCTGCCCGCCCTGCGGGTCTGCGGAGCGGTGTACGACGGGGTCGGTATCCCGGCCTGTGTGGCGAGCGCCCACCGTGCCGTCGACGAGATCCTGCACGACCTCGCGGGGGCCGACGGGGACGGTCCGGGGGAAGAGATCATCGCCACGTCGACCCTGGTTCAGGGCACGGGGAGCGAGGCGGGACAATAGCCGTATGAGTGCGACCGAGAAGATCCCCAACGCAGGCAAGAAGGCCAAGGACCTCAACGAGGTCATTCGCTACACGCTGTGGTCCGTCTTCAAGCTGCGCGACGTCCTGCCCGCCGACCGTGCCGGTTACGCCGACGAGGTCCAGGAACTGTTCGACCAGCTCGCGGCGAAGGACATCACCGTCCGCGGCACCTACGACGTCTCCGGTCTGCGGGCCGACGCCGACATCATGATCTGGTGGCACGCCGAGACCGCGGACGAGCTCCAGGAGGCGTACAACCTCTTCCGGCGCACGAAGTTGGGCCGGGCGCTGGAGCCGGTCTGGTCGAACATGGCGCTGCACCGTCCCGCCGAGTTCAACAAGTCGCACATCCCGGCCTTCCTGGCCGACGAGACGCCGCGCAACTACATCAGCGTCTACCCCTTCGTGCGCTCCTACGACTGGTACCTGCTGCCGGACGAGGACCGTCGCCGGATGCTCGCGGACCACGGCAAGATGGCCCGCGGCTACCCCGACGTCCGGGCCAACACCGTCGCCTCGTTCTCGCTCGGCGACTACGAGTGGGTCCTCGCCTTCGAGGCGGACGAACTGCATCGCATCGTCGACCTGATGCGCCACCTGCGGGCCTCCGAGGCGCGGATGCACGTCCGCGAGGAGGTTCCGTTCTTCACCGGGCGCAGGAAGTCGGTCGCAGACCTGGTGGCCGGGCTCGCGTAGCGAGCGGGCTCCGACCACCCCGGCCCGGAAGGTCAGAAGGCGGGCGTCGGCGCGTCCTGCGCCGTCCGTCGTTCCAGCGACACCGGGCCCGGTTTCGGGTCCGCCGCAGGTTTCGCCTGCGGCGACCCCGGGACCCGCGGGGCGAGCGAATCGCCCCGCCCCGTCGGTCCCCGCCCCACCCCGCCGGGTGCGGGCGTGTCCCTGCGGGAGCACGCTGGGCCCGGCCCCCTCGGAGGCCGGGCCCAGCGCCGTATCCGCCTCCCGGGCGCGGTGCCCCGACCGTGGTCGGGGCGTTCCCGCATCGGGCCCGGTGCGGTGCGCGGCGGGCCGCGTCGCTCAGGAACCGCCGCCGCAACTCGACCCGCCACCACAGCTCGACCCGCCGCTCGAACAACTGGAGCCCCCCGAACAACTGGAGCCCCCCGAACAGCTGGAGCCCCCCGAGCAGCCGGACCCGCTCGGCCCCGAGCCGCAGCCGGACCCCGCACCGCAGCCGCCCCCGCCGCCGGAGGAACTGCCGGGACCGGGCCCCGCACCGGCACACCACACCACCGGGGCGACCACCATGCCGGACGGGTCCGCGGACGGATGCGGAACCGGACGGGGCGCGGCCCCGCCCACCCGCATGCGGGCCGCCGCGGCAAGGTGCGCCCGCAGTGCCGGGTCGGGCAGGGCGGGTGTCCCGAGCGTCGCGACCAGGTGCGCCGGCCGTCGATCGTGCGCATGCTCCCTGCGGTACGCCCCGGCCGCCCGGCGCCCCGCCCGGGTGACCCGGCTCCGGGAGACGGCGGCGCAGACGAAGCCGAGCGGGAAACCGATGACCAGGGCGGGCAGGACCTTGACGACGAACGGCAGGGAGTCGGCAGCGCCGGGTGCGTCGTCGGCCATGTACTGAAGGGCCGTCAGCACACCGGCGGCCGGGATCCCGAGCAGGCAGCCCGCCCCCTGCACCAGGCCCCACCGGCGCCACATGCGGTCCGCGGCGGGCGGGGCCAGCAGCCCCCTGGCGGCCAGCCCGTCACCGATCTCCTGCACCGCGGGGTGCCGCATCACGGCGCCCCGGAGGGTGTGCAGCGCACCGCTGAGGGCCGCCGCGTGCTCCTGGACCACCGCGCGTTCCACCGGGTCGTGGGCGTCCGGGCGGGCGACGGCGACGATGCCGGGGCCGCCGACGACGACCCGCCCGTCGGATGCCATGGCGGTCAGCGCGGTGTCGACGACCCTGCCCGGACCGGCGTTCAGGAACGCGACCTCGTAGAGGTCGTGCGCGGGGCCTCCGGAGCCGGACCGGGCGCGCACGATTCCCACCACCAGCAGCACCGAGGAGACGGCGACTCCGAGGTTCACCACCACCGCGACCGCATTCATGGTGCTCATTGCGCCGGTCACCTTCCCAGGAGGGCCGCGCGGGCGGCGCGGACCAGCAGCGTGGTGCGGCGCGGCGGACGTGCCCCGGCCCGGTCCTGCCACCAGTGCGTCAGCCGACGCCGGGCCGCGTCGTCGGCGGGCCGGCCCGCGATCAGCAGCGCCTCCGCGAAATCCAGCGCGTCCCGCCGGTACCCACCGGACATGGGGCGGGCGGCCGCATGGGCGAGGAAGGACTCCCGGAACGCGGCGGCTCCCAGGATCTCCGGCAGCTCCGGCGCCACCTTGGCGACCACCCCGGCCCGCTTGACGGCCAGGGCGCGGCTCTGGACGCCGAGCCGCCGCTCGTCGAAACCCGGAGGGGCCGGGGCGCCCGCGACGAGTGCGGACAGCAGCGCCGTCTGCGCCGTCGCGACCCGGTCGCGCACGGGCTCCGACGGCGCGGAGGCGGGCGGGCGCCGGGCTGCGGGGAGTGTGGCGACAGGCGTCGGGGTCTGCTGCGCGGGTGCGGGCGCCGACGCGTCGACGCCCGGGGCGGCGGTACGGCCCAGCGTGGCGCGGATCACGTCCAGCTCACCGGCGAGCTCCTCGGCGGGCGGGAAGTCGTCGTCCCGCTCCAGAAGCACACCGGGCGGGTCCACCCGGGAACGCAGTTCGGCGAGGACGTCGAGCACCGGCCGCGTCACCGGATGGGCGTGGGTGTCGTGCCAGACACCGTCCTTCTCGACCCCGCCCGCCACATGCACGTACGCGATGGCCTCCACCGGCAGCTCGTCGAGCGCGGTGGCGGGGTCCTCCCCGCGATTGACGTGGTTGGTGTGCAGGTTGGCGACATCGACGAGCAGCCGGACCCCGGTGCGCTCGACCAGCTCCGCCAGGAACTGCCCCTCCGTCAGCTCCTCGTCCGGCCAGGAGATCAGGGCCGCGATGTTCTCCAGCGCCAACGGCACCGGCAGCGAGTCCTGGGCGATCCGCACGTTCTCGCACAGCACGTCCAACGCGTCCCACGTGCGGGGCACCGGCAGCAGGTGCCCCGCCTCCATGCCCGGAGCGGCCGTGCGCGGCCCGCCCGCGCGTACGAACGCGATGTGCTCGGTGACCAGGGGCGCGGCGAGCAGTTCGGCACGGGCCGCGAGATCCGCGAGCCGGCCGGCATCGGGCCGCTCGGCCCCGCCGAGGCCCAGCGAGACACCGTGCGGGACGACCGTGACACCGCGCTCCCTGAGCCGCAGCAGCCCCTCGGGCAGATGATCGGCGCAGATGTTCTCCGCGACCGCCTCCACCCAGTCGATCCCCGGCAGTGTCGCGACGGCCTCCGCGATCTCCGGCCGCCAGCCGATGCCGATGCCCAGCCTCATGCCGTCCCCCTCCTCCTCGTGCGTGCAGGGGTGATGACCCCGATGGGCGGTGGCGAACCCGTGGGTGGGGACGTTCAGAGGTAGATCTGAGGTTCCCCCTTGGGCGTTCCCCCTCCGGCGCGGACCGGCCGCGACGGCCGACGCGCACGGGAGGCGTCCGTCGGCCGAATCGTTCAGCCGCGCAGCGCGGGATGGTCGGCGACCACTGTGCACGAACCCGGGGCGATCTCGGTGAATCCGGCGTCCCGCACCACGGGGAGCCCGCTCGTCGTCAGATCCCGCCAGCGGTCCGCCTCCGCGACGGCGACGGCGAGCGGGAAGCCCGCCTCCCGCCACGCCTTGCGTGCCGTCTCCGACAGCTCCCACCAGGCGAGCTGCGCGCCGTGCCCGGCCTGCGCCATCGCCTTGCCTGCCGACATGTCCAGCTCGGGGTTGAGCCACAGCACGGGCCCCGTGCGGTCGGGCACGGCCGGCGGTTCCGGATCGTCCAGATCCGTCCCCGACACCTGGAGCTTCGCCAGTTCCTTCGGCCAGCCGTCCAGGGGCACCGGCGGGAAGACCCGCACCTCGGCGCTCTCGCCCGCGACGGTGATGCCGGGCAGCGCGGACGCCTTGCGCCACTCCGCGCCGCGAGCCCTGCGCACCACCTTCCGGATCCGGGCGTCCTGCCAGTCCCGCATCACCCGGGCCCACTCGCCCTCGCCGACCGAGCGGTCGTCGGAGAGCATCACGAGCACCGCGCGGGCGGCGGTCCGCAGGGCGTCGGTGCGGGCCGGGGGCGCGGCCTTCTCGATGTGCACGACCAACGGCAGGACGTACTGCGGGGCCTCGTCACGGTTCGTCCGCTCGGACTCGAACGGGCTGTCCGTCGCGGCGGGGCCGGATTCCGGCGCGGACGGGGCCGGGGACACTGTGGTGTTGTCGTCGCTCACTCGTACCAGTCTGCCAGTCGCCGCCGGACCCGCCCCGGGCGGTCCGCGGACGCCGCGAGGGGTGCGGAGAAGCGCTTCTTGGCGGAACGGGCTGCTCCGGGCGAGGATGCACGGCATGAAGAGCGATCTCTTTTCCAGCGAGAACCTGGCGCAGCAGGCCACGGTCCCGGGGATGACCCTGCAGAACGCCAAGTCCATCAAGTACGCCGTCAACGGGGAGATGCACGCCCGGCAGGGATCGATGATCGCCTTCCGCGGTGATCTCCAGTTCGAGCGCAAGGGCCAGGGCATCGGCGGCATGCTCAAGCGCGCCGTCACCGGCGAGGGCCTGCCGCTGATGGCGGTCCGCGGCCGGGGCGAGGCGTGGTTCGCCCACGAGGCCGAGAACTGCTTCATCGTCGACATGGAGCAGGGCGACATGCTCACCGTCAACGGCCGCAACGTGCTCTGCTTCGACCCCACGCTCTCCTACGAGATCAAGACGGTGAAGGGCGCCGGGATGGTCGGCGGCGGCCTCTTCAACAGCACCTTCACCGGCTACGGCAAGCTGGGCCTGATGTGCGACGGCCACCCGATCGTGATACCCGTCACACCCCAGCAGCCGGTGTGCGTCGACACCGACGCGGTGGTCGGCTGGAGCGCCCACCTGACCACGTCCCTGCACCGTTCGCAGAGTTTCGGCTCGATGGTGCGCGGCGGCTCCGGCGAGGCGGTCCAACTGCGGCTGGACGGTGAGGGCTTCGTGATCGTCCGGCCCAGCGAGCTCAAGCAGGAGAGGGCGTCGGCCAACTGAGACTCGACGGGGTGGGACGTCGCTACGGCCTTCGCGGACCTTGGGTGCTGCGCGGGGTCGATCTCGATCTGCCCGCGCACCGCCTCGTCCGGGTCGAGGGCGCCAACGGCACCGGCAAGTCGACGCTGCTGCGCCTGCTCGCCGGGATCGACACCCCGACGGAGGGAAGGATCATCGGCCGCGGACCGCGTACCGGCTATGTACCGGAGCGCTTCCCGGCCGCGCTGCCGTTCACGGCGGTCGGCTACCTGGTGCACCTGGGGCGGATCCACGGACTGCGGTCCGCCGAGGCGGCGGAACGGGCGACGGCCTGGCTCGAACGTTTCTGCGCGGCCGACCACGCCCGCACGCCGCTCGCGGAGCTCTCCAAGGGCACCAGCCAGAAGGTCGCCGTCGCCCAGGCGCTGCTCGCCGAACCGGAGCTGCTGGTCCTGGACGAGGCATGGACCGGTCTGGACACCGCGGCCCGCGACGAACTGGACCGGGCCGTCGCCGAACGCGTCGCGGCGGGCTCCACCGTCGTCTTCGTCGACCACGACCCGCGCCGCCTGGCCGCCACGTCGGACGACGTGTTCCGGGTGGAGGGACACGGGCTCCGCGCCCTCCCGTCACCGCGCGCCGCAGCGACGGGGCAGCGGGTCCGGATCGAGACGGCCGGCCCACCGGGCGCCGCACCCCCAGCCGGGCTGCCGGGCTCACCCGCGCACACGGCCGCGGCCGACGGCGGCACGCGCTTCACCGTCGACGCGGCACACTCCGACGCGCTGCTGCGCGCGCTGCTCACCGCCCGGCCGCCCTGGCACATCCGGCGCCTGACCGCCGCACCGGGCACCCGGACCGCGGGCCCGGCCGCCGTACCGGCCGACGGCCCCGGGCCGGTCGGCGGTTCCGCGTCGGACGTCGCCGCCGTACCCACACCCGCACCGGAAGCCGAGGCCGCGCCGCCCCGCCGGACCACCCGGGCTCCCCGTTCCCACTCCACTCCCGAGCCGCCATGACCGCTCTCCTGCGCTACCACACCGCGCTCCTGCTCCGATCCCAGCGCTGGCTCGCCCCCGTCCTGCTCCATGCGGCCTTCCTCGCCGTCGGCGTGCAGTCGGCGCAGCCCGTCCTCGATGCGCTCGGCTATGCCGCGGCCGGGCTCCTGCCCGTCGCCGCCTGGTTCGTGCACCTCGGCGCGGGCCTGGAACCGCCCGCCGCCCGGACCGTCGTCGCCGCGGCGGTCGGCACACCACGGGCCCATCTGGCGTCGCTGCTGGCCGGGTTCGGCTGCGCCGGGGCGCTGGGCGCGGTCACCACCGTGATCGTGCTGCTGATCAGTGACCCGGCGAGCACCGACCGCACCGTCCCGGTGCCGCTCCTGTCCGCCGGGATCGCCGGACTGCTCGCGGCCGCCTGTTGCGCGCTGCTGGGCGGGGCGATCGGCGCGTTGTGCACCCGGCCGGTGCTGCACCGGCGCGGCTGGTCCGTCGCGGCCACCGTGCTTGCCGCGCTGCTGTGCCTGGTGACCACCGGCTCGCCCGCGAACAGCGCCGTGACGGGTCTGGTCACCGGATCCCGGACCGGCGCGGTGCAGCTGCCGGTCCTGCCCCTCGTCCTGGCCGCCGTGTCGGCCGCGGCCGTGACCGCGCTCGTCTGCCGACTCGCCGCGGTGCGCGGCTGACCGACGGCCCGGGGAACAAGGGCCGTCCCGTACGCTCGCCGTCATGGACGAGCACACCGACGGGCCCGCGGACGAGCACGGCGACCGGCGTTCCCGCGCGGCGGCGTCCGAACGCCTCCGACCCGCTTCGACGCCCCTGTACGCCGAGTGCGTGCTGTGCCGGAAGCCGACCGAGTACCCGGAGACGACCAGGGGCATCACGCTCTGTCCGGTCTGCGAGTGGCAGGAGGCCCAGCGCACGGCGTGCTCGGGCTGAGCCGCCCGCGCCCGCCCGCCCTCAGCCGCGCATCAGCTCGGACACCTTCACGAACCGGTACCCGCGTGCGCGCAGTTCCGGGACCACCGTGCGCACCGCCTCGTCCGTGACCGGCGCCGCGCTGCGCGTGCAGTGCAGGACGACGAGGGAGCCCGGCCGCACCCCGTCCAGCACCTGCCGCGCCACCGCGTCCGCGTCCGTGGCGAAGGCGTCGCCGCCGACCACGTCCCACTGGACCGCCGTCACCCGCTCGGGGGCGAGGGCGCGCCGCGCGGCGTCGTCGTAACAGCCGCCGGGGAAGCGGAAGTAGGGCATCACCTCGCGCAGGCCGACCCTCCGGAACGCGGCGAAGGCTCGGGCCACGTCATCGCGCGCCCCGCCCTCCGGCACCACCGGGAGCCCGTAGCAGGGGGACACGAAGGCGTAGTGGCGGTACGAGTGATTGCCCACCTCGAAGAGCGGATCGGCGGCGACGGACCGGGCCTGCGCCGGATACTCCTCGGCCCACCGCCCCGTCATGAACACGGTCGTGGGTACCTTCAACCGCCGCAGCAGCGCGATCAGTTCGGGGTTGTCGAAGCGCTCGCCCGCCGCGGCGCGCGGCCCCTCGTCGGCGGTCATGTCGGCGTCGAAGGTCAGCGCCACCACCTTCTCGCCGTTCCTCGCCCCGTGCGTGAAGACCGGGATCAGCCCGTCCGGGCGCGGGGGCATCGTGGGGGGCCGCGACGGTGCGGGGACATCGGGGGGTACTCCGGTGGGCGAGGCGGCGGGGGAGGGGGCGGGGTGCCCGCAGCCCGTGAGGCCGCCGATCACCGTCCCCACCGCACCCAGAGCGATCGAAACCATCAGCTTCCGGACAAAGTTGATCACTTGCGGAAGCTAGTGGACGATCCGATGGGGGAACGGGCGCGGCGCCGCCCGGCAGGGGATTCGCTCCCGGAATCACCCGGTCCGCCGAAAGCCCGGCTCGGCTGCCGACGGGCGGTCGCGTCGGCGCACCGGAGCCCCCGCGTCGGGGCGCGGGGACACCGGACCGGTGAACGGTCCCGCACGGCGGCAGGACGTCGCGTCCCCGGGGGTACGGGCGGATGCCGACCGCCCGTACCCGCCGCGCCGGAACCTCCGCCTCAGCGCCTCAGCGCCACGGACCCGTCACCGCGAACGTCGTTCCGGGCGTGTAGCAGTTGACGTACATCGTTCCGCCGTCCGGGGCGAACGTGACCCCGGCGAACTCGCCCCAGGCGGGCTCCGCGGCCGTCCCGATGTTCTGTCGCCCGCGCGCCATCGCATACACCTCGCCGCGCCGGGTCAGGCCGAACACGTGCTGGGCCCCGTCGCCGTCCTCGCACACCATCAGCCCGCCGTCCGGGGCCAGGCAGATGTTGTCCGGGGACTCCCCGGGGAGCTGCACGTCCGTATCGGGGCCGAACACGATCACCAGCGTGAGCCGACGCCGCCGCGGCTCGTACCGCCACACCTGGCCGCGGTGATCGGCCGCCGAGCCCTCCGCGCTACGGGCGAAGCTGGAGACGAAGTACACCGAGGAGCCGCCCCAGTAGCAGCCCTCCAGCTTCTGCGCGTGCGTGATGCCCTTCGGGCCGAAGTCCTGGAACCGGATCGGGGTGCCGGTCGCGAGCGGATCCGGCACGGGCACCCACTCCACGCCCGTGAAGCTCGCACCGGTCTCCTGGACGGCGGAGAGATCGGGGACGCCCGGTACGCGCATGGCCTCCAGGCGGCCGCCGGCCCGCAGCGACCCCGTGCCGCCGAGCGGTTTCTCCGGCAGGAAGCGGTAGAAGAGCCCGAACGGCCGCTCGAAGGCGTCCTCGGTCTCGTACACGATCCCGTTCCCCGGGTCGACGGCGATCGCCTCGTGCTGGAAGCGGCCCATCGCGGTGAGCGGCACGGCTCCGGTGCGGCGCGGATCGGCGCCGTCCACCTCGAAGATGAAGCCGTGGTCCTTCGTGTACCCGTTGGTACCGGCCCTGTCCTCGGTCTCCTCGCAGGTCAGCCAGGTGTTCCACGGCGTGCGGCCGCCCGCGCAGTTCACCGCGGTGCCGGCGATCGCGACGCGTTCGCCCAGGACGTTGTTGCGACCGTCCAGTTCCAGGGCGGTGCAGCCGCCCTTGCCCATCGGGTCGTAGGTGAGGCCGTCGACGGCCGGGACGCGGATCGCCGCGTCGGCGCGGTTCTCGTGGTTGCGCACGAGGCGGACGTGGCCGTGGCGGCCCGCGAAGGAGGCCATACCGTCGCAATGGCTGGGCACCCGCCCCTCGCCGGAGCGGAGCGGTTCGCCCTCCCGGGACAGCACCCGGTAGCGGAAGCCCCGCGGGAGATCGAGCAGACCGTCCGGGTCGGGAACCAGGGGGCCGTAGCCGGTGCTGCCGCTGTGGCCGCCGCGTTCCACGGCCTCGGTGGTACCGGCGAAGAGTTCGGCGAACGCCCCGGCGAAGGCGACCGAGGCGACGGCCGCGCCGCTGCCGGCCAGGACCTGCCGACGGGTGGCGCGGAGGCGTGACGCTGCTGATGACATGAGGCGACTCCCTGCTGGCGGACAGGAGAAGTGACCCGCATGTGTGTACCACGCGTACCGCCGCGCGGGAACCATGCGAGCCACCGTGCCCCATGCGTGTCACGGGATCCCGGCCGGGGCCCCGGATCCCGTGCGAGGACCTGCGACCCGGGGCGCAGGAGGGAGCGGACTCCCCATCGTTCCCCGGGCCGTCACTGCTCCCCGGGCCGTCAGGCCAGGGAGGCGGTGAGCGTGATCGTCGTACCCGTGAGCGCCTGGCTGACCGGGCAGTTCGCCTTGGCCTCCTCGGCGGCCGACACGAAGCCCGCCTCGTCCAGCCCCGGCACCTCGCCCCGGACGGTGAGGTGGATTCCGGTGATGCCGGTACCGGGCTGGAACGTGACCTCGGCCCGGGTGTCCAGCCGGGTCGGCGGGGTTCCCGCCGTGGCCAGGCCGTTGGACAGCGCCATCGAGAAGCAACTGGAGTGGGCCGCGGCGATGAGCTCCTCGGGAGAGGTCTTGCCGTTCGCCTGCTCCGCGCGGGACGGCCACGAGACGTCGTAGTCGCCGATGCCGGAGGAGTCGAAGGTGACGACGCCCTTGCCCTGGAGCAGATTGCCTTCCCAGACCGTGTGCGCCTGACGCGTGGTAGCCATGCAGGATCGATCCCTTCGGACGGTGTGCGCGCTGGACGCACGGGCCGTTCCCGGGGACGCCCGTGCGGGACGTCCCGGAACCCGTGCGGTACGCCCCGCGAAGAGGCGCACGCCCCGAACCTACTGCGCCACCAGACCCTTCGCGTCGCGCGCCAGCGCGGTGAGCCGGGAGATCGCCCGGAAGTACTTCTTCCGGTACCCGCCGTTCAACATCTCGTCGCTGAACAGGCGGTCGAACGGGACGCCGGAGGCGAGCACCGGGACCTCCCGGTCGTACAGCCGGTCGGCGAGGACCACGAGCCGCAGCGCGGTCGCCTGGTCGGGCACCGCCTGGACCTCCGTGAGGCAGACCGCCCGCAGATCGTCCGTCAGCGCCCCGTAGCGGCTCGGGTGGACCCGGGCGAGATGGGCGAGGAGCGAGGGGAAGTCGTCGAGGCTGGCGCCCTCCGTGGCGTACGCGGTCCGGGTGACCTGATCCTCGGAGAACGGTGCCGGTGCCTCGGGCAGTCCCCGGTGGCGGTAGTCGTCGCCGTCGATCCGCAGCGGGCGGAAGTGCGCGGACAGGCCCTGGATCTCGCGCAGGAAGTCGGCGGCGGCGAAGCGGCCCTCGCCGAGCTTGCCGGGCAGCGTGTTGGAGGTCGCGGCGAGTGCGACGCCCGCCTCCACCAGCCTGCTCAGCAGCGACGACACCAGCACGGTGTCGCCGGGGTCGTCGAGCTCGAACTCGTCGATGCACAGCAGCCGGTGGCCGCTGAGCGTCTTCACGGTCTGCTGGAAGCCCAGCGCACCGACCAGGTTCGTGAGTTCGACGAAGGTGCCGAATGCCTTGAGCGACGGCGCGGCGGGCGTGGCGTGCCACAGGGAAGCCAGCAGGTGGGTCTTGCCGACACCGTAACCGCCGTCGAGGTACACCCCGAGCGGCGCCGTCGGGGCCGCCGCCCTCCGGCCGAACCACTTGCGCTTTCCCGAACCGGAGGCATGCGCCCCGCCGAGCCCGGCCGCGAAGCCGCTCAGCACCTCCACCGCCTCGTGCTGGCTCGGCTGCTTCGGGTCCGGCACGTACGTGTCGAAGCGCACGGAGTCGAACCGCGGCGGCGGCACCATCTCGGCGACCAGGCGGTCGGCGGGGACGTGCGGCTCGCGGGCGCACAGGGACAGCGGGGCCGTTTCGGATATGGGGCTCTGCCCCGGTACGGCGGTGGAGGACGACACAACCCCCCACTGTAGACGGGTCCGGCAGGAGCACTCGCGGGCCCGGGAACGGACCGCGGCCCCGATCCTCCCGGTCGCACCGCCTCCCGCCGGGCCCGCTCCGGGGGGCCGTGGAAGACTTCCGGACATGCGACGCCTGTTCCCTGTGACCGACCCGACACCGACCGACGCCGAGCGACCGGCCGGTGCCGAGGGACCGACCGAAGCCGAGAGACCGACCGGCACCGGGGGACCGACCGGCCCCGAGGGCGAGTGGAGCCTGGACGCCCTTGCCGACGCCTACGCCTACCCCGAGACGGCCGGTTCCTGGCTGCGCGCCAACATGGTGTCGACGCTCGACGGCGCGGCCCAGCACGACGGTCGGTCGCAGCCGATCTCCTGCGCGAGCGACATGCGGATCTTCGGCACCCTGCGCGGGCTGGCCGACGTGGTCGTGGCCGGGGCGCAGACGGTGCGGCAGGAGGGCTACCGTCCGGCCAGGGCCCGCGAGGCGTTCGTCGCCCGCCGTGCCGCCGCCGGGCAGGGACCCGCCCCGGCGATCGCCGTGGTGAGCGGCAGCCTGGACCTGGACTTCTCGCTGCCGCTGTTCGTCTCGCCGCTCGTCCCGACCCTGGTGCTCACCGGCGCCGGGGCCCCGCCCGGCCGGATGGCGGCGGCGCGCGACGCGGGCGCCGAGGTGGTGATCGCCGGGGAGGGCTCCCGGGTGGACCCCGCCCGAGTCGTGCGGGAACTGGCCGACCGCGGCTTCCGCCGACTGCTCACCGAGGGCGGGCCCAGGCTGCTGGGCCAGTTCGTGGCGGCCGGGGTGCTGGACGAACTGTGTCTGACGCTCTCGCCGATGCTGACCGCCGGAGACGCGCAACGCATCGCGGGCGGCCCCCGGATGGAGGTGCCGGAACGATTCGCCCTGGCGTCGATGCTGGAGGAGGACGGGTTCCTGTTCACTCGATACCGTCGGGTGGAAAACAGCGGAATATCCCGTTCCACTTAGCCTTCGGCGGGCACAATTACTCTCGCAGACCCCGTGCGAACACGGGGAAGGATGGTTTCAGCAGAGACCGGCGACGGTCACTGAAGCAGAAGGGCGCCCGTGGTGTTCACCAGCGTTTTGATGATCGAGAAGCCGCTGACTTCCGAGGACGTCGACTTCGTCACCACCCTGCACGGGGACGAGCAGACCTCCTTCGTCGTACTGATGCAGCCGCGCGGTGACCAGGCCGATGTGCTGTTGCGGGCCATCGACGACCTGGCGATGGGCGAACTGAAGGAAGCCGCCCGGGAGGGCGAGGAGCCCGAGGGCAAGAACGCCAGGCAGCAGGCCGAACTGGCACTCGAAGTATCGCTGGAGGCCCTGCGGCAGGCAGGCTCCGAAGCGGTCGGACAAGTGGTCGAGGAACACCCCCTGGACATGCTCAAGTCCGTGGTCGAGGAGGCGGGGGCGGACGAGGTCATCGTGCTGACCGCGCCGCACTACGTGGAGGAGTTCTTCCACCGGGACTGGGCGTCCCGGGCCCGTCACAAGGTCGGAGTCCCGGTGCTCAAGCTCTTCGCGCACAGCGAATAGGCTGGGCCCCTGCGGCCCGGGTGGTACCGGTCCGCGATCGAGCACACACCCAGCACCCGGAGGACTCACACATGGCACCCGGTATTCCTGCCGCCATGGAACGACCGCACTTCATCGGCATCGGCGGCGCCGGAATGTCGGGCATCGCGAAGATCCTCGCCCAGCGCGGCGCGAAGGTCGCGGGCAGCGACGCCAAGGAGTCGGGCACGGCCGAGGCGCTCCGGGCGCTGGGGGCGACCGTCCACATCGGGCATGCCGCCGGAAACCTGGCGGACGACGCCTCCTGCGTGGTCGTCTCCAGCGCCATCCGCCCCGACAACCCGGAGCTGGTGCGCGCGGCGGAGCTGTCCGTCCCGGTCGTGCACCGTTCCGACGCGCTCGCCTCCCTGATGGGCGGCCTGCGCGCGATCGCGGTGGCCGGCACACACGGCAAGACGACGACCACGTCCATGCTGGCCGTCGCCCTGTCGGAGCTGAACCTCGCTCCCTCGTACGCCATCGGCGGCGACCTCGCCGGGCCCGGCACCAACGCCGTGCACGGCGAGGGCGAGATCTTCGTCGCCGAGGCGGACGAGAGCGACCGCAGTTTCCAGAAGTACGACCCCGAGGTCGCGATCGTCCTCAACGTCGAGCTGGACCACCACGCGAACTACGCCTCGATGGACGAGATCTACGAATCCTTCGAGGCGTTCGCCGACAAGATCGTCCCCGGCGGCACGCTGGTGATCTCCGCCGACCAGCCCGGTGCCGTCGAGCTGACCGGACGGGTGCGCGCCCGGTCCTCCGTGAACGTCGTCACCTACGGCGAGTCCGACTCCGCCGACGTGCGCGTCCACCGGATCACCCCGCGCGGCCTGACCAGCGAGGTCACGGTGCTGCTCAACGGGAAGTTCCTCACCTTCACGGTCTCCGTGCCCGGCCGCCACTACGCGCTCAACGCCGTCGCGGCACTCGCCGCCGGTGTCGCGGTCGGCCTCCCGGCGCACAACCTCGCCTCCGCGCTCGGCGCGTACACCGGGGTCAAGCGCCGCCTCCAGCTCAAGGGCGAGGCGGCGGGCGTGCAGGTGATCGACTCCTACGCGCACCACCCGACCGAGATGACCGCGGACCTCGAAGCGATGCGCGGTGCGGTGAGCGACGCCCGTCTCCTCGTCGTCTTCCAGCCCCACCTCTTCTCCCGCACCCAGGAGCTGGGCACCGAGATGGGGCAGGCACTCGCCCTTGCCGACGCCTCCATCGTCCTGGACATCTATCCGGCCCGCGAGGACCCGATCCCCGGCATCACCAGCGAGCTGATCATCGACGCGGCACGGGCGGCGGGCGCCGACGCCACCGCCGTCCGCGACAAGGACGCCGTACCGGGCGTCGTCGCGGGAATGGCGAAGCCCGGCGACATCGTTCTCACCATGGGCGCGGGCGACGTCACCGACCTCGGACCGCGCATCCTGGAGCACCTGTCGAGCTGAGGAGCGACGTGTCGTACGACATCGAGAAGCCGGACGAGCAGTGGCGGGCGGAACTGACCCCCGCCGAGTACGCCGTCCTGCGCCAGGCCGGCACCGAACCCGCCTTCGTCGGTGAGTACACCGACACCAAGACCACGGGCGTCTACTCCTGCCGCGCGTGCGGCGCGGAGCTGTTCCGCTCCGACACCAAGTTCGAGTCGCACTGCGGCTGGCCGTCCTTCTACGACCCGAAGGACACGGACGCCGTCGAACTGGTCCAGGACCACAGCCACGGCATGGTCCGCACCGAGGTCCGCTGCGCCCGCTGCGGATCGCACCTCGGCCATGTCTTCGAGGGGGAGGGCTACCCGACCCCGACGGACCAGCGGTACTGCATCAACTCGATTTCGCTGCGCCTGACGCCTGACGCCTGACGCCTGACGCCTGACGCCTGACGCCTGACGCCCGACGCGCGCCGCGTCGGGCGTCGGCGCGACTCATGGGCCCGGTCCGCCTCCTCGCGCCGGTCCGCCTCCCCCGTGCCCGGCTGCCGTTTCCCGGCGCCGGACGTGCACCAGATCCTCGGCAAGAACATGGACGGACACACCGAATTCAACAACCTCGCCATCGACCGGGGCGACCTGACCCGGATCATCCGGTCCACCGCAGAGGACCCCAATGCCTTCGGCGTCATCCACGCCTCGCAGACGGCGGTCAATGCCCAGGGGCTGGAGCGCTTCCCGGAGGAGTCGTTCCGCAAGGAGGACCCCGAGCTGCGTGCATGGGTTAAGCAGTCTTCGGCTGTGCTCGGCCATCTCGACCGTGTGCGCGGCGAAGTCATCTACGACCTCGGCCAGGAGAAGAAGGATGTGGTCGCCTGGAACAAGATGATGAACTACCACGTCTACGGGGCGCCGCTGACCCCTATCCCGGTCATCGGTGACGTGGCCCAGCGTGTTGTGGACGCAGGCACAACCTCGTACATGAACGATCTGAACGCCAAGATCGATGCCGATACCCGCAACAACATGGTCAACCACTATGACAACGGCGAGCGGCAAATGTACGCCATGCTGCGGCAGATGGCGATGAAGAGGGGGCTCACGGAGAGCGATCTCGACGCGAGTCCCGGCGAGTACGAGGACGGCATCCAGCCGCAGGTCCAGCAGTGGTACCAGAGCGGCATCAAGGACGCCGACATGAAGATGGGCGAGCGGTAGTGAACGGGAAGCAGCTGCTCCTTCCCGTCGCGCTGACCGCCGTTGCAGCGGCGCCCTCGGCATGGGCGCTATGGCCCCGGGCCGACGACGGACGACGCGGGCAGAGACTGTGCTTCGGATCGCTGAGCGAGGCGACGGCCGAGCTGGTCGGGCTGAGCGTACCTTCCCGGGCGGAGAAGCACGGCACCGTTGCTCGCGACACGACGGTCCGCAACAGTGTGGCAGTGCTGAGTGAGAGTGCTGCGAACCTCACGCGCACACAAGGAATTTGATGAACAGAAAATACTTGGTGCTTCCGGTTGTGCTTGTGATCGGGGCAATCGTTGTGGCTATCGTTCAATTGTGGCCCAGTCAGTTGAAGAACCTCCGGGCGAAGAATCTGTGCCTGGGAATGCTGACGGAGGAGACGGCGAGCCTGCTGTACGACCGCAAGGGCGGCAAGCTCGCCGTGGACGAGTTCCGCCCCAGCAAGGACAAGCAGGCGGACCCGGTGTTCTCGACTGTCTGCTTCGTGGGACGCGAGACGGGTGAAGGCGACAACTTTCGTGGTCAGTACTCCCTCGACGTCCAGCCCGCCAACACCCTGAACGAGCCTTTGAAAGGTGCCGTCCCGTTCACCGACGGCGGGTCCGGGTGGGTGAGCCCCCGGCAGAGCGAGGTCCAACTGCCCTCCTCCTGCCCGAAGGAGATGAGGACGGACAAGCGGTACGTCACCGTCGTGCTGAAGGTCGCGCCCGGCGTTGTCATGGCGGAGGACTGGAACGACGCTGCCTTGATCAAAGCCTCCCGCCCGATTCTCCGGGAGGCCGTCGACAACCTCGCCGAGCAGTACGGCTGCGGCTGACCGGGCGCACGAGCACTCCCCGGTGACGGCCCGGACCGGACTCCCGTTCCGTCCAGTCGGGTCCTGTCCGGTCCCCTGTCCCGTCCGGGCCGCGCCGGTCGCGTTCAGTCGCGTGCCGTGGACGGCGCGACGGCAGGTCCCGACGTGTGGGCCTGCCGTCGTCATCACGTCACGACGTGCCCTCGACGGTGATTCCGGCCCCGTCGAAACGGATGGGCGAGGAGTGACCCGAACCGCCCGGCCCGGCCCTCAGGAGCAGCCTTTCCCCGGGGAGGGCCACCAGGACCGACAGCGCGTGAGAGGTCGGCTTCCGCACGGGGGCCGCGCCCGGCCGGTTCAGGTCGATCACCTCGATGTGATCGACCCGAGGAGCCGTGAGCACTTCCAGGAAGCGCACGCTCTCGTACCCGTCGTCGAGATCGCACCGGCCGGTGTGGACAAGGGATTCCGATTCCGAGACGACCGCCATGCTCTCGCCGCGCAGTGCCTCCAGGACCTCATCGGGGGCTTCCGGCTCGATTCCGACGAGACCGCCGCTGAGGTGATCCGGCTCCTGCCACGTGCCGGCGGAGTCCCGCAGCCCGTAGTAGATCTCTTCGGCCACGTAACCGTCGCGCCGACGGTGGACGACGAGGGCGAACCCGACGTCACCGTGCAGGGAGACGTCTGTCATGAGGACCCGGTCGGCGGAGTGCGCAACTGTTGTGTGCCGGGGACCCGTTGGCCGGGACGCTCGGGAAAGGGCGCTGTGTGCCGCCTGTCTCAGGCTCATCGGTGATTCCTTCCCCGGGGGATCGGCGGACGTGCGGGTGCGGCGGAGCGCCGGGTTCCGGACGGTGTGGACAGTGTTTCAGCGGGCGGTTCCGGCCGTCCATCGGCTTGTTCCCGGGGGCGGACGCCCGGTGGTGGGGGCAGGTGTGTGGAGGGGGGCGTCGGCGGGGCCGACGGTCGTCCGGGTCGGTCGGCCGTTGTCGCCCCGCCCCGCAGGTTCGCGATCGGGTCGTGCCCGACGGCCGGACCATCGAGACACGTCCCGATCGGTAGCCTCCCTCTATGAACGCCATATCGCGCGCCGTCCCGGAAAGGGACGACCTGGAGCCGCTGATGCGCTGCTACGGATACCGCTTCACGCGGACCGGAACCGTCAAGGGAACCGAGCGGTCCGGCGACCCGGAGGACCGGGCCGCGGCCCGTCGTGCCGGGTGGCCGGTGGGTGAGGCCGAGTCGTGGGGTGCTGCCGGGATCGTCGAGCGCGCCGTCGCGGCGGCCGGGGTGCTGCGCGAGGAAGCGGTGCTCGCGGCGTTCGTCGCCGGGCTGGGCAGCGCCCCGCGCGGTCGGCAG
The DNA here is from genome assembly GCF_042266885.1 of Streptomyces sp. NPDC056061. Classification (NCBI taxonomy): domain Bacteria; kingdom Bacillati; phylum Actinomycetota; class Actinomycetes; order Kitasatosporales; family Streptomycetaceae; genus Streptomyces; species Streptomyces sp. NPDC056061. The sequence goes on along the minus strand of NZ_JBHJWQ010000021.1, from coordinate 95,241 downwards.
ACGGTGATCTCCTACGGCTGGGCGCGATTCCTCGGCACCGCACCCCGGAACGGGGACGGCGTCCCCGACTGCGGTCTGCGGCCGGTGTCCGAGGTCGACGTCACCGAAGTGCTGCTGCGCCTCGCCCTGGGGTGGTCCTGGAACGAAGTGCCCGAGCACTACCTGCCGGACCTGGAGGCCGCGGCGGCCCACGGGCTGCCCCGGCCGCAGGAGGACGACCGCGAGCGCATGCGCACACTGTTCGCGCTGATCCGCTCGATGCCCGCGGGGACGACACCGGGCGAGCTGGAGAAGGAGGTCGCACGGGCGAAGATCGTGCCCGGCACCGACAAGTACCAGCGCTACGGGATTCTCATCGGGCTCGCCGAGACCGGGGTGCTTCCCGCCCCGTCCCCGCCGCCGATGTGGGACCGGTTCGTTCCCACCGCCGAGCGGCATGCCGCAGGGCGCATGCTGCGCGGCGCACCGCGCTCGGACATCACGCTGCCGCTCGCGGGGTGGCGCGGGGGACTCGACGAGCGACGGGCCGCGCGACTCCTGGACGCCTGAGCGCCCACCGGGCACCGCCCCCGCCCATGTGCGGCGGGAATCCGCCGCGACCTGCTGCCCTCCGCTCCGAACGGCCGCACCTGCGTGTGCTCGAAATCGAGGGCAGTCACCACACGGTCGCCGAACTGCCCGAGCAAGTCGCCCGAGCGGGACGTTCGAGCGGGACGTTCGAGCCGTACCGGGGCTCCGGACGCGGTGTGCGACACCCGGTGAGCGCCGACGCCGCCGCCGACGGACTCATGCACCCGCTGATCGTCGCCCCGATGCGGCAGGCTTCCGTCGCGGTCGGCCTTTGGCGTGGTCGGCCTTTGATGCGGCCGGTCTCTGATGTGGTCGGCCTCCGGCCGTGGGTCCCGTGCGCACCGGTGCGGAGCGGAACTCTTCCGACGGCGGTCCGCGGGCGCGCGGTCCGTTTGGCGCTCCGCCCGCCGGTTCGGTGCGGCGAGCCGCCGTCGCGACCGGTGGTCCGTCGAAGGATGTACCGGCGATTCCTTCGCGTGGACGACGGGCTCGCCGTATCGACGGGCGAGGCTGGAGAACGTCCGGGCGAGGCGAAGACTCAGGGGCGAACACCCAGGGGTGAGAGGCGAGTTGCGGTGGTGTGAGCCCCCGCCCGGACGGGTTTTTCCTTCTCTCCAGTCCAGTCGAGATCCGGGAGCACCATGTCCGAACCCCTTCTCCGCACGGCCGCCCGCCCCGCCCCGCGCACGTCCTCGTCCGGCGCGTTCGGGGCCGTGGTCCGGGCGCTCGGCGGCGGTCTCGTCATGGCCGTGGCGCTCGGTGTCGGTACCGGGTTCGGCCCGGCGCTCGCCGACGCCGCCGGGCTCGACGGGCTGTCCGCCCGGCTGCTCCCCGCGGCGCTCGTCACCGTTGTGGCCGTACCGCTGATTCTCCGCGGGGCCCGCCCCCGAGTCCTCGGCTTCGGCGGAGTGGGCCCGAGTCTGCGGGCCTTCCTCGTCGGCGTCGGTGTGACGGCGGCCTCGGCCGCGCTCGTACTGGGCGCGGGCACGGCCGCCGGGATGCTGGACTGGCGGCGGCTCGACCCCGTCGTTCTCATCGGCTTCCTCGTCTCCAACACCGCCGTCGCGTTGCTGCTCGAAGCCCTGCCGGAGGAGACCACGCTGCGCGGCCATACCTGGACGGCGCTGCGCGGACGGTTCGGCGGAATGGTGTCGGCCCTGGGGACCACGGCGGTCTTCCTGCTGGTGCCGGGTGTCTCGACGGTGGTCCAGGCAGGGACGGCATGGCTGGCCGGGAGCGAACCCCCGCCGGTCGGACTCGCGCCGGGCGGGCAGAATCCGGTGGACTACCTGGTCCTGCTCACCGTGTTCGGCCTCATGCTCGTCGCAGCCAGGACGGCTCTGGCCGAGGCCCCGTTGTGGACCGCGATCGGCGCGCACCTCACCTTCCTGACCGTCAACCGGGCCGTGCTGGAGGGCGATGCGCGTGGGGCGGGTCTGTCCGTGGAGCAAACGACGCCGGACGCGGTGCTGCTCGTCCCGGCCTATCTGGTGGTCGCGTCCGTCGGCTTCGTCGTGTGCGGCAGGTTCCGCGACGCGCGCCACCACGAAGGCCGGTCCCGAACGCCGTCGTAGCGCGAGCCCCCATGCGTGATCAGCTGTCCGGGGTGCTGCCGTCGGGTGCCGTCACGTCCGTCGTACGCGGGCCACCAGCCGGCTGCCGAGCCGCCTGCCGAAGCCGCTCGGCCGGTTCCAGGCCCGGAACGCCTCCGCGGTGCGGCTGCTGCCCACGCGCCCGGCGGCCTCCTCCACCGCGGCGACGTCGTCGGCGGACAGGCCGCGCACCACCGGCCGCAGCACCTCCTCCAGCAGCGCCGCGCGGGTCTCGCTCCAGGCGGGGCCTGCGTGCGGGTGGGAGTTCCACACGGCGAAGCAGTCGGCCGCGTACGCGGGGTCGGTGCGCAGCCGGGTGAGGACCGCGTCCCGGCGCGCGGCGAGGCCGTAGGCCGCGAAGAGGTCCGCGTCGCCGCCGTGGACGAACGCGTACAACTCGTCCTCCGGCCGGTCCGGATCGAGCAGCCGCTCGGCGAGGGCGCCGAACGCCTGCTCGCGCACCCCCGGTTCGACGGGATCGGCCCCCGCGCACAGCACCCGGGCCCGCTCCGCCCAGCCGGGCTCCGCCGCCCCCGACCGCAGGTCCCGCGCGAACTCCAGGAGCAGCAGGGCGCCGCGCACCCGCGCGTCGATCTCCTGCGGGAAACCGCGCAGCAGGTCGTGGGCGAGTTCGGGGGCCTCCGTGTCATCGGCGGGGGCACCGAGCGCCGCGGCGACGAGCGCGGTCCACGTACCGGCGGTGCGGTGCACGTCGGAGGTGGCGGAGCCCAGGAGCAGCCGGGCCTCGCCCGCGGTGGGCGTGTCCGTGCCCCATACCAGCCCCACCCCGGTCAGCAGGACCAGGGGTTCGGTGAACGGCGACATGCCACCGGCGCGGAGCACGCCGCCGAGCGTCTTCATCCGGTCGTCGCCCGCACCCGTTCCGGCCGTCTCCGCCGCCGCGCACATCCGCAGATGCGGCAGCGCCTGGGCCCCGGTGAACGGCAGGGCGACCTCGGTCAGCAGCCGCTGCGCCGCCAACGGGTCGTACGGGGCGATCCGGTCCAACTCGCCGAGCAGCGCGGTACGGACGTCGAACTGCTCGTCCAGGAGGTCGAGCAGCACCCGGGCGCAGTCGCCCGCTCCCTCGTCCAGCAGCGCCCGCGCCATCCGGCGTACGACCTCGGGGAGCAGGTCCGCGCAGTCCACGTCCAGCAGTCGCGCGATCCGCAGCAACTGCACGGTGCGTCCCACGCTCCGGCCGGGCGCGGCGTCCGCGACGACGGGCGTGCCGGTGGCCAGTTCGGCACAGAGATCGTCGCCCAGGGCGTCGACGAGCGCCGCGGCGACGCGTTCCCCGTCCGGCTCGGCGAAGACGGAACGCCCCGGGGGCTCCACGGAGACATCGCCGCCGTAGACCGCCTCCGTCACCAGCAGGGCACCGAGGGAGGCCGTCACGGCTGCCGGGGACCGTCCGTCGAGTGCGGTCAACAGGTGGGCCACGGCGGCGAGTTCGCGAGGCGTGCGATCGATGTCCGGATCGGTCAGCGCATCGGTGAGCCGGTGGGTCTGCTCCTCGTCCAGTGCGTACGGCCGCTCGGCGGCCCACTCGGCCGCCGCGGCCCGCTCGTCGGGGCCGAGCGGAACGCCCGCACAGAGCGCCGTGACGGCGAGCGGACCGGCGGTGAAGGGGCCGCCGGGCAGTTCGGCCGCCGTCCGGAACAGCTCCGGGGACCGGTTCCGCCAGATCCGGGCGCAGGTCTCGGCCCAGGCATCGCCGCTCGCCGCACTCTGCGGACGTGCCCCGGCGCAGTCGTGCACCCGCAGTGCCGCGGAGTGGGGGCCGTCGGGCCCGGGGGCGTCCTGCGGCAGCACCCCGACGAGCTGGTGCGGGGAGTGCGCCGGACGGCGGGTGTACGTCGTGAACGTCAGCCGGTGCGCGTCGTCCGGCGGGAGTACGGCCGAGGCGAGGGCGATCCACCGGGCCACATCGACGCTGTGCCGCTCCACGAGGACCAGACGCCCGGCGCCCGGGTCCTCGTACACCCGGCGCAGATCGGCGAAGACCGCCGCCAGCCAGGGGCTCCGGGAGACCGCGAAGTCGTTCAGCGCCTCCGGCCCGAAGGCGGCGGAGGCGGGCAGCGCGGATATGCGGTCGGGTGCGCCCGCGTCCGGCGGGGTCGAGGACCAGCTCGGTGACCGCCAGGCGCTGATCGGCAGCGCGTCGTCCGGCAGCCGTGTACCGGCCGGGAGGTGCACCGCGTGCGCGTGAAATCCGACGCTGCCGGTGCCGGATCCGGGGCCGTGGTCGGCGGGCGACGTGGACCCGGGACCGCCGAGTGCGACCGTACGGCTCAGCAGGTATCCGCCGTCCGACAGCGCACTGAAGCCGAACGCCTCGGGGAAGGAACGGAGCTCGTCGGAGTTCGGGCGGGCCGGGGCGTCGGCGGGCGGCTCGTAATGGAGGAGTTGCTCGGCGTCGGCGAGCACCTGCGTGGGCAGTCCCGCGCTGACCGCCGTGAACCGCGCACCACCACCCCCACCGCCTCCGTCGTCGTCCGCAGAGGCAGAGGTGTAGTGCAACTGCGCGAGACTCATGCGTCGGGCCCTTTTCGTCCTTGCCGCCAACCTCCCCGTGCCGACAGCACACCCGCTCCGCCGACCGCCCGTCCGAGGGCCGTAAGAGGCACGGCGACGACCCCGGTGGGGAGCGGACCGCGATCGCGGGAGCGACGCTATCAAGGCGCGCACCCCGGCGCGCACCCCTCGTGCACCTCCGCACGCACCCTGTCGACAGGTTGCGGCGAGGACCGTCGGTGCCCCTCTCGTCCGGGATCCCGTTCATGCCTTCACCATCGGTTGTACGGCGCTCGGCAAAGCTCCGTCCAGCGCGCCGTCATCACTCCAATGGCCTACACACCATCAGTGTCCTTTGGTCGTTGAGGGTCCGGATCGACAGATCCCCCTGGGGCACCGCGAACCGGGCCCAAGGGCCGCTCTCCGTAAAGGAGTTACTCGGATGAACCTCAAGACTCTCACCGCGGTGACCGCCGTTCTCGCCGTCTTCGGTCTGGCCGGCGCGGCGACGGCGAACGCGGCACCCGACACGGTCTCCGGCGACGGCGGGAACCGCATCGGCACGCTGCGCGCCAACGGTGACGCCTACGTGAAGGAGGGCGGCCTCTCCGCGACCTGGGTGAAGGAGCGCGACAAGGTCAAGCAGATCACCCTCTCCGGCAACCGCATCGGTGTCCTCACGGGCGACGGCGTGGCATACGTGAAGGAGGGCGGCCTCAGTGCCAACTGGGTCCGCGAGGCCGACGACGTCAAGCAGATCGCCCTGGCAGGCAACCGCATCGGTGTGCTGAAGGACAACGGCGAGGCATACGTGAAGGAGGGCGGCCTCTCCGCGACCTGGGTCAAGGAGTCCGACAAGGTCAAGGAGCTGGAGCTGTCGGGCAACCGCATCGGCGTCGTCAAGGGCAACGGCGACGCGTTCGTCAAGGAGGGCAGCCTCTCCGCGACCTGGGTCAAGGAGTCGACCAATGTCATCGGCATCGACCTCTCGGGCAACCGCATCGGTGTCCTCTCGGGCACCGGGGTGGCCTGGGTGAAGGAGGGCGGCCTGAGTGCCACATGGGTCCGGGAGGCGGACGACGTCATCCAGCTCGAACTCTCGGGCAACCGCATCGGCGTGCTGAAGGACACGGGGGACGCGTACGTGAAGGAGGGCGGTCTCAGCGCCTCGTGGGTCCACGAGTACACCCACGCCATTCAGATCGCCCTGTCCGGCAAGCGGATCGGCGTCCTCAAGGGCGACGGCGCCGCGCGGGTGAAGGAGGGCGGCCTGAGCGCGACGTGGGTCCTGGAGGCCACCGACGTCACCGAGCTCGCGCTCTCGTAGTCACGCATCGCCTGCGGAACTGTCGCGGGCCGCGCATCGCCCGCGGACTGCCGCGCCGCGCACCGTCCGCCGAACACCGCGCCGCGCACCGTCCGCCGAACAGCCGCGCCGCGCACCGGATCGACTCCGGTGCGCGGCGCGGTGTCGCGCGGTGCCGTTCGGCGGCGCTGTGCGTCGTCAGGCGCGTGCCGTGCCCACCGCGTAGCCGACGAAGCCGGTCCAGGCGGCGGGGGAGAGGGCGAGCTGCGGGCCCTGCTCGACCTTGGAGTCGCGGACGTGGACGGTGGTGGGGCAGGCGGCGACCTCCACGCAGGAGTCGCCGTCCCCGCCGCTGTAGGTGGACTTGTGCCAGGAGAGGGCGACTTCGACGCAGGAGTCGCCGTCGCCGCTGCTGTAGCTGCTCTTGAACCAGGACAGTTCTGTGGTGGTGCTCATACCGCTCCTCGCATCCGCTGCAACAGGCCCACGGAGTCTTCGGGGGTGTGGGCCTGTGAACGCATCCTGGCATACCGCATCTGGAGCACACTGACCACAGAAGGGTCGGCGTGGAGGTGGCCGCACTTCTGGCCCTCGCTGTATCCGAGCCACTTGTGCTCAGGGGTCTCCAGCAGCTGGATCGGGCCGTGCAGCCCGGCGTGGCTCTCGCGGGTCTGCGGCATGATCTGGACCTCGACGTTGCGCAGTTCGGCGAAGTCGAGGATGTGGTCGATCGCCTCCCGGGTGACCTCCGTGCCGCCGGTGCGCCGCAGGAAGAGGTGCTCTTCGAGGATGAAGCTGTAGTTGGTGTTCGGCCGCTCCCGCAGCAGTTGCTGGCGGTCCAGCCGCGCCGCGAGCTGCTTCTCGATCTGCTCGTCGCCGAGCGGCGGGAGCTGGTTGAGGAACAGTGCCCGTGCGTACGACTCCGACTGCAACAGCCCCGGGATCAACCGGCATTCGTACGTGTACAGGCTGATCGCCTCGGCCTCCAGCTGCGCCCACTGGTGGAACCAACTCGCGATGCCCGGCCGCCGGGACAGATGCTTCGCCGCCGCCTTGATGGCCCCGAACGCGTCGAGCACCACCTCGGAGCGCTCGATGAAGGCCAACGGCGGGAACCTGCGGCCCTGTTCGATCGACGCGACGGTCGGCACCGAGTACTGCACCAGGGGTGCGAACTGCTCCTGGGTGAGCAGGGCCCGTTTGCGAAAGATCTTGACGATCTCCCCGAACGTCCGCAGGCTGTCCGAGGGCTCCGGCTCCCCGTTCGACCCCGTCGTCCCGCCCGCCATACCGACGCCGTCCGTCATGTCCGGCCACCTCCGTGCTCGCCGTACTCCGTGCCGGTCACAGCCACCGGCAGACAACTCGCCCAGGGTCACGGACGGTTACCCCTACTGTCCACCCTCCGCACCCGTACGCTGACACAGCGTACGAGTTTCCGCGCTGGTCCGAGGGGTTTCCGGTCGCCACGGTGGAGGCATGGAAGCCATCACCACCCCCCAACCTCCGGTTACCGTACGTGTGTTCGTGCAGCGTTTCAGCTCCACGCCGCGCGGGGTCAGGCTCGCCCGCCGCCTGGCCCTGCACGTGCTGCACGACTGGGGCATTCCGTACCGCAGTGACGCTTCGGAGACGGCCGAACTGATCATCGCCGAACTCGCCGCCAACGCGGCGACCCACGGCCGGGTGCCGGGCCGGGACTTCGAGCTGAGGCTCGGCCACACACCGCGGAACGGACACGAGCCCGCTGTGCTGCGGATCGAGGTCAGCGACACCCGGGGCGAGCGACGGCCCCCGGGGCCGCGGGAGTTGGTGGCGCCGCCGTCCGGCTCCGCCCACGGACACGGGCTGGTCCTCGTCGACGCACTCGCCGACCGGTGGGCGGTGCTGGACCGGCAGTCCCCGGGCAAGACGGTCCGCGCGGAGCTGGATCTGCCGTGAGCGGCGGCCGGGGGAGTGTGGCCGCGGTCATGTGCCCCCGGTGCTGTGCCACCTTTCACCTCGGCACGTCGAACTTCGGCCCTCGGGCCCGGCGGTCCAGGCGTCGTTCCGCCTAAACGGTCCAGGCCGGCACCGTCTTGCCGGTGCCATCGGGAGCGGAAGCGCACGCGCCCGGGGAGGCGGCAACAATGGCGGCGAAGCCCACCTCCGGGTCGGCGTACACGCGCCGCGGCGCTGTGGCGGGCATGACGACCGTGTCGCCCGGCACCACGATCAGCGTCTCACCCTTGAGCTCAACGGTCGCGCCGCCGTCCACCACTGTCCACACCTGCTCGGCATCGAATGCGTGGAGAGGGCCCGTGGCGCCAGGTCGCATATCGACGCGCCACAGAGCCTGTTCGGCGCCGCCCAGCGTCGGAGAGGCGAGCGTGGTCATGACGGCGTTGGGCGTCTCGGTCCGGCGGCTCTCGGCATGACGGATGACAGACATCGCGGAATCCCTTAAACTCGACAACATGGTTGTCGAAATGGTGAACCTGGTTGTCGATCGTGTCAAGTGACTCCCCTGGCTTCGAGCTGCCGCTGCGACTGTTCCTTGCCTTCCGCGTCCTCATCGATGACCTCCACGACGAGCTCGCACGCCAAGGACATCCCGACGTCCGGCCGATGCACGGCTACGTCCTCCAGGCAATCGGCAAGGACGGCACGACCGCCGCGGATCTCGGCCGTCGGCTCGGAATCTCCAAACAGGCAGCGGGCAAGACGATCGACACACTTGAGCGCCTCGGCTACGTGGGACGCGGCACAGATCCGCGCGATGCGCGGCGCAAGATCGTGCGACTCACCGATCGCGGCATTGAGTGCCTGGCCTTGTCGGCCCGCATCTTCGACCGCCTCCGGGCCGACTGGGCTCAGGCCCTCGGAGAAGATCGCCTTCGCGCGCTGGAAGCCGACCTGCGCAGAATGACTCCCGCAGAGCCATTCTTGCTCGACGTGCCCGGATGGTTCGGCAACGCGTAGCCTCGGCACACCCGAAAGCCACGTGCCTCAAGATTTTCTCCGATCACCCTCCGACGCATTGGAGCGCGGGCCGGTCACGCCGGAGGCTGCTGTGGCCGGCTGGCCGTGGTACCGGCCGGGGGGCTGGGGCGTCCCGGGGGCTCCGGTCCGGCCGCATGCGCGGACCGGGACCGAAGCCCGGACCGGTACGTCTACTCGGGCGGCTCGATCGTCACCGGTTCGCCCAGATCGTAGAAACGCTGGGTGGTCGTGGCCAGCACACCGGCCGCTCGGGACTCGGCCTGCCCGCCGTAAGGCGTGAAGTCGTCACCGAACCACAGGATGTGCTCCCGGACTTCCGAGCCCAGGAAGGTGTACGGCTTCTTGTTCACGATCCGCCACGCCGTGACGTCCTCCCCGTTGTCCAGGGAGATCACGGGCCGTTCCCGCTCCACGGTCCACTCCGGCGCCGACGCGATCATCTGGGCCGTCATCGCCGGATCGGCGAGCGCGCGATAGAGCTTCCCGGTGGCGGCCACGATCTGCTCCTGCGGATCGGTGCTGTTCTTGTCCCCCTTGACCCATTTGCCGAGCCCCGGGGTCTTGATCCACTCGTCGTCGCCCTTGAAGACGAACGCTTTCTCCCCCTCCGGTCCGGTCATCGAGCCGGACAGCGCGGGCTCGTCCCCGAAGACGAACTGCGAGGTCCCCGACTCCTCCCCCGACTGCACGGACTCCGTGCCCGATCCGTATGCGTTCATCGCGGCCACCAGACACTTCGACAGGGCCGGACCGGCAAAGGTCGCGTCGCCCTTGAGCTGGAGGCCGCCGCACTCGGCCGGGGTGGCGAACGCCGGGGCCGACGCCTTCGGGCTGCCGCTCTCGTCCGAGGGCCGGCCGGACGACGATTCCGTCCGCGTCGGCTCGGCCGAATCGTCCGACGAGGAGCATCCGGCCAGGGGGCCGACGGCGAGGAGAGTTGCTATGCACACGTACCGGCGCAGGCGTCTGGGTCTCATGTTGTTCGAACTCCATTGGTCATGGATGGCCTGCGGCAGGCCATCCTGGGCTCTCACGGGTGAATCCGCCCCCGCGTCCCCGGTGGCAAGGTGCTCGCCCCACGGACGCGGATGCAGACCCCCGTACCCTAACGGTCGGGCTCCGGCCCGCCCCGAGGCGCAACAGCCGGTTGTCCCAACCGCCGACCACCTCGCGCACCCCATTCCCACCAGGTCCGGATGCTCCTCCCGCGCCCGGGAGCGCACCATGTTCTCGTCGATCTCGAAGCCGTCCACGGTCCCACTCGACCACCGACGGCACGGAAGACCGAGCCCGGTCCCGGGGAGACCGTCCGGCACCGGGTTCGGCCGGGACCGCAGCACCCCGCGCTCCCGGCATCCGCGGGGCACTTGTCCACGACGATGCCGGGGCGAGCCCTCGCGGGGCCCGCTCCCGGCATCGTCGTGCCGCCCGGGGCCGGAGTACGGCCCCGGGCGGGGCCGTCCGGCTGCCCGCGGGCCGCCGTCAGCCGATCGACTGGTATCCGGCGAACGCCTCCGACGCCACGCCGACGTCACTCCTGTTGCTTTCGCTCAGGTCACGGAAGACGCGCAGCCGACCGGAGTTGGGTGTGGTGACCCACAGGTCGAGCTTGCCGTTGTTGTTCGCGTCCGGCGCGGCGGTGAGCAATGGCACCGTGGTGGTGCTCCAGTTGGTGCCGATCGTGGTGCGTTCCGAGACGCTGATGTCGAAGCCGCCCTCGCCCTCCTTGCCGTGGAAGACGAAGAGTCCTCCGGCGTCCGGCCGTTCGTAGCGGACCACGAGGTCGGCCTGGCCGTCCCCGTTCCAGTCGCCCGGGGCGGCGAGCGTGACCTCGCTGACCTTGGAGACGCCGTCGGAGATGGGGTCGTCCGGACCGGCGAGCAGGACCGGCTCGCGGTCGAGGTCGAGGCGGTCGTCGGCGCTGCCGTAGTACAGCCAGATGAAGGTGCCGTCGTTGACGATCAGGTCGGGGTGACCGGGGACGTCGGGGACACCGTCGTTGTCGATGTCCAGGGGGCCGTCGACGTCACCGACGGCAAGGATCTGCTTGGCGCCGTTCTTCCAGTGGTTGTTCGCCTCGTCGTAGACCGTCAGTTCGCGCTGGTCGTTGTCGGTGCCCTCGCAGTCGGAACACGCGTAGCCGTAGCCGGTGTTGGGATGGATCCACAACCGGTGGGTGTCCGAGGCGGCGTCGTGCTTGAGGGAGATCAGGTCCTCGTAGCCGTCGCCGGTCCAGTCACCCCGATGGGTGATCAGGGCCCCGGTCCAGTTGAGCGTGGAGGCCGCATCGGACGCCTGGGCGACGGTTCCGTCTCCCGTTCCGTAGAAGCGGTTGAGCGTGCCGTCCTTGTCGACGCCGTACAGGTCGGCATTGCCGTCACCGTTGATGTCGCCCGGCTTGTCGGCCTCCTTGGGGCCGTTGGCGTAGAAGAGGTAGTCGGCGGTGTCCGACTTGTTGCCCGCCTTGTCCAGGCTGCGGGCGTAGAAGTGGTTGCTGCCCGCGGTGGTCGGGGTGATCTTGACGGTGACGCTGCCACCGGCGCTGGTCGGGGTTGCCGTGCGCACGGTCGGGGCGGTGTCGGTCCAGTACTCGTACGAGGTGACGTCCTTGACGCCGCCGCTGGAGAGGACGAAGGAACCCGAGGTGCGGACCGAACCGGTGACGGCCGGCCAGCCGTCGCTGCCGTCGGGGAACTGGCTGGAGACGATGCCGGGCGGGGTGCTGGGACGGGTCGGGTCGAAGACGAACCGGCAGCCGGCGGCGCCCTTGGGCGGGCTCCACTCGGAGGACGCCGAGGCGTCGCTGACCTGGGCCTTCCAGGAGAAGTTGCCGGAGGCGGTGCTCAGGTACGGGGTGAGCGTCGCCTTCGTCACCTTGAGCTTCGCCGTGGTGCCCGAGGAGACCGAGACCGTCTTGTCGACGATGATGACGCCCTTGGGATCGTCATTGGGGTGGTGGCCGGTGGCCCACAGGTGGAACTTGACCTTGACCGTGCCGCCGTCGCGGTCGCTGCCCTTGGCGGTCAGGTAGATGTCGGTGTTGCCGATCAGGCCGTACGGTGCGGTGTTGCCGCAGCCCTTGCTGTTCTTGGTGCTGGGGATGGTGTCCAGAGCGGTGGGGGCGTTGGGCACGGTGTTGTACTCGGTGGACAGGACCGCCGACTTGGCGTCGAACTTCTTCCACCCGTACACGTCCGACTCGTTGGAGGCCGCGAGTTCGAAGGTGATGGTGTTCCACTTGGAGGCCGCCGCGTCCTTGGCCCCCTTCGTCACGTCGAAGGCGAGGTTGCCGGCCGGGCAGCCCGAGCCCCAGCCCTTGGCCGCGTTGACGGAGTCCATCTTCTCGCGCCGGGCCGGGCGGTTGTTCCAGGTGGTGGACGACACGATGGCGGCGGTGCGCCACAGCTCGATCGGCTTGGCCGTGCAGGACCAGGACCAGGTGTTCTTGATCCGGAACGTGGACTTGAGGACCTGCTTGTCGGTGCTCCACAGGTTCTTGGTGTTCATGCGGAAGTACGAGCGGGCCAGGCCGTTGGTCTCGTTCTCGTAGCCGGCCCGTGCGGTGGTCGTGCCGCCGTTGAACCCGGCACCGTTGAAGTAGGCGGTGTTCGGGTACTTCTTGTACGCGATGGTCCACGAGTAGCGGGAGCCCTCGACGTACGGGTCGATGTAGACGGGGTAGCGGGTGTCCTTGCCCGTCAGGAGCTCTGTGTCCGGGGTGAGTTCCAGGCTGTCGCCCTTGACCGAGACCGGCATCGCGGCCTGCTGGGCACCGTGGCCCGGCTCGAACTCGTCGGCGGGCGGGGCGCCTTCGGACGGCGCGGCGGACAGCCGGCTCACGGGTGCGGCGGCCGTGCTGTCCCACATGCGCGGGGTGGGGGCGGTGAACACCTCCTGGCCGGCCGGGTCGACGGCGCTGATGTTGCCGTGTTCGTCGGCCTCGACGTCGAGGCCGCGGCTCGACATGTCGTAGGCGACGGTCCTGAGCCTCGGATCGGCCGCCGCCTCGGCGGACTTGACGACCAGCAGCTGGGCGAAGCCGGATGCCCCGGCGCGGAGCTTCAGGTCCACGTCGGGCAGCACATCGGGGTAGGTCACGGTGTCGTCGGCGATCCGCGGCTTCGGGAGCGGCGTGGGCCAGGACAGCGAAATGCTGCGTCCGTCACGGGTGATGGTGGCCAGCGGGCCCTCGCCGCCCCCGGAGAATTCCAGCCCCACCGCCACGGCCTTCGGCTTGATCCGCCCGTCGCGGCCGGCCACCAGATCGGTGTCGGGGTCCACCAACTTGTTTCCCTGGCGCACCCACTGAGCGGTGGCGTACCGCTCCTCGGTGAACGTGCCGGACGGGTTGGCGAACACCTGCGACGCCTCGGTGCGGTGCGAGAGCACCTCGACCGGCTCCCCGCTCGACTCCGCCCGGGCGAGCGCCCCGGTCTCCTCGGCCGAGTATGCCGGGACCGGGCTCGACGGCTCGTCCGCGACGCCGTCGTGCGCGCTCGCCGGCACGGATATCGCCGCCGTGGCAGCCACGGCGCATGCCCATGCGATAGCGATGGGCATGCGGCGAGGACGGCCGGATCTCAGCCGTCTCCGTTGGCTACTCATTACGTCTCCTTTTCAATTCGTACATGATTTTCCGCGCACCCTACAACCTTGCCGGGTGAGGTTGCGGGGAAAGAGGAGTGATGAGTCGTGAAACGTATTCAATGGCCAACTATGTCTGGATTGGGTGCCGTTGTGTTCATGCTTCCGCAGATCTCCCCGGGTGGATGATGTGTCCTGGACCCGGATGTGTCCGTTCGGGGGCAAGTTCCCCCGCAGGGACACTTTTTGAGTGGTCGACGGGTGATCGTCCATGCGTTCCGCCCGTTTGCGATCTTCTCTTTACGTGGTCATTGCATGGTGTTAGGTTCTCGGAGATCTCCATCATTATGAATATTCTGTGGGGGAAAATTCGGTGTCAGTTTTGCGGGCGAGACCGTTCCGGCTTCCCGGCCGTGCGGTCAACAGACGTATGCGCGCGGCGCGTTGGGTCGCACTGTCCCTGGTGGCCTATCTGTTGGCCAGTTTGCTGGGCGGCCCGGTGGCTGCCGCTGCCGAACTGTCACTGGCCGGACTGAAGAAGCCGGACCCGGTGCCCACCTCCGAAGTGAAGAAGCACCGGATCTCCAGGCCCGACCGGACCGCCGGCCGGTCCGCGAAGGACGAACGGGAGGCCGCCTGGCCGAAGGCGGCGACCGTCACGGTCGCCCTGCCGGCCGAGGGCACCGCCGAGGCCGCGGGAACTCCCGTCCGCATCGGCCGGTCCACGGCCGGCAAGGGCGTCTCCGGCAAGGGCGTCTCCGGCGGGGGGCCGAGTGGCAGAGCGGCGGTGGCGTCCGGGCCCCGGCAGGCGCAGGTCCAGGTGCTGGACCGGCAGACTGCCGAGGCCCTCGGCGTCGACGGCGTCGTACTCGCCGTGCGCCCGCTGGACGGGGCCGCCGGCACGGTCGACGTCGAGGTCGACTACTCCGCCTTCCGGAACGCCTTCGGCGGCGACTGGGCCTCGCGGCTGACACTGCGTCAGTTGCCGTCGTGCGTGCTCCTGGCGCCCGGTGGCAAGGGATGCGGCACGGGCACCTCGCTGAAGACGGTCAACGACACCGGGAACGCCACGCTGTCGGCGTCGGTCGCGCTTCCGGCGACAACCGCCGCCGACGCGAGGACCGCGCCGGTGACGGACGCCCCCGCCGCGGCGAGGTCGGCCAGTGGCCTGTCCGCGAGCAGTGGCACCGTCCTGCTGGCCGCCACCGCCGCCGCCTCCGGAGCGTCCGGTGACTTCGCGGCAACGTCCCTGGCACCGTCCGCGTCCTGGTCGGCGGGCGGCTCGAACGGCGGCTTCTCCTGGACGTACGACATCGACACCCCCGAGGTGCCCGGCGGCGCCGAACCGGAACTGAGCCTGTCCTACTCCTCGCAGGCCGTCGACGGACGCACCGCGGCGACGAACAACCAGTCCAACTGGATCGGCGACGGCTGGTCGATGGAGCCCGGCTACATCGAACGCCGCTACATCTCCTGCTCCGACGACGCCAAGGACGGCAACGGCACCGACAAGAGCGGTGACCTGTGCTGGAAGACCGACAACGCCGTACTCAACCTCGGCGGCCAGTCCAACGTGCTCGTCAAGGACGACACCAGCGGCGAGTGGCACCTCCAGAGCGACGACGGCACCAAGGTCGACCGGCTCACCAGTGCCGACCGCGGCAACGGCGACAACGACGGCGAGTACTGGCGCGTCACCACCCCCGACGGCACCCGCTACTACTTCGGCTACAACCGACTGCCCGGCTGGGCCGAGGGCAAGCCGGAGACCAACTCCACCTGGACCGTCCCGGTGTTCGGCAACCACACCGGCGAGCCGTGCCACGCCGGCGCGTTCAAGGACTCCTGGTGCAAGCAGGCATGGCGATGGAACCTCGACTACGTCGTCGACCCGCACTCCGACGCCATGGCCTACTACTGGAACAAGGAGACCAACCACTACGGCCGTGACGTCGACGCGAACACCGGCGCCTCCACCGCCACCGCCTACGACCGCGGCGGCCACCTCGACCACATCGACTACGGGCTGCGCTCCGACACCATGTACGGCAAGAAGGCGGCCGGCCGGGTCGACTTCACGGTGTCCGAACGCTGCCTGAGCGACTGCGGCACCTTCGACTCCGCCCACGCCAAGAACTGGCCCGACGTGCCCTTCGACCGCTACTGCAAGGCCGGGGACACCTGCAAGGACCGCTACTCGCCGTCCTTCTGGAGCCGTAAACGGCTCACCCGGATCGACACCTCCGTGCTCACCGGCGGCGCCTACAAGCCCGTCGACACCTGGAAGCTGACCCAGCAGTTCCCCGCCACCGGCGACGGGACCGACCCCGCCCTGTGGCTGGCGTCGATCACCCGCACCGGACACACCGGCACCGGCGACGTCACGCTTCCCGCGGTCACGTTCAAGGGCCAGCAGCTCGCCAACCGCGTCGAGGGAGCCACCACCGGCGGCCGCCCCGACCCCGTCCCGCCGCTGGTGCGCTACCGCGTCTACGGCATCGACACCGAGACCGGCGGCACCATCGGCGTCACCTACTCCGCACGCGACTGCAAGGCCGGTGACGTACCCAAGCCCGCCTCCAACACCCGTCGCTGCTACCCGGTGATGTGGTCGCCGCCGGACGCCCCGGCCGCCGAGTACGAGCCGTACCTCGACTGGTTCCACACCTACGTCGTCACCCAGGTCCTGGAGTCCGACAACACCGGCGGAGCCCCGGTCAAGGAGACCGACTACCGCTACCTCGACGGCATGGCCTGGGCCAAGGAGGAGGACGAGTTCACCAAGGCCAAGCACCTCACCTACGGGGACCGCAAGGGCTACGGCCGCGTCCAGGTCCGCACCGGCGCCCCGGCCGAGGGCAAGCAGACGCTCAAGGAGTACCGCTACTTCCGCGGCGTCGACGGCATTGAGGTCGCCGACCACGAAGGCGTCAAGGTCACCGACCACGAGGCGTTCGCGGGCATGACCCGCGAGGAGGCCACGTACGACGGGGACGGCGGCAAGCCGGTCACCACCACCGCGTACGAGCCCTGGCACGGCGCCGCCACCGCGACCCACAAGCGCACCGGGCTCTCCGCCCTCACGGCGTACGCCACCGGCAGCAAGGCCGAGACCACCCGCACCGCGGTCGGCGACGGCTGGCGCTCCACCCGCCTCACGCGCACCTTCGACACCTACGGTCTGCCGCTGACCGAGTCCGACCTCGGCGACACCGCCAAGTCCGGCGACGAGAGCTGCACCACCACCTCGTACGCCCGCAATACGGAGAAGAACCTCCTCACCCTCGTCAAGGAGGTCCGCAAGGTCGCGGTCGCCTGCGACAGCACCCCCGCGCTGCCCGCCGACCTGATCTCCGTCGAACGGCACTACTACGACGGCGCCACCACCCTCGACACCGCACCGGTCAAGGGCGATGTGACCCGCCTGGACGAGCAGGACGACAAGGGCACCGGCTACCTGACCACCGCCCGGCACACCTACGACATCCATGGCCGGGAGCTCACCGAGACCGACGCCGACGACAGGACCACCACCACCGCCTACACGCCGGCCACGATCGAGGCCCCGACCACGACGACCGTGACCAACGCCCTCGGTCACGTCACCGCCACCGAGAACGATCCGGCCCGCGGCGTGCCCACGGCCGTGGTCGACGCCAACGGCAAGCGCACCGACGCCGTCCACGACGGGCTCGGCCGCACCCTCAAGGTGTGGAACCCCGGCTGGTCCAAGGCGGACCACGCGAACCAGCCCTCCACCGAGTACGGCTACACCATCTCCCGGACCGCTGCGAACGCCGTCTCCACGAAGACGCTCCAGTACGACGGCTCGTACGCCACCACGTACCAGCTGTTCGACGGGCTGCTGCGCGACCGCGAGACCCAGGCCCCGGCCATCGGGACCAAGAACCGCGTGGTCACCGAGACGCTGTACGACAGCCGCGGCGACGTGTACAAGACGTACGCGGCGTACTACGCGGACGGCGCGCCGTCCGAGGCGCTGGTGTCCGGCGCGGACAACAAGATCCCGTCCATGACCGAGAACGTCCACGACGGCATGGGCAGGGTCACCGACGCGATCACCCGCTCCTACGGCGACGAGAAGTACCGCACCCGGACCGTTCACGAGGGCGACCGCACCACGGTGATCCCGCCCACGGGCGGCACCGCCACCACCGCGGTCACCGACGCCCGCGGCCGGACCACCGCGCGCCTGGAGTACACCGACGCCGCGCGGACCACGTCCCAGAAGACCACGTACACCTACGGCAAGTGGGACGAGCCGCTGACCGTCACCGACCCGGCGGGCAACACCTGGACCCACACCTTCGACGCCCGCGGACAGGAGATCAGGACCGAAGACCCGGACAAGGGCGTCTCGACCACCGCGTACGACCGGCTCGGCCGGACCACGTCGAGCACCGATGCCCGCGGCATCACCCTCACCACCGGATACGACGAACTCGGCCGTCGCACCAGCCTGAAGAAGGGCTCCGCCCTCCTGGCCAAGTGGACCTACGACACCGTCGCCAAGGGCCAGGCCACCGCCGGCGTCCGCTACATCGACGGCAAGGAGTACATCTCCGCCACCACCGCCTACGACGACCGCTACCAGCCCACCGCCAGTGCCGTCACCATCCCGGCCGAGGCCGGGGCGCTCGCGGGGACGTACTCCTGGACGTACGGCTACAACGCCTACACCGGTGCCCCGGAATGGATCAAGCACCCGGCCGTCGGCAACCTGCCCGCCGAACGGCAGACCACGGTCTACGGCGAGGGCAACCTGCCGCAGAAGACCACCGCCGGAGCCGTCACCCTCGTCAACGCCACCTCCCACGACGTCTTCTCGCGGCCGGTGCGCACCGAGTACGGCACCCTCGGCAAGAAGGTCTACCGGAGCCGGGTCTACGACGAGTCCACCGGCCGGGTGATCCGGCAGACCACCGACCGCGACGTCGCCCCGCAGCGGATCGACGACACGTCCTACGCCTACGACGACGCCGGAGGCATCACCGGCATCACCACCACCTCCGGCCAGGACGCCGACCGGACCACCGACACCCAGTGCTTCACCAACGACGCCCTGGGCCGCCTGTCCGAGGCGTGGACGGCAACCAAGGACTGCGCCGCAACACCGTCGGCCACCACCGCGGGCGGACCGGACCCTTACTGGCAGACCTTCACCTACGATGCCGCCGGCAACCGCACCGGTCGGACCGACCACGGCACCGGCGCCCTGGCGGGCTCCGACGCCACCACCACGTACGCCCACAACGCCCCCGGCACCGGTCTCCCGCACGCCGTGCAGACCACGTCGGTCAAGGGCGGCGCCCTCGACGGGCAGAAGAGCAGCTTCGCCTACGACGAGGCGGGCAACACCACCAAGCGCACCATCGGCACCAGGACCCAGGACCTCACCTGGAACGACGAGGGGGGCCTCGCCACCCTCACCGAGGGCGGCCGGACCACCGGCTACCTGTACGACGCCGACGGTGACCGCCTGATCACCGAGGACGCCGACGGCAGCCGGACCCTCACCCTGCCCGGTGGTAACGAACTCAAGATCGCCGCCGACGGCACCAAGGAAGGGGTGCGCCACTACACCCACGAGGACGAGACCGTCGCGGTCCGCACCGGCAAGGGCTTCTCCTTCCTGCTCCCGGACCACCAGGGCACCTCCATGGCCGCCGTGGCCATGACCACCCTCGCGGTCACCCGGCGCAAGCAGCTCCCCTTCGGCGAGCTGCGCTCCGATCGGGGCGAGACCCTCCCGGGCACCCGCGGCTTCGTCGGCGGCACCCAGGACCCCACCGGCCTGGTCCACCTCGGGGCCCGCGAGTACGACCCCGAGCTGGGACGCTTCCTCTCCGTCGACCCGGTCATCGACGCCGACGAGCCGGCCCAGATGAACGCGTACTCCTACGCGCACAACAGCCCGGTCACCAAGTCCGACCCCGACGGCATGCGCCCGCTCGGCCCCACCGACGGCGGTCAGGCCGCCGACGACCGCTGGGCCGCCGACCGCGGTATGTCCGCCGGCTACGTCTACAAGAACGGCAAGTGGGTCTGGAAGCAGACTCCGCTCAAGGACAAGTCGTCCCGCAAGAAGTACGCCGCCTACCGGGCCAACCCGTCCCACTACCTCATCGACGACGGCTACGCCCGCAAGCGTGCCTCCCAGGCCGCCGCGTCCCGGAAGAAGGTCGACGCGCAGTTGGCGGCGCAGGCGAAGAAGAAGGCGGACCAGGAACGCCGCAAGAAGGACGGCATCTGGGGCAACATCAAGAAGGGGAACTGGGGCGCCGCCTGGAGCCAGACCAAATCCGGGCTGAAGGACACGTTCGGCACCTGGGACGGCTGGAAGAACAGAGTTCTGCCGGCCGTGGGATTCGGGGCCTGCCTGGTGGTCTCGGCAGGAGCGTGCACCGTGCTCGGGGTGGGCATCGTGGGAGCGACATTCCTCGGTGACGGCCTGACCACGGGAAGCTGGAACTACGCCGCCGCGGGCAAGAGCCTGGCCTGGACCGTCGGTGGAGGAGTCGTGGCACGGGGCCTCGCGGGAAGCTGGCGGGGATCCGCCTTCGTCAGCCGCACCCGCGTCAAGTCGGTGTACCAGGCGGAGAACGTCACCATCTACGGATACCGCAAGACGGTCGACTGGGGCGCCACCTACGCCAACGTCAGCCTCAACGCCGGTTTGAGCGGAACATTCTGCGGCGCCGGCGCCGCGAGTCCGGGGAATGCCGTAGGCGCCTGCTGAATCAGCGCCCGGGTAGCCTCTCATGGGCTGCCCGGGCGACCGGAACAAAGGACAGTGAGGCAGAGAGCGATGAATTCGACCGTGCTGAGGCGCAGATCCTGGCCGGTGCTTTCCGGGATTTTCGTCCTCGGTCTGGGGATCGTCACGATCGCCGCTGTGTACAAGGTCAGTTCCGTGAACGGTTTCCGGACCGGATGGCAGGGAATTCCGGTGTACCTGGCACTCGCCGGAATCATCGGGAGGGTCGTGAGCTGCAAAGTGATAGTGCGCGACGAGGTGCTCCTGGTGGTCAACCCGCTTCGGACCCATATCGTCCCGAGGACGGCGATCCGGGCCGTCTCGGTCACCGACGACGGCACACTGGAGGTGGCACTCGACGAGGACCGGACGATTCCGGTGTTCGCCTTCGGAGGCTCCCTCGTCGACCGCTTCCGAGGAACGAGCGACCGGGCGGGGCGAAGCATCGACCAATGGCTTCGTTCGGGTCCGGCGGCGAGCGGGGACGAACCGGCGCCGCAGGTCCGCTGGACGCGGTGCCCGAGTGCCGATCTCTCCCTCGTCCTGTGCGTGGTGACGGCGGGAGCGGGCGCGATCTGGATGGCGATCGGCGCGTCCTGATTCCACGAACCGTGAACCGTGAACCGTGAGGCGCAGACCGGCCCGGTTCCCCGGCCCCGCCCTCCCGGGCCGGGCCGGGGAACCGGGCCGAGCGTGTGTCCGGGACAATCGCCTCCGACATGTTCACCGGAACGACCGGAGGTCATCCCGTGTCCTCGATCCACGACTTCGCGACCTGGGAGCCGCTGCTCAGGCTTCTGCGGGACGGCAACGCACAGAAGCTGGCCGCCCCCGACGGGTACGTCGCGGGACAGATCAGCCGGGACAGCTGGAGCATGCCGCTGCGCCGCCCCTCCCCGCCGCCGGGACGGGCCGCCCAGGTCGAGGACGTGCAGGCGGAGTACGACGCGGTGGGAAGGGTGTGCGACGCTCTCGGGGAGGGGGCTGACGACGACGGCGTCTCGTTCATGGTGGAGATCGCGCCGACCGGGAGGACCGTGCTCCACCTGCTCGGCTCCGGTCCCGCCGCGCAGTTCGGCCTGGGCCCGTATCCCGGTTCGCTGCTCCTGGTCGAGGACGCCGTTCCCGAGCCCTGGCGCCGTCTCCCCGAGCCGTCGCCCGGGGCGGCACCGGCACCGACCGCCGACCCGGCACTGCTGGAACGGACCCTCCGCGAACGGCTGCCCGATGCGATCGGCGCCACCGAGGAGGAGATCGCCGCCGCCGAGGAGCGCCTGGGCGTCACGCTGCCCGAGGAGCTCAGGGCGCTGTACCGGGTGACGCGGGCGCGCTGGGAGGACTGGGGCGACGACCACGAAGCCGCCGAACGGGAAGCGCAGGCGGTCGGCTGCGAACTCCTCCCGCCGGACCGGGTGTACGTCGCCGACGCGCGATCACGTCGCTGCTTCTGGGAGTTCGGGGCGATGGAGGCGGTCATCACCCCGCCCGACGCGAAGGTCCAGGGACTCGTCGGCTCGCCCGGCTGGATCGCGTTCGGCGACAACGGCGGCGGCGACCGGCTCGCGATCGACCTGACACCGGGCCCGCGCGGACATCTCGGACAGGTCATCATGCTGAGCCACGAGGAGGACACCGGCGCCGAACCGATCGCCGACTCCCTCACCGACCTGGTGATGGGCCGACTCGCCGAGGGCCGCGAGCACCACGACGAGTTCCCGGCCGTGGCCCGGGTCAACGTCCGCGCCCTGCCGAGCGTCGAGGCCGCCGCCCATCCCGACCTGGAGGTCCTGAGCATCGGCGCATGGGAGGACGAGCCCGTCAGCCTCGCCCCCGTGATCGGACTGCCCCGGCTGCGGACCCTCTCGGCCTGCGCCGGAACGCTCGCCGACCCCTTGGAAATCGCCGGGCTGACCGGGCTGGAGTTCCTCGAACTCGGGCCGGAGGACTGGCGCGTCCTGCTGGACGCCGGTGCCGTGCCGCACGGACTGTCGGCCGCGGCCATCGAGGTCCGCGGCGATCAGCACCCGCTCCGGATCGCGGACCTCGCCGACGAGATCCTCGCCCTGGGGAACCGGCCCGCGATCCCGCGGACCGTCGTCGAGGGCGACCTCGGACCGGCGCTCTGAGGCATGGCGCCGGGCGGCGCTCCGATCGCCCGCCCTTCCGGCGGGGGCCGGGATTGCCAAACCATGACCTGGAGGTTGTACCGCCGCCGTCGATCGTTGCCATCATGACCATTGCGAACGAATCAACCACCCGAGGGCTCAGAGGTTCAGACGTGGCCGAGGAAATCTACTTCAGCAACAACTACAGCGACCTGTCGCAGCAGCACGGCACCGGCGCGGGCTTCCAGTTCGAGTTCCGCTGCCAACGCTGTTCGGACACCTGGCGCTCGCAGTTCGAACCCTTCAGATCGGGCCAGGCGGCAGGCTGGATAGGCAAGGGCGTCAGCGCCGCCTGGGGTCTGCTGGGCGGCAGTGCCAACACGATCAACAACGCCGCCGACGGGCTGGCCGGGGCGACCTGGGGCGGCGCACGGGACTCCGCGTTCCAACGCGCGATCGAGAACGCGCGAGGGCACTTCAACCGCTGCCCCCGCTGCACCTCGTACGACTGCGGACGGTGCTGGAACGCCGAGCAGGGCCTCTGCCTCCAGTGCGCCCCCGACACCGCAGCCGAGGCGGAAGCCGCCCGTCGGCGCGGGCTCAACGACTTCGTGTCCGACCAGGCATACACCGCCGGCCAGACCGCCGGACAGGGCTACGACGCCCGGACGGCCCGGCAGTTGGTCTGCCCGCAGTGCCGCACCGAGACCCACGGCGGTGCCTTCTGCCCGGGGTGCGGCCACCGCCTCGCCCAGAGCCCGCAGTGCGCGTCGTGCCACGCGACCGTTCCCCAGGGGTCGGCGTTCTGCCCGGGGTGCGGTTCGCGGCAGTAGCGGCCCCGCGCGGGTGCCGCACGGCCGACGGCGTGCGGCACCCGTCCGGAACCGGTGAATGTCGGGTCAACGGCCCGGACACGGCGGGGCGTACGGGAGCTGCGCAACGTGCGTGACCGTGCACGACGGGGCGGGGCCCGGCGTGACGGGTCGTTCCGTCCGTTCCCGATCGCCCATCGCAGCGCCCATTACCCATCACCCATCGGGCTCGCGTTCTCATCGCTCCCGTAGGGTTGTGGTCGTCATGTGAAGGGCGTGTCGAGGCGGGGAGTCGGGCATGGTCGCGATCGAGGGCCGCGACAACGGGCGCATGCGGCGCTCGGAGGTGAACGGCGCCGTCGCGACGGTGGTCGCCGCCCTGGTGGCAATCGTGGGCGCCGGCGTCGTGGGTGACCTGCCCTGGTGGGTGGTGGCGGGTGCGGCCGTGGTGGTGGTGTGGCCCGCGGCCTGGACCGGAGCTCGGATCGGCCGTCGGTCCGGCATCCGTGACCAGGCGCTGGAGCCCGGGGAGGACGTGCTCGGCACCTACACCGTCCGGCCTCCCTACACGGAGCACACACCGGTCGCTCCCCACGAGGGCCCGCAGTACGAACTCCTGGTGACCAACCGCGGGTTGCAGATGTGGGAACGTTCCGTGCTGCTCTGGCGGCACCCGTGGTCCGAGCTCCGACTGGTCGTCGACGGTCCGCGACTGCGCGTCCACCACGAGGACCGCGAGGTCGGGGTGATGAGGCTGGAGCATCCGGGTGCGGTGCAGGAGATTCGTGCCGCCGCCGGACGGCTCGGCGCCCGCTGACACGCGCCGACCCGGCAGGGAAACGGTTCGCCGACGGGTCGGCGTGCCCGGTAGCCTCCATCTCCCGACCGGCCGTACCGGCGGATTCCCCGATTCTTCGAAAGTGCATGCCATGACCACCCCGCGAGCGACGACGACCCTCTGGCGCCCGACCGGTCCGGTCGAACTCGATCTGGTCCGCGCGTCGGGCTGGAGCGCGTGGCCGCCCCGGCTGCCCGAGCAGCCGATCTTCTATCCCGTTCTCGACGAGGACTACGCGATCACGATCGCGCGGGACTGGAACGTGAAGCACGACGGCGCCGGTTTCGTCACGCGTTTCGAGGTCGACTCGGAGTTCCTGCGCCGTTACCCCGTCCGGCAGGCGGGTGGCGAGACGATCCTCGAACTCTGGGTGCCGGCCGAGGAACTCGACGCCTTCAACGCACACATCGTCGGCCCGATCCAGGTGGTCCACGAGTTCCGCTGAGCACGGCTCCGGGTCTCGCCGAGGCGTGCGGGATCACGGGAGACCGAGCGGGAGTCCACGCCGGAAGACGACCATGGGCAGGCCCGGCCCGTTGTAGTCGTCGACGATCTCGGTGTCGAAGCCGAGACCGCGGTGGAAGGCGATCGAGCCGGTGTTCCCGATCGAGGTGATCGCCTTCAGCCGCCGCGCCCCTCGGGCTTGTGCGGCCTGCGCGAAGGCCGCGTACAGGGCGCGCCCGATGCCCGTGCCGCGGGCGTCGTCCCGCGTGGCGATCAGATGCACGTAGCCGGTGCCGTCCGGAGTGACGAAGCCGAGGACGTATCCACGGATCCCGTCGTCGGCCCGGACGGCCAGGCAGGTGGAGCCGAATTCCTGCACCAGTGCCAGCAGGTGCAGCGGCCGGAGGTCGCGCTCGCCCCAGTAGCGGGGGTGATCGGCCAGGATCCGGTGGTAGTCGCTCACCCGGAGCGGGGTGATGAACGGGGTGACGTGTGTGTCCATGCGGACGACGATGCCAGGAACGGGGCCGCGGCCGTCACGGACGCGGGGCTGTGGGTGCGGCGCGCGTCGCGTCCCCGTCGCACGCCGTGCCTGTCGCCGCGACAGCCGCCGACTTCCGCAACCGTCGAGCCTGGGGATCAACTCTCTTGTCTCCGCAAGGTCTTGATGATGCAACAGTTCTGATGCGCTCCGCCTCGCACGGGTCGGGGGTCATAGCATCGACGCGGTGTCGGACGGACAGGGGTGATCGATCGTGTCGTGGGCCGGAGCGATGCGCGGGTACGGGGCGGTGCTGCTGGCCTGCACGCTGCTGGCGGCCTGCTCGGGTGCCCGGGGGAACCCGCACGGGGCCGCCACGGGCACGGGGCCGGGTGACGCCTCCCCGACCGCGCGGGCGGACGGCGACGGCGGACCAATCGTCGACGCGGACCCGGCGCGACTGCCCGCCACACGGGAAGCGGCCCTCGCCCTGATCAGGCGGGTCATCGCGGACCCCGAGAGCTTCGGCCCCGGGGTGATCCCGCGAAGCCCGTACGAGAGCGGCCCGGACACCTGGCCGGTGCTCGGGGCCGACTGCGTCTGGCGTCAGCGGAAGCCCGGCAGCGGGGTGCTCGCCACCCTCGCCCGCTCCTTCGAGCTGCCCGCCGGCGGGGGCAAGGGCCCGTTGCGGTTCGCCGCGATCGTGACCGTCCACCGCACGGACGAGGGCGCGCGGTGGGAGATGGCCGAGTCGCTGGAGGAGTCGATGCGCTGTCCCACGCAGCAGTTGCGGCAGGGCGAGTTCATCGCAGGGCTCGGCGCTGGCGCGATGTTGCGGGGGGAAGGCGCGCGGGTCAACTCCGAGGACGCGCTGATGGAATCCGGTGAATACCGAAGCGCCGAACTCGGCGGCCCCTACCCGTACTTCTGGCACCAGGACAAGATCCTCCGGTTCACCATGGCGGTGACGTCCAAGGGTGCCAGGGGGTGGACCGAAGGCGAGATCAGCACTCTCGGCAACCAGGCGCAGGCCGCCATGCTGATACGGATGCAGGACGCCGTCGCGAAGAAGGGCTGAGGACGGAGACGATGGAAGAACTGCGGGGCCCGGACCCGTCGTGGATCGGCGGACACCGGCTGCTGGGACGTCTAGGCGCGGGCGGCATGGGCGTGGTCTACCTCGGCCGGACCGGTGACGGGGCACTGGCGGCGGTCAAGGTGATCCTGCCCGAGCACGTCGAGGACGCCGACTTCCGGGTCCGCTTCCGCCGGGAGGCCGAGGCCGCGCGCCGGGTGGACAGCCCTTGGGCGGTACGGGTGACCGGTTCCGGCACGGAGGACGAACGCCCCTGGCTGGCCACGGAGTTCGTGCCCGGACCCGCACTGTCCGAGACGATCGCCCGGTGCGGTCCGTTGCCCGCACGGAGCGTCCGGGTCCTCGGCCGGCTGCTGGCCCGGGCCCTGGCGTCCGTGCACGCGGCGGGGCTCGTCCACCGCGACGTCAAACCGGGCAATGTCCTGCTCGGCGCCGACGGGCCGAGACTGATCGACTTCGGTGTCGCGCGGGTCGCCGACGCCACCGCGCTGACCGCCACGGACCTCGTGGTGGGAACCCCCGGCTTCCTCGCACCGGAACAGGCCACGGAAGGAGCTGCCGCCGTCGGGCCCGCCGGTGACGTCTTCTCGCTGGGGTGCCTCCTGGCGTACGCCGCCACCGGGCGACCGCCCTTCGGGAGCGGGGCCGTGGACGCCCTGCTCTACCGCACCGTGCACGAGGCGCCCGACCTCGACGGCATCGACGACCCCGAACTGCGCGAACTGCTCGGTGCGTTGCTCGACAAGGAACCGGCCGGGCGCCCCACCGCCGCCGGGGTCGACCAGCGGATCGCCGAGGACGCCCCGAACGGTTCGATCGACTGGCTGCCGGAGGACGTCGTACGGCTCATCGCCGACCGGTCCGCCGCAGCGCTGGCGCTGCCCGGCGTCGACGCCACCGTCGCCGTGGGCCCCGCGGTGCCCGCGCCCGTACCGGGTCGGCGCAGACTTCTCCTCCTCGCGGGTGCCGGAGTGGTGGCCGCCGCGGGCGCGGGCGTGTTCGGCGTACGCGAGTGGCTGCGCGACGACGCGGGGGGCTCCGGTGCGGCCGGGACGGACGCGCACACCTGGACCATCGGCGTGCAGGCGGACCTGTCCGGACCCGGAAGCGCGGACGGACGGGCCCAGGAACGCGGCGTGCGCCTGGCGGTCGACCGGTTCAACTCCCGTGCGGACAAGCCCTTCGAGCTTCGGGTGGAGGCGCTCGACGACCGGGGCGACACCACCGCGGCCGTGCGGGTCGCCGAGCGGTTCACCCGTGACCGCGACGTGCTCGCCGTCATCGGTCCGACCCACGACCCCGCCACCACGGCGGTGCTCGAAACCTACGACGAGGCGATGCTGCCCCTGATCACCGTGTCGTCCCTGCAACTCGCCTATCCGGCACGGTCCCAGAAGTCCTTCTTCCAGGCGGCGCCCGCCGATGCCGCGCTGGCGTTCCCCATCATCAACCGGCTGGTGCTCCGGCCCGACGTGGAACGGCTCGGCGTGCTGGTCGACCGGGCGGGCGGCCAGTCGGCCTACCAGGTGGGCTCCTTGCTGAACCGGATCGTCGGCCAGAAGACCACCGGGACGTCCTACCCGCGGGTGGTGCCGGCCGGCACCCGCGATCTGACTCCGGTCGTCGCCGACATGCTCGCGCACCGCAGCGACGCCTTCTTCCACGCGGGCGACGCTGCCGGGGCCGCCCGGACCGCGCGGGCACTCGCCACCGCCTCCTTCGCGGGGCCGCGCATGGCGATGCACACGGCCATGCGCACCCGCTTCCTGAAGGACGCGGGGGGCGCCGCCGAGTCCTGGGAGTTCGTCGCGCCCTTCGCCGGCGCGTCGGCTCCCGCCGTGAAGGACTTCGCGGCGGCGCACCGGAAGAAGTACGGGAGCGACCCCGAGCGCTGGGCCGCCGAGGCGTACGACGCGGCCGGGCTCGCCCTCGCCGCCCTCACCGCCCTCGCCCGGGGGAAGCAGCCGCCGACACGGGCCGCCCTCGTGGCGAAGATCGCCGCGTCCGCCTACCACGGCATCTCCCGCGACTACGCCTTCGACGCGGACCACCGGCTCAAGGGGCAGGCGGCCCATCTGCACGGTGTCCGCGACGGCGCGTTCCGCTACCTCGGCCCGGCCCCCGTGAAAGGGGTATGACCGGGCATGCAGCCACTCACCCCGGGTGATCCCCGGACCGTCGGCGTCCACTGCGCCCTGGCGCGGCTCGGCGCGGGCGGCATGGGCGTCGTGTACCTGGCCCGCTCGTCCGGCGGGGAACTCGCCGCCGTGAAGGTGATCCGGGCCGAACACGCCGCCGACCCCGGCTTCCGGACCAGGTTCCGGCGCGAGGCCGAAGCCGCCCGGCGGGTGACCGGTCCATGGGTGGTCCCGGTGACGGACGCCGACACCGAGGCCCGCGAGCCGTGGATCGCCACCGCGTACGTACCCGGCCCCTCGCTGGCCGAGGTCGTCGCCGAAGGCCCCCTGCCGCCCGCGACCGTCCGCGCGCTCGGGGCCCGCCTCGCCGACGCGCTCGTCGCGGTGCACGAGGCCGGTCTCGTCCACCGCGACGTCAAACCGGCGAACGTGCTCCTCGCGCTCGACGGCCCCCGGCTCATCGACTTCGGCATCGCCCGCCACGAGGGCGCCACCGCCCTCACCGAGCCCGACGCGCTGATCGGCACGCCCGGCTACCTCGCCCCCGAACAGGCGTCGGGGGACCGGGCCGGGCCCGCCTGCGACGTCTTCGCGCTGGGCTGCGTCCTCGCGTACACGGCGACCGGCCGCCGCCCGTTCGGGGACGGCGGGGCCGCGGCGGTGCTGTTCCGTACCGTGCACGAGCCACCGGACCTGCGCGGACTGCCGTCCGAGCTGCTGACCCTCGTCGAGGCGTGCCTGGCCAAGGACCCGGCGGACCGGCCCACGGCCTGGCAGGTGGCGCGACGGCTGGCCGAGGCGCCCGGCGAGGACCCGCGTGCCTGGGCGCCCGCCGGACTGTCCGCCCTGATCGCCACCCGTTCGGCCGCCGCGCTCGACCTCCCGGCCCCGGAGCCGCCCACCGCGGTCGCGGAGCCCGGCCCGGCCCGTCCCACCCGGCGGACCGTCCTGACCGCGGGGGCCGCCGGTGCCGCTGCCGTCCTGCTGGCGGGGGGCGCGGCCGTGGCCTGGACGGCGACGCGGCGGCGCGGCACCGGGACGGAGCACCGCACGCTGCCCACGCGCACCATCGGCCTGCACGCGGACCTGACCGGGCCGGGCCGCGCCGTCGGTCTGGCGCACCAACGGGGCATGCGGCTCGCCGTGGAGAACCACAACGCCCGCGCGGGCACCGACCCCGACGCCCGGTTCCGGCTCGCCCTGCGCACCGAGGACGACGCGGGTGACGCGGCCAAGGCCCTGCGCACGGCCGACCGGCTGGCCGCCGATCCGAAGGTGCTGGCCGTCGTCGGCCCCACCGGGACCGTCGTCGCCGAAGCCGTCGTCGGCCGCTACGAGAAGGCCGGCCTCGCCCAGGTCGTCGTCGCGGCCCGGTCCGTCGCCGCCGAACAGGCCGTCGCGAAGACCCTCTGCGTGATCCGCCCGCCCGACAGCATGCTGCCCGCCGGCCTCGTCGCCCACATAGCCCGGTCCAGTCCGGCCGAACGGGTGATGGTCGTCGAGGACGGAGCCGCTCCCGAAGCCGCCTGGGCGATCGCGCAGACTTTCCGGGACGCCCCGCCCGAGGGCTCGGAGGTGACCGTGCGCCCGGTCGCCGCGGGCACCGACGACTTCGGCCCGGCGGCCCGCGCCGCCGTCGCCGCCGGTGCGGACGCGGTCGTCTACGCCGGATCGTCGCCCACCCGGGGTGCCCGTCTGGCCGTGGCCCTGGCCTCCGCCGGGTTCACCGGCACCCGCATGTCCACCGGCCCCGTCCTGGCGCCCGCCTTCCGCCAGGACGCCGGGGAGGCCGCCGAGGGGTGGGTGTTCGCCGAGGCGTACACCGATCCGTCC
Organism: Streptomyces sp. NPDC056061; assembly: GCF_042266885.1. Taxonomy (NCBI): domain Bacteria; kingdom Bacillati; phylum Actinomycetota; class Actinomycetes; order Kitasatosporales; family Streptomycetaceae; genus Streptomyces; species Streptomyces sp. NPDC056061. The sequence continues at coordinate 65,165 of NZ_JBHJWQ010000021.1, read as the reverse complement.
GCGCTCCCCGGGGCGAAGGCGTTCACGGCCGCGCACCGGAAGCGCTTCGGCACCGCACCGGCCCGCTGGGCCGCCGAGGCGTACGACGCGGTCGGCCTGATCGCCCGCGCGGCCGGAACCACGAGCGCGGCAGGCGGCGAACGCGGCGGTGTCGTGCAGCGGCTGTTCCGGACCAGCCACCCCGGAATCACCCGGACGGTGTCGTTCCACCCCAGCCGTCAGGTGAAGTACGAAACGGGGATCTTCCTCTACCGGGTCGAGAAGGGGCGGGCGCGGTTCTTCGGGCCGTACCCCAAGGGCTGAGCCCCGCCCGGCCCGCCCGGGTTCCGCGATCGCCGCGACGCCCGACGGCCGGGGCATGAAGCGGAACTGCGGGCGCGCTTAAGAAATCCTCGATGGACCTGTGGCGCGGGGTGCGGCAGATTTTCCCCGGGACGGCGGAGGATGGTGCGCGGCGGCCGGATCGACGCGCTGCCGGGCCGTTCCCCCTCATCGCCCCCGGGCCGCGGGCAAACCCCCCATGGCGCCCCCGGCCCGGGGCATCCGACGTCGTACAGCGCAGGGAGCCACCGCCGTGAAGGCACTCGTGAAGCAGAAGGCCGAGCCGGGACTCTGGCTGATGGACGTGCCCGAGCCGGAGATCGGTCCCTCGGACGTCCTGATCAAGGTGCTCCGCACCGGTATCTGCGGCACCGACCTGCACATCCGCAACTACGACGGCTGGGCGCAGCAGGCCGTCCGCACCCCGCTCGTCCTCGGCCACGAGTTCGTCGGCGAGGTCGCCCGGACCGGCGCCGACGTCGTCGACATCAACGTCGGTGACCTGGTCAGCGGCGAGGGCCACCTGGTGTGCGGGAAGTGCCGGAACTGCCTGGCCGGACGCCGCCACCTGTGCCGCTCCACCCTCGGACTCGGCGTCGGCCGGGACGGCGCGTTCGCCGAGTACGTCGCCTTGCCGGCGTCCAACGTCTGGGTGCACCGGGTCCCCGTCGACCTCGACGTCGCCGCGATCTTCGACCCGTTCGGCAACGCCGTCCACACCGCGCTGTCGTTCCCGCTGGTCGGCGAGGACGTGCTGATCACCGGAGCCGGACCGATCGGCATCATGGCCGCCGCCGTCGCCAAGCACGCCGGTGCCCGCAACGTCGTCATCACCGACGTCAGCGAGGCCCGGCTGGAACTGGCAAGGAAGGCCGGGGCCACCCTCGCGCTCAACGTCGCCGAGGAGACCATCGCCGACGGGCAGCGCCGGCTCGGCCTGCGCGAGGGCTTCGACATCGGGCTGGAGATGTCCGGCCGGCCCGAGGCCATGCGCGACATGATCGCGAACATGACGCACGGCGGCCGGATCGCCATGCTCGGGCTGCCGTCCGAGGAATTCCCCGTGGACTGGTCCCGCGTCGTCACCTCGATGATCACCATCAAGGGCATCTACGGCCGCGAGATGTTCGAGACCTGGTACGCCATGTCCGTCCTGCTGGAGGGCGGCCTCGACCTCGCCCCCGTGATCACCGGACGGTACGGGTACCGGGACTTCGAGGCGGCCTTCGACGACGCGGCGAGCGGACGCGGCGGCAAGGTCATCCTCGACTGGACCGTCTGACCCGAAGACACCCGTTCCGAGCCCCGCGCCCCGACATCCCTCGTGGGCGCCCCCCATGGGCGGCGACGCCCTCGCAAGCAGCTGGGAGACACCCCTCATGTTCGACTCCGTACGCGACGACCTGCGCACCACCCTCGACGAGATCCGGGCCGCCGGACTGCACAAGCCCGAGCGCGTGATCGGCACCCCGCAGTCCGCGAGCGTCGGCGTCACCGCAATGGGGTCTCCCCTGCCCGAGCGAAGCCGAGAGCTCGGGGAAGGCCGCCCCGGTGAGGTGCTCAACTTCTGCGCCAACAACTACCTGGGCCTGGCCGACCACCCCGAGGTGATCGCCGCCGCCCACGAGGCCCTGGACCGCTGGGGCTACGGCATGGCCTCGGTCCGCTTCATCTGCGGCACCCAGGAGGTCCACAAGGAACTGGAGCAGCGCCTCTCCGCGTTCCTCGGCCAGGAGGACACGATCCTCTACTCCTCCTGCTTCGACGCCAACGGCGGGGTCTTCGAGACCCTGCTCGGCCCGGAGGACGCAGTCATCTCCGACGCCCTGAACCACGCCTCCATCATCGACGGCATCCGCCTGTCCAAGGCCAAGCGGTACCGCTACGCCAACCGCGACATGGCCGACCTGGAGAGGCAGCTCAAGGAGGCGTCCGGCGCCCGCCGCCGCCTGATCGTCACCGACGGCGTCTTCTCCATGGACGGGTACGTCGCCCCGCTGCGCGAGATCTGCGACCTCGCCGAGCGCCACGACGCCATGGTCATGGTCGACGACTCGCACGCCGTCGGCTTCGTCGGCCCCGGTGGCCGCGGTACGCCCGAACTGCACGACGTGATGGACCGCGTCGACATCATCACCGGCACCCTGGGCAAGGCGCTGGGCGGCGCGTCCGGCGGCTACGTCGCGGCCCGCGCCGAGATCGTCGCCCTGCTGCGCCAGCGCTCCCGCCCGTACCTCTTCTCCAACTCCCTCGCCCCGGTCATCGCGGCGGCCTCGCTCAAGGTCCTCGACCTGCTGGAGGCCGCCGGCGACCTGCGCGAACGGCTCGACGCCAACACCAAGCTGTTCCGCACCCGGATGACCGAGGAGGGCTTCGACGTCCTGCCCGGCGACCACGCCATTGCCCCGGTCATGATCGGGGACGCCGCGAAGGCCGGCCGGATGGCGGAACTGCTGCTGGAGCGCGGGGTGTACGTGATCGGGTTCTCGTACCCGGTCGTCCCGCAGGACGCCGCCCGCATCCGGGTCCAGCTCTCCGCCGCCCACTCCACCGAGGACGTGAACCGGGCCGTGGACGCCTTCGTCGACGCCCGCGCCGCGCTGGGGGAGTAGCCCCGCTGTCCCCGGGGTGTCGGGAGCACCTTCGTGACCTGGGACAATGGGTCACGTGATCGATGCACGGCGGCTGCGTATCCTCCGCGCGGTGGCGGACCACCGCACGGTGACCGCAGCCGCCGCCGCGCTGTACCTCACCCCCTCCGCGGTCTCCCAGCAACTCGCCGCACTGGAGCAGGAGACCGGCCACCGGCTCGTCGAGCGCGGTGCGCGCGGTGCCCGGCTCACGGCCGCCGGGGAGATCCTGCTGACCCACACCAACGCGGTGCTGGCCCAGCTGGAACGGGCCGAGGCGGAGCTGGCCGCCTACGGCGCCGGGGACGCCGGAACGGTCACCGTCGCCGCTTTCGCCACCGGCATCGGCCTGGTCCTCGCCCCCGCGATCGCCGAGCTCGCCCGTACCGCGCCCGGTATCCGGGTCCGGGTCCAGGACGCCGAGGGCGACGCGAGCGTGCCGATGGTGCTGGACCGGCAGGTGGACGTGGCGGTCGCCGTCGAGTACCGGGGCGCGCCGGGCGAGGACGACCGGCGGCTGACCCGGGTTCCGCTGTACTCGGAGCCGTTCGACGCGGTGCTGCCGGTGGCGCACCCGCTGGCCGGGCAGGACCGGGTGGCGATCGCCGACCTGGAGAAGGACCGGTGGGTCGGTCCGTACCCCGGCAACCCCTGCCACGACGTGGTGGTCCTGTCCTGCGAGTTCGCCGGGTTCCAGCCGAGGATGGAGCACTCCTCGGACGACTTCCGGGCGGTCGTCTCGCTGGCCGGGGCGGGGGCCGGGGTGGCACTGGTGCCGCGGTCGGCGCTGCGCGGGATGGCGCTGGCCGGGGTGGTCGTGCGCCCCGTGCGGGGCAGCGCGCCGACCCGCCGGGTCTTCGCCGCGGTGCGGCACGGGGCGGAGGGGCACCCGCTGATCGCGCCGGTGCTCGACGCGCTGGCCGCGGCGGCGCGGCGCGAGGCGGCCCTCTCGCTGTCCGCGTCGCCGTGACGTGAACGCCCTCCCGGGCGTGTTCCGGAATCTGCCCCGCCCCGGGCCCGGCGGGCCGGGGCCCGGCCCGGGAGGATCAACGAGTCACGTAGAAGAGGGAGAGCCCGAAGAACACCGCCAGCGCGACGGACGCCTGCAGCGTCCAGGGGCCGGAGGCCTCCTCGTAGGGAACGTCCGGATCACTCAGCACGGTGCGCAGCGCCTTGCGATGCCCCAGGATCCCGACCGGAACGGCGAGGACCAGTCCGCAGTACACGGGGAGTATCTCCGTGAAGGCGTCACCGGACTCGGCGCAGTACGCCGCGACCGCCGCGAAGATCGCCGGCGGGCCGAGCGAGACGAATATCCTGTGGTTCCTGGTGGGCATGGCGGGCAGCATGACGCCGAACCAGACCGCCACGCAGACCGCCGAGAAGAGCCACCACAGCGGCGAATTCTGCAACGCCATCTTTCGTTCCTCACTGGCGGACGGGGCGGTGAGGTGGTCCCTCACCGCCCCTGCCCGCTATTCGCTACATGTTATGAGGTGAACCAGCCCACAACCGAGGACACCGTGTCATGGACCCCCTTGATCGCGGTCTTCCCCACCTTGCTGACCATCTGGGAGGCGGCAAGGCTTCCCACGCCCCCCAGACCGATGGTGAGGGCGATGCCGGCCACGGACCCGACGAAGTTGGAACTTCCCCACCCGTAGGCCTTGGCGTTGTACAAGGCGCTTATCCCGGCGAAGACCAGTGAGGCTCCGGCGAGTCCGCCCGCCACCAACTGCCCACCGGGAATGAGGGAGGCGGTGACCGCGGCGAAGCCCAGCACCGAGCTGATCTTGGCGGTGTACGTCGCGGCATCCGCCGCGTCGTCCACACTCTCCTGCCTGATCTGCTCGACATCGACCGTGTCGTTGGCGGCGGAATCGGCGGGATTGACGTTGTTCTTCTCGTTCTCCCTGGCCCGCTGCGCGGCCTTGGCGGCCTCCGCGGCTATTTCGTCCTGTCGCTTCTGGCGGGCTATGGACTTGGCTTCGTCGGCCGCCGCCCGGGCGGCGGCCGCGTCCTTGCCCGCCGCACGCGCCGCCGCGTAGGCCCGGTCGGCCGAGGCCTGCGCACTTGCCGCCGCGGAGGCCGCGGTGCTGGCGGAGGCGATTGCCTGATTGGCGGAGTAGTTGGCCTGCCGACTGGCCGAGCGGGCCGCCGACGCGGCGTCCGCCGCCTTCTTGGCGGAGGCGGAGGCATCCGCCGCGGATTCGTTCGCCCTGGTCGCAGAATTGGCGGCGTCGGTGGCGTAGTTCCGTGCGTCGGTCGCCGACTTCGTGGCCTGGTCCGCCCACTTCTTGGCATCGGCTGCCGAACCGCGCGCGTCGGCGGCCGCCTTCGCGGCCTCGGCGGCCTCCTTGAACGCGACGGCGGCGATGCCTGCGGCCCTGGCGATCTGCGCCGCGATGGCCGCCACATGGGTGTCGGTGTCCTGATCGGCCTGCTGGGCCCGGTAGTAGGCGGAGCCGACGAAGCGCTCAAGCATCCACTGGGGTCCTTCGAGCGCGGCCTGCGCCGCGGCCTCGACGTTGGGCCCCGCTCCGTTGAGAGCCGTGACGACCGCGACTCTGTCGTCCTCCTCCTTGGCCTTGACGTAGTCGGTGAGGAGATAGGTCCGAAGAGCCTCCGCGCCGCCGTCGTTCAGGGCCGCGTTCGCCGCGGCCTTCACCGCCTGGCCCGCACCGTTGAGCGTCCTGACGACCTCGACCCGGTAGTCGTCGATCTGGACGGCCAGTGCGCCGCTGGTCAGGAAGGCCGTGATGCTCTGCTCGTCCGGGGCGGCCAGCGCCTCGCGGGCGGCGTCCGCCAGCGACGAGCTGCCCACACTGGCGAGTGTGAGGACCTTCTCCCGGTCGTCGAGCGCCTCGGCCCGGCGGTGCGCATCACCGACCCAGTCGGCGACCGCCTGGTCGTCCCCTGACAGGGCCTCCTGGGCGGCCTGACGGGTCCACGTCCCCGTCGCGTCCATCAGATTCGCCGCGGCTCTGCGACCCAGGTCCGCGATCCGGGCGACATCGGTCTCGGCCCGCGCCTGCGTCAGCAGGTCGAGGGTCTCCTTGTCGGTCAGCGCCTGCTGGGTCTGAACCCGTTCGATCTGGGCCCGGTAGAGGGCCTCGTCCTTCTTGAGCTCCTTTGCCACTTCGATGGCCAGGGAGCGGTCCTCCGCGAGCTGCGCGGCCTCCGTGTCGCGGGCGAGAGCCGCGACGTTCTGCGCCTGGGTGACCGCGGTGGCGGCGTCGGTGGCGGCGAGAATCGCCTTGTTGGCCTGCTCCGTCGCCACGTTGGCCCAGTCCTGGGCCTCGCCGGCGTGATCCGCCGCATCCTCGGCGGCCTTCGCCGCCGCCTCCGCGTGCTTGGCGGCGTCGGTGGCGGCCTTGTTGGCCTCCCGCGCGGCCACGGCCGCGCGTTTCGCGAGGCTTCCGGCCCGGTTGGCCGCCGCCGTCGCCGTGTTCGCCGCGCTCGTGGCCAGGGCGGCGGCGTCCCGGGCCCGCTTGGCCTCGGCCTGGGAGACACCGGCGGCCGATGCCGCTTCCGCGGCCGCGGAAGCGGAGGCCGCCGCGTTCTGCCCGGCCCGTGCCGCGGCCGCGCTGGAGGACTCGGCCTGCGCGCTCGCGTCCGCCGCGGCGGACGCCGCCGCGGCCGCCTGACGCGCCTTCTTGGCGGTGTCACGTGCCACCTGCGCGGCCTGACGAGCCGCGGCGGCCTGCCCGGCGTCCTTCGACGCGGCGGAAGCCGCCCGGTAGGCGCGGACCGATGCCTGGGAGGCGGTGGCCGCAGCCGCAGCCGCGGCCTGGGCGGCCCCGGCTGCCGTGCGGGCGGCGGAGATCGCGGTGCGTGATGCGGCGACCGCCGTACGGGCCGCCGCCGCGGCGCCCTTGGCGGCGTCCGCCGCGCGTCCGGCTGCCCGGGATGCCTTGACGGCGTCGTCCTTGGCGGCGGCGCTCTCCGCGGCCGCCGTCAGCGCGGCCTTCTTGGCTTCCACGGAGGCGGCCTCGGCCCGTACGGAAGCCTCCTTCGCCTCGGTCGTGGCGGTGTGCGCACGTGCGCCGGCGATCTCGGCCTGGGCGACCAGCTGATCGATCGTCAGCATCTCCTGGTCGCGGGCGCGCGCGAGGTACTGGCCTTTCGCCAGGAACTCGGTGATGTCGGCCGCGGTGCCGTTGAGCGCCCGATTGGCGGCCTGGGTCAGGTTCGGCCCGGCGCCGACGAGCATGGACACCGTCTCGACACGCTCGTCCTCCTCGCGCGCGGTGAACTGCCCCTTCTCCAGAAAGGCGTCAAGGACCTTGGACGAACCGTCCGTCAGTGCCTTGTTCGCCGCGCTCACCACCGCGCTGCCGCCGGTTCCCATGACGGTCAGCACGGCCGCCCGGCGGTCGTCCGCCAGCGGCAGTTCGTAGCCCCCGGTGACGAAGGCGTGGAGATCGTCATCGGATCCGCTCAGGGCGAGCTGTGCCTTCTCGCTCACACCGGAACCGGCGAAGTTGAGCATCTCCAGAACGGCGACGCGCTCGTCCTCGGCGCGCGCCCGGGCAAGCCCCGTGGTGAGGAAGGCCGTCAGAGCCGCCTCGGTGCCGGTCAGCGCCTTCCGCGATTCCTGGCGCACCGCCTGGCCGCCGAGGCACCACGCGTCGACGGCTTGGGAGCGCGGGCTCCGTTCCTCTCCTCCCTCGACCCGAGTGGCCGCCACTCCTCTCCCCGTTCCGACGATCGAAACGGCGGAGGCGGCGACCGCCAGCGTAAGAAAACGTCTGCGCGAAGGACCCAAATCGGACACGTCGCGGCTCGATGAGGTACGCCTCATCATTCTTTCCCCTTTCCCCCCGGGTGTATGTCGCCAAACACAGAAAAATCCTGAGCTTCGCTGAACGCCGTACAACCTGACAGGTTTTCAATCGATTCCGCAAGCAACGTGATCCGATAAGTGCCCGATTTTCCCGGTCAGTGGAGATTGTGTGAACGGGTACAACGGACAATTGGGGGCAAGTGAATTTTACTTTTGACTTAGGCAACCCTTGGTCAGGTGTCGGGTGTGTCGGTTCAGTGGCCTCTGATCTGCGCGAACTCCCTTGCGGAGTCCCATGTTGCTGGTGATATGAAGAGGCGTCACGATCGGAGCGGGCGGGGGGTTGTGTGCTTCACATCTGTGTACCTTCGTTGTGTTTGATGGGTCGGATCGACCCTTCTTGAGTGTGGGCACGTCAAGACTTGCGGGGGCTTCTGCGTGGGGCGTGCGCGGCCGAGATATTTCGGAGGCCGATGTCTTGCCTCCGTTTCTCCTTGCCTCGGGATGGTGAATGCGCATCGCCGGTGGAGCGGCGGGCGCATTAGTCCTCCGCCGACGACGAAATCACGTTCCCGATTTTCGATGTGCACCGTGAACGACCGGGCGCTCGTCCTTCCGTGGCCGATCGCCGCCGCAGAAGAAGAAAGGCTCATGAATCAATGAAATTGCTGTCCCGCGCCCTTGTCGCAGGAGTCGTGGCCGGAGCCGCCGCCCTGGCCCTCACCGGCGTGGCCCACGGCAAGGAAGAAGCGGTGTCCGCTCCGCCCGTCCAGGCGGCAGCGGCTGAGTCCCCCGGTTCCGTGGTCGAGGACTTCGCCTATCCGGACGCCGACAAGATCCTCCAGGAGCGCGACATCGTTCTCAAACGCGGCGACGGGCACATCCTGCTCGCCGACTGCGTCAGCGGGGCCGGGCTGCTCGAAGTGCAGGCACGCGACCGGGAGAAGTTCTGCCTCAAGGTCACCGGGAACGGAGGCTACCTGAGCCTGGAGGTGCCCGCCGTCTACGCCGTCGTGGGCAACGACTACTCGACCGAGGTCGACATGACCGTCGACGGCGAGGAGAAGTCCTACCAGATCACGAAGAACAGCTGGACGCCGGTGGGAGAAACCGCCGACCCGACGAAGCGGCGGCACACACTCCTGGAGATCCGCGCGGTCAAGTAAGGGACTCCCGGCACCGGAAGATTTCGGACGTGGGCCGCGACGTATCCGGCTCACCGCACCATTCACAGGGAAAGAATGTCTCGTAGATCGCTCCATTCCGTTTGGGGGGCCGCACTCCTCGCTTTCGTCGTCGCGGCAGGGACCCTCGCACAGTCGTCGGCGCAGGCGATGGACGGTTCCACGGCCGCGGACGGCAGCCACCCCTTCACCACGAAGATCGACATCGGCGGCGAGCGTGCCTGCTCCGGTACGCTCATCAACAACCAATGGCTGATCACGGCGGCGAGCTGCTTCGCCGACGACCCCGCCCGGGCGGCCTCCCTGCCCGCCGGGGCGCCGAAGCTCAAGTCCACCGCGACCATCGGTCGCACCGACCTGACCACGACCACCGGCGAGACGCGGGAGATCACCGAACTGGTTCCCCGCGACGACCGTGACCTGGTGCTGGCCAGGCTCTCCGCCCCGGTGTACGGGATCGGCTTCCTGCATCCGGCGACGGCCGCGCCCGTCGAGGGCGAGGCCGTCAAGGGGGCGGGATACGGCCGGACGAAGGACACCTGGGTCCCCGACACCGTCCACACCGCGGACTTCACCGTCGGCGCGGTCGGGACGACCTCGGTGGACATCGACGGCACCCCCGTCTGCAAGGGCGACAGCGGTGCGCCCGTCTTCCGGGAGAAGGACGGCCGTCCCGAACTCGCCGCCGTCGTCACCAACTCCTGGCAGGGCGGCTGCCTGGGCTCGGACGAGACCCGCACCGGGGCGGTCGCCGCCCGCGTCGACGACATCCGGGCCTGGATCACCGAGAACACCGCCGCCACCCTGAACAACTGGAACCTCCAGATGCTCGCCAGGACGAGCACCGGGCTCTACCACACCATGCGCAACAGCAACGGTGACTGGACGGCGTTCGGAGACGTCCAGAAGGTCGCCGGAGGCATCACGGACCTCGCTCACGCGGCCGACGCCGCGATCAAGGGCAAGAACTACGTCTTCGCCGTCGGCGGCGACGGGCACCTCTACCAGGCCAACCGCCGTCCCACCGGGGGCTGGGCCGCGTTCCGCGACATCACCGGCGAAGTCGGCTCCAAGCCCGGACTGACCAGCATCGCGGTCACCTCCACCGGCTCCGGCCTGGCACTGGTCGGCCTCGCGTCCGGGCGCGTCTACCACGCCACCCAGGACGCGGACGAGAAGTGGTCCAAGTGGGGCGACGTCAGCGCCAAACTCGGCCTGCTCGGCAACGCCACCCAGGTCACCACCGCCCAGACCTCCGACGGGGACACCCAGGTCGGAGTCGTCGCGGACGAGAAGGCATACCACGCCACCCGCCACTCCGACGGCACCTGGAGCGCCTGGGGCCGCATCAGCAACCTGCCCACCGGCCTGGACGCCGTCAACGGCATGGCCTTCGCCGGCACCGGCAGCAACCTCCAGGTCATCCTCACCAGCCCCACCGGCGCCAAGAAACACGCCATCCGCGCCGATGCCACCGGCAAGTGGAGCGCCTTCGGAGACCTCGGCAGCCGACTCGGCAAGGAACCGACGATCAGTGTCGACGCCGCGAGTGTCGCCCGCGAACTCCAGGTCGCTGTCGTCACCACCGACGGCAGGATCAAGCACATCCTGCGACATGACAACGGCAAATGGGACGCCGTCGAACAGGTCGTCGGCCACCCCGGCACCCCCGCCGCGGTCGCTCTGACCGGCAGCGCCGACTGAGCGTGGCCGTCCCCCGCCCGGCGGGGGACGGCCACACCCCTTCCCACCAGCATTTATCCTCCCCTGTAAGGAAGTTCACGTGCCTTTCGGACCATCGCCCCGCCGCAGGCGTGCCGTTGCGCTGATCGTCGCCGCCGGCGCGGTCGGTGCGATCACTCTCACCAACCCGGCCCAGGCCGTCATCGGCACCGCCGTCGCCGACGGCACGTACACGTTCACCGCGAAGCTCGACATCGGTGGGGAGCGCGCGTGTTCCGGCTCGCTCGTCGACGCGCAGTGGGTGCTGACGGCGAGCAGCTGCTTCGCGGCGGCGGGGCAGCCCGCGTTTCCGGTCCCCGCCGGTGCGCCGGCCACGAAGACCACGGCGACGATCGGCCGTACCGATCTGACCGGCACGGGCGGGAAGGCGGTCGAGGTCACCGAGCTGGTGCCCCGGTCGGACCGGGACCTGGTGATGGCCAAGCTGGCAAAGCCGGTCACGGACATCGCGCCTGTCGTCCTGGCGGGTTCCGCGCCGGTGGTGGACGAGACGCTCCAGGCGGCGGGGTACGGCCGGACCGGGGACACCTGGGTCCCGGACCGGCTGCACGCCGGTCCGTTCACGGTGACGGAGCTCGGGGCCACCACCGTGGGCATCGACCGGGACGGCGGGAGCATCTGTAAAGGTGACGCGGGTGGCCCCACGCTGCGCGAGAAGGACGGCGGTGTCGAACTCGTCGCCGTGCACAGTGCGTCGTGGCAGGCGGGCTGCCTCGGGTCCGACGCGACCCGCGGCGGCGCCGTGGAGACGCGTCTCGACGACATCGGAGAGTGGGTCCAGCAGGTGCGTGCCCTGCCCCGCGAGAGCCAGGTCGTCTCCGGGGACTTCAACAAGGACGGCAAGGAGGACATCGCGGCCTTCTACGACAACGGCACGTCCCCGGAAGGCAGGAACCGGGTATCGCTCTTCGCCTTCTACGGCACGGGCAGCGGTTTCGGCGAGCCCAAGAAGGTCTGGAGCACCCCGGGCGGTTTCACCTACGGTGCGAGCAAGCTGGTCGCCGGTGACTTCGACGGGGACGGCAGGGACGACATCGCGGTGTTTTACGACGGGGGCACCTCCGACACCGGCCGGGTGTCGTCGCTGTACACCTTCACCAGCACCGGAACCGGGTTCAGCAGCCCGCGCAAGACGTGGACCAGTTCCGGTTCCTTCAACTGGGACGCCTCGAAGGTGACGTCCGGGGACTACAACGGCGACGGCAAGGACGACATCGCCGTCCTCTACAACACGGGCAAGTCGGCCGATGGCAAATTCGTCACCACCATCTACACCTTCAACGGCACCGCCACCGGCTTCGACGCGCCGCGCAAGACGTGGACCAGTTCCGGTTCCTTCAACTGGGACGCCTCGAAGGTGACGTCCGGGGACTACAACGGCGACGGCAAGGACGACATCGCCGTCCTCTACAACGCAGGCACGACGGCCGAGGGCAAGTTCGCCACCTCCCTGTTCACCTTCTCCAGCAACGGCACGGGCTTCGACGCGCCGCGCAAGACGTGGACCAGTTCCGGTTCCTTCAACTGGGACGCCTCGAAGGTGACGTCCGGGGACTACAACGGCGACGGCAA
>NZ_JBHJWQ010000021.1:0-52829 GCF_042266885.1 Streptomyces sp. NPDC056061 | reverse complement strand
CGTGGACCAGTTCCGGTTCCTTCAACTGGGACGCCTCGAAGGTGACGTCCGGGGACTACAACGGCGACGGCAAGGACGACATCGCCGTCCTCTACGACCGGGGCGTGGCGGCCGATGGCAAGTTCGCCACCTCGCTGTTCACCTTCACCAGCAAGGGCACCGACCTGGCGGCTCCTCGCGAGGACTGGACCAGCACCGGCTCGTTCAGATGGAACGCCAGCGGACTGACCTCCGGGGACTACAGCGGGGACGGCAGGAGCGACGTCGGCATCCTCTACCGAAGCGGGTACACCCCCGACGGCCGCCCGATCGACACGCTGTTCTCCCTCAACGGCACCGCCACCGGCATCGCGGCACCGGTCAGGCACTGGACCGGCAGCGTCGTCTGACCGGTTCGGGGCAACGAGTGACCGGCTGCCCGGTCCCGAACGGCGCACGTTCGGGACCGGGCAGCCGTCCGTCGGCCCGGCGGACCGCCGGACGGAGTCAGCCCGACCGGCCCCCGACGCCGCGTCCCCCCGACGCGCCCGGCCGGATCGTGCCGAGTCCGGCCGCCACCACGACGGCCAGCGCCAGCACCGCGTACCGTGCCGGGGACAGATACGGCACCGAACCGGTCGTCGACAGCGCGAACGCCATCAGCGGCACCGCCGCGACCAGTGTGCCGATCACCAGGCCGGCCACCGCCACCAGCGCCGTCTCCAGGACCAGCATCCGCCGCACCTGACGGCGGCCCGCGCCGACCAGGCGCAGCAGACGGAACTCCGGGGCGCGGCCCACCGAGATCAGGGACAGCGTGCCGACCACCGCCAGCAGGGCGAAGCCGCCGATCACCCCGACCCCGATGATCACCAGGGCGTCGCCCTGCCCCGATGCCGACGGGGCGATCCGTACGTCGTCCGGCGTCGCGGCACGGACCCGTGCACCCGTGTACGGGGCGAGCGCGTGCCGTACCGCGTCGGCCGATGCGGGCGAGCCGTCCGTGCGCACCAGGACGCTCCGGTCGCCGGACGCCGTGGTGTGCGCGGTCAGCGCCTCGCGCGGCAGCATGAACTCACCGAGCCCCAGGGACCGTTCGTAGACCGCGACCACACGGGGCGCGACCCGCGTGCCGTCACCGAGGCGGAGCTCCACCGTGTCGCCGACACCCACGTCCAGGCCGGCCGCCCGGTCCTCGCCGACCGCGACGGTGCCCCGACCGGTGAGGTCGGCGAGGTCACCGGCCGTGACACGCGGATCGAGCGTGCCGGTCAGCCGATCCGCCGTCACCCCCAGCACGGGAAACCGTTCCAGGCGCGGCTCGCCCAGCTCGCGGTGGGCCAGCACGACGGCGGAGCGCAGCACCCCCGTCGCCGCCACCACCCCGGGAACCTCCCGCACCGCACGGGCGGCACCGGGCGGCAGCCCCGCCCCCGGGCCGGTCACCACGAGGTCGGCCCGCAGCGCGGCGGCGGCCTGCCGGCCCGCGGCCCGCTCCAGCGTCGAGGCCGCCGACAGCTGCACGCAGACGAACGCGACGAGCAGCACGATCGGGGTGATCGCCGCCCCCAGCCGCCGGTGGTGCGCGGCGGCGGACCGGGCGGCCAGGAAGCCGGAGACCCCGCCCAGCCCCCGCAGCGGCGCGCCCAGCACCCGCAGCGCCACCTGGGCGATCCGCGGCCCGAGCAGCGCCACCGCGATGATCAGCGAGGTCGCCGCACCCGAGGCGGCCACCGCGGCGGCCTGCCCGCCCTGCGCGGTCGCCGCACCGGCCGAGCCGATCCCCGCGACGGCCAGCACCACCCCGGCGACCGTGCGCACCCGGCCCGGTTCGCTCGGCTCGGGCGCACCGGCGGTGCCCAGGGCCACCGCGGGCCGCAGCCCGGTGACGGACCGGGCCGCGAGCAGCGACACCGGGCGGGCCGGGAGCACGACGAGCACCGCGGCCACGGCGCCCGCCACCGGCGGCAGCCACAGCGGCACGGGCAGCGGCAGTGCCTCCGTGGCCAGCAGCGACCGCAGGTACAGCCCCAGCGGAACGGACCCGATCACGCCGAGCACCGCCGCCGCACCGGCCACCCGGCTCACCTCGCGCCCGACGGCCGACCTGAGCTGACGCGGTGTCGCCCCGACCGCCCGCAGCAGCGCCAGTTCGCCGGACCGCTGGTGGACCGCCTGGGAGATCGTGGTGGCGATCACCAGCAGCGCCACCATCAGGACCGTTCCGGCGACGGAGGCGAGCAGCGGAAGCAGCTCGCCCCGGGTGCCGAGCGCGTCGACGTGTTCGGCCCGCCCGCGCTCCGCACCGGTCAGGACCTCGATCGCGCGGTCGCCGCGGGCCAGGTCGGGCAACGCGGCCTCCAGCGAGGCCCGCAGGGCACCGGTCGTCACACCCCGTTCGGCGACGACGCCGATGGCATCGACGGTGCCGGGGTGTCCGGCCAGATCCGTCAGCCGCCGTTCGGTGAAGAACACCGCGGGGCCGTCGCCCCGGTGCGCGGGCGCGGCGACACCGCTGACGGTGTAGGGCCGGGGCGCCCCGTCGGCCCGTACGGTGACCCGGCTGCCGGGGCGGAGGGCGGCCGCGGCGGCGAGGGCGTCGTCGACGACCACCTCGTCCGGGGCGCTCGGCGCGTGACCGCCGGTCAGCCGGTACGGGGTGAGCACCGCGGCCTGCCAGGACCGGCCGACGGCCCCGGCCGCGCCGCGCCCGGTTCCGTCGCCGCCGACGTCGCCCACGACCACCGGGACCGAGTCGTCCGCGACGGCCTTCGCGACCCCCTTGGCACCGGCCGCGCGCGCCACCGCCGAGCGGTCGAGCCGGACGCGTTCCGGCAGATGGGTCTCGGCGGTCTGCGGCTCGCTGCCCCACGGCTTCGCCGTGTACGTGACCCGCTGGTCGCCCACCACCACCGCGTCCGCCCCGGCGTACCGCGCCACCGGGGGCACGGCCGACAGCAACGCACCGAGGACGAGGGCGAACGAGCCGATCAGCGCGACCGCGGCCGCCGTCGCCGCGAACACCGCGGCCCAGGCCCGCCGATGGGCCCGCAGCGAACGCCGGGCGAGGAAGGCCGACGCCCGCCGCACCCCGGGACGTACGTCCGTGCCGGGCCCGCGGGACGTGTCGCCCGTCCCCGTGTCCGTCTCCGTGTCCGTCTCCGCACCGGTGTACGTGCTCATCGCAGCCGGCCGCCGTCCATCGTCAGTACGGTGTCCGCCCAGCTCGCCGCCGCCGGGTCGTGGGTGACCATGACGACCGTGCGGCCGTCGATCCGGACCGCGTCCCGCAGCAGGCCCAGGACCAGCGCCGCCGACTCCGGGTCCAGGGACGCCGTCGGCTCGTCCGCGAAGATCACATCGGGGTCGGTCACCAGGGCCCGTGCCACCGCGACCCGCTGCTGCTGACCGCCGGACAGCGTCGCCGGGGCCCGACCGCCGCGGCCCGCCAGACCGACCCGGGTCAGCAGGTCCCGGCCGCGCGCCAGCACCCGTTCGTCCGCCGGGTCCGCGCCCGCCAGCACCAGCGGCAGCACCACGTTCTCCTCGATGTTCAGCGACGCCACCAGATTCAGGGCGTGCGACTGGAAGACGAAGCCGATCCGGTCCCGGCGCAGCCGGGTCAGCGCCGCCTCGGACAGCCTGCCGAGATCGGTTCCCCCGACCCGCACCGTCCCCTCCGTCGGACGGTCCAGGCCCGCCGCGCACTGGAGGAACGTGCTCTTCCCCGACCCCGACGGACCCACCACCGCGGTGAAACTCCCGGCCGGGACCGTGCAGCTCACCCCGTCGAGCGCGAGCGTCTCCCGGCCGCCGCGCCGCCCATGACGCCGGCTCACCGACTCCAGACTCAGCGCGGCCGCCCGCACCCCTGCCACCGTGTCCACCGTCGATCCACCCTGCCTCTCGCTTTTCCCTGTTGACCTGCGTAAACGCTAAGAAGGCGGGGACGGGCGGGCGAGGGGGCGCATACCCGGACGGGGGTTCAGCCCACTACACCCCGGGCCGGGGGAGACCACCACTCCGGGCGCGGACGCCGCCCCGTACCGTGGTGCGTCATGAGCACCGAAGACCACCCGCTGACGGCCGCGATCCGGCGGGCGGGGCACGCCTCGCGCCACCTGTTCGTCGGTGTGCTGACGGCGCTGGTCTGCTACGTGAGCACGTTCCTCGTGGTGGCGGTCCTGCTGTTCGCGGCCGTGATCATCGGGCTGCCCGCGCTCCCCGAGGCGGTGAAGCCGCTGCGCCGGCTCGTCGAGTTCGAACGCCGCAGGGCGGCCGAGCGGCTGGGCGTCCCCCACGTGCCCGCGCCCTGGCCCGCGACGGACGGCGGCGAACTCTCCGAACGGGTCAGGCGGGTCCTCACCGACCCGACGGTCTGGCACGGGGTGCGCTGGATGCCGGTCCACGCGCTCGCGGGCAACGCCCTCGCCTACCTCGCCATGGTGCTGTGGCCCACCGGGCTTCTCGTCGACGGGGTGGCGCTGTCCCTCCAGCACCTGCTGGACCGCAGGAGGGCCGACGAGTACGGCACGCCGCCGCCCGAGCGGCGGGGATGGGCGCTGCGCTGGATCGGTGTCCTCGCCGACCTGTCGGCGAGCTGGAACACATCGCTGCTCACCCCCTCCCCGTCCGCCGCCCTCGCCGACCGGATCGACCAGCTGACCGAGAGCCGGGCCGGGGCGGTGGAGGCGCACGGAGCCGAACTGCGCCGCATCGAACGCGACCTGCACGACGGCGCCCAGGCCCGGATCGTCGCCCTGTCGATGCGCATCGGCCTGGCCAAGCAGCTCCTCGACCGCGACCCGGCCGCCGCGCGCCTGCGCCTGGACGAGGCCCAGGACGGCGTGGACGCGGCCCTGGCGGAGCTACGGCACGTGGTGCGCGGCATCCACCCCCCGGTCCTGACCGACCGTGGACTCGCGGGCGCGGTCCGCGCCCTGGCCGCCGACGCCGCCGTGCCCGTCGCCGCGGACGTGGACGCGGTGGACGACGGACGACGGCTTCCGGCCGCGATCGAGGCCGCCGCCTACTTCGTCGTGGCCGAGGCCCTGACCAACATCGGCAAGCACAGCGGCGCGACGGCCGCGACGGTGCGGATCGACCGGGCCCCCGGCACCCTGCGGGTGGCCATCGGGGACGATGGCCACGGCGGCGCGGACGAACGCGCCGGCAGCGGGCTGGTCGGCATCAGACGGCGCGTCGCCGCCCTCGACGGCACCACCCGCATCAGCAGCCCCACCGGGGGGCCGACGGACATCGAAGTGGAGCTGCCGTGCGGATTGTGATCGCCGAGGACAACGCGCTGTTGCGGGAGGGGCTGATCCTGCTGCTCACCAGCTCCGGCCACGAGGTGGTGGCGGACGCGGCGACCGGCCCCGAGGTGCTGCCGGCCCTGCTGGAGCACCGCCCGGACGCGGCAGTGCTCGACGTGCGCCTCCCGCCCACCTTCCGCGACGAGGGGCTGCGCGCCGCGATCGCCGCCCGCGCCGAGATGCCCGAACTGCCGATCCTGGTCCTGTCGCAGTACGTCGAGGAGACGTACGCCGCCGAGCTGCTCGCCGGGGGAGCGCAGGGCATCGGCTATCTGCTCAAGGACCGGGTCGGCCGCGTCGACCAGTTCCTCCAGGCGCTCGACCGGATCGCGGGCGGCGGTACGGCCCTCGACCCCGAGGTCGTGACGCAGCTGCTGACCCGCAAGTCGTCGGCCGAGCCGCTGCGCAGCCTCACCCCGCGCGAGCGCCAGGTCCTGGAGCTGATGGCCCAGGGCAAGGCGAACGGCACCATCGCGGCCGAACTCGTGGTGACCGAACGGGCCGTGAGCAAGCACATCGGCTCGATCTTCCTCAAGCTCGGCCTGGAGGCGGACGACGGCACGGTGCACCGGAGGGTGCTCGCGGTGCTGGCCTACCTGGAGGGCAGGGGCACCCGCTGACACCGTGACCGCCCGCCCGCCCGGTCCGGTGCGGCTTCGCCGGACAGCCCTCAGCGGCCGACGCCCGACGCCCGCTGCTCACGGACCTCGCGCGCGGTGGGTACCACGACGGGGGCGCCGTCCCCCGGCGCCGCCAGCACGTCCGCCTCGATGCCGTACAACTCCCGGACCAGGGCGGCGTCCACCACCTCACGGGCGGCACCCCGGGCCACGATCCGGCCGCCGTTCATGGCGACGAGGATGTCGGCGTAACGGGCGGCGCCCGCCAGGTCGTGCAGCACCATCACGACGGTGCGGCCCGCCGCGGCCACCTCCCTGACCAGTTCGAGGACTTCGACGGCGTGGCCCAGGTCGAGTGCGCTGGTCGGCTCGTCGAGCAGCACGATCGGTGTCTGCTGGGCGAGCACCATCGCCAGCCAGCAGCGCTGGCGCTGGCCGCCGGAGAGCTGGTCGACGCGGCGGCCGGCAAGTCCGGCGGTGCCGGTCGCCGACAGGGCCTCGCGCACGGCCTGTTCGTCCTCGCGGGACCACTGGCGGAACAGTCCCTGATGCGGGTGGCGCCCGTATCGCACCAGGCCGGCGACGGTCACCGCCTCGGGTGCCTGGGGGGACTGCGGCAGCAGGGCGATGCGGTGGGCGGCGGCGCGCTGGCTCAATTGCCAGACGTCGGCCTCGCCCGCCCGGACGGTGCCCGCGTCCGGACGGTGGAGCCGGGCGATCGACCGCAGCAGGGTGGACTTGCCGCAGCCGTTGGGGCCGACGATCGCGACGACCTTCCCGGCGGGCACGGACAGGTCGACCCCGTTCACGGCGGTGTGGCCGGGGTATCCGGCGGTGAGCGCCTCGATCGTCAGATCCATGCCGGAGAGAGTGCGGCCCGTGGGGTCCGCGGGGCCCGTGCCCGACGGGGCCTCGGACGCGGTGGCGTCGGTCATGCCGGTCATGCCTTTCCTCGGGAGTGTGCGGGCCGGAAGAGGACCCGGAGAAGGAACGGGCCGCCGAGCACGCCGGTGAACACACCGGCGGGGATCCCGACCGGGCGACGATGCGGGCCGCCACGTGGGCGGATGACGCTTCGTCGGTCCGGTGGCACGGAACCGGTCGCCCGGTTCTTCCCTCACGCGCCATGAACATAAGGCAAGCCTATCCTAATAAATCCGTGGGCTTCCGGTTGATCGGGGATGCCCGGTCGATGCCGCCGGACGTTCACCGGCCCGTGCCCCCGGATGGCGGCACGCCGCATCGGGGCATGTGTTTTAACGCGTCAACCTCATGGTCAAGTTCCGTCATCTGCAAGGGTATTGACGCGTTATGGCCGGGGTCGTACGGTGCGCACACGCTGTCTCCCATCGAGCAGAGCCGGAGCGTACCCATGAAGCGCCGCACCTTCCTCGCCGGATCCGCCGCCGTGTCCGTGGCGGCCGGTGCCGTACCGGCCTCGGCCGCCACCGCCGAGCCGTCCCCCCGCGCCGACGCCGACGCGACCGTGCGTCTCGTGGTCGACGGCGTGCCGCACGACCTGCCGCCGACCACGACGTACCAGACGACCCTGGAGCCCACCGGCACGGCCGGCCGGGCGCGGATCACCATGACCGGGGCGTACAGCGAGTTCTCGATCGCGTTCCCCAGCCCGTACGAGCCGCACCTCGCCCGGGTGTCGGTATGGGTCACCGGCGTCGTGCCGAAGAAGGGCAACCTGTGGCTGAAGGTCTTCGACCAGGACAAGGAGGAGTGGGGCACGCTCGCCACCCGGGTCGACCCCACCGGCTTCGACGGCCCGACCAGGATCACCTTCGAGCCGCAGCGGCTCGCCCGGACGTCCTGGAGCGGGGTGGGCGACGGCAGGCTCACCCACCCGCTGCGCCGACTCGTGCTGGTCTTCTTCCCCGACGACAAGCAGTCCGCCGATCCGCTCGTGCTCGACGTGGACCGGGTGGAAGTGGTCGGCGACGGCGGGCCGGTGGCCGACTGGAGCCGCGCCGACGCGCTGGAACTGACCCACGGCACGGACCGGGTCCTCGTCGACGGGCGCGGCCGACTGCTCGACTGGGCATCCGGCGGCCGGGTCCAGTCACCGGGCGTGCTGCCGCTCGCCGTGTACTACGACAACGGCACCGGCGTGTTCTGTGACGAGGCCGCGGTCCAGGTCTCCCGGGTCGCCGCCGACGAGGCCGCGGTCCGGCTCACCGTGCCCGGGTTCTTCGCCGCCGAGGTGGCCGTCCGGCTCCGCCCCGGCCACCTAGAACTGCGCCCGACGGCGATCCGGAACCTCTGGTCCCGGCCGATTCAGCTGGTCGCCTGCCCCGAGGTGGCGTACCGGACGATCCCCGCCGACGGCACCATGCTCGGCATCGCGCCGAAGTGGGGCGGGCTGGCCCACACCCGGTCGCTGCTGGCCGGCGGCTTCTACGCCAACTACGGCATGCCGACCGCGACCCACGATCTGATCCTGTTCGAGGAGGACGACTCCGCGCTCGGCGTGTACTCCGTGCAGCCCGCGAGTGCGAAGCCCTTCCGCCCGACCCAGTTCGGCTTCGTGGGAACCCGTGCCCGCGGCGAGGCACTGACCGGGCTGATGCACCGGCTCGACGCCTGGATCGCCCCCGGCCGTTCCGAAGGGCTCCCGGCGACCCGGCTGGCCGCGGGCGGCACCGCGTTCGACCTGTTCGCCGCGTACCGGGCGGACAACGGGATGAACGCCTGGCGCGGACTGACGGACAAGCTCGGCCCGCGGCTGCGCACCCGACTGCCCGAGGCGGTGCACCTCAAGATGGACCTGTGGCAGCCGACCGGCGGCACCGCCGCGACGGGAAAGCCGGAGGCGGCCTTCGACTACCTGCGCGCGGTGCCCGGCGGCCCGTACAGCGTGGAACTCGCCAGCTACTACTCCGACGGGCAGCACGACCACCACTACCCGGACTTCCTCACCTTCGACTACCTCGGCGGACCGGCACGGTTCCGGCAGCTCATCGACACCATCCACGCCCGCGGGCACTACGCCAGCGCGTACACCAATCCGACGTGGTGGCACCCCGACAGCCGGGAGGTCGCGAAACTCGGCGGCGTCGAGCGGATCGGCATCCGCGACGGCCACGGCAGGCTGGTCACCAAGACGCACACCGGCAACCTCGGCTATCTGATCGGCGGCTGGCGCAAGGCGCCCCGGGCGCTGATCCTCGACCAGCTGCGCACCTTCCGCGACAGCTACGGGCTCGACATGATGTTCCAGGACGAGATCGCGCGCCGCGAGTACGACCACGCCGCCGACTTCGGCGCGCCGCCCTACGCGTACTGCGAGGAGCTCGTGGAGCAGACCGCGCAGTCCGCGGCCGTCCTGCCGATCGGCACCGAGGGGGTCGGCGGCGACCGGATCTTCCAGAGCCTGACGTCGAGCCTCGGTTTCTACCTCAACACCATGCAGGGCGACCGGGCGAACACGTACGACGGCCCCAACCGCAACGGCGTCGTCGTCCAGCAATGGCCGCTGGGCACGGCCGTCATGCACGACAAGATCGCCTTCTACCCGCACAACCTGGACCGCGGCGTCGACACGACCGAGAACCTCAGCTGGGCGCTGGCCTTCGGCCTCAACCTGCACTACCAGGCACAGCACATGACGGCGGACTTCAGGGCCGGGCGCGGTTTCGAGCTGCTGAAGGGGCTGTCGCTGGTGCAGAAGCGAGTGGCCGCACGGTACTTCGGCCGGGCGATGACCGGATTCCGGTATCTCACCGAGGACCTGAAGGTGTCGCGGACGGTGTTCGAGGGCGGTGTGGAGATCGTCGCCAGCCACGACCTGACACCGCGCGCACTGCCGCTGCCCGGCGGGGCGGGCACGGTGACCGTCGCTCCGCACGGCTTCGTCGCGAGCGAGAACGGCACCCCGACGTACGCGCTGATCGACGACGCGCATCACCGGCCCGGCCACCTCGCCCGGTGGAGCGGCGGCCGGTTCGTGCGCGAACTCGCCTGGTACCCGGCGGACCTGGAGGGATACCGGTCGGACGCGGTTCACGCCGACCTGAGCCTCACCGCCACCCCCGCCGAGCTTCCCGCCGACGGCACCGTCCGGGCGGCACTGACCCTCGCCGCATGGGACGGCACGCCGGTCGACCTGACCGGAGCGGACGTCGCCTGGGAGGTCGAGGGACGGCCGATCGCGCGTCCGGCCACCGATGCCGACGGCAGCGTATGGCTCGCGCCGGACCACAGCGGCGCCGCCGGATGGGTGACGGTACGCGCGGTCGTCACCCGCGACGGGGTACCGGCGTACAGCGGTGTCGCCCTGGTCGAGATCACCGCCTGACCGCAGCCGCGGGGACGGCCGGACGGCGAAGGTCCCAACGCGTCATGACCGAAACCCGCCGATCGCGGAAGAGGTGCGACGGGCGGGTTTGACGCGTCATGGACGCGATGGCGCGTCGGCGGGTGCCGGCAGCCCGATCAGCCCGTCCGCGAGTTCCGTGCGCCGGCACAGACCGTCGTGACCGCCGTTGAACTCGCGGTACACCGCGTCGTCGTACCCCCGAGCGGCCAGGACGTCGCGCAGTCGTCGGTTGGCCGGCACCGGCCCGCCCGCCGAGCCCGGCGGTTCGTACGTCCAGACCCGGCGCCCCGCGCCCAGCAGCCCACCGGGGACGTCGTGCACCCCGACGGTGCCGCGCGTGACATCCGCCCGTTCCGTCCAGTCGTCGCCGCGCGGCGCGTCCGCGAGTTCCACGTACGACATCGGGGAGCTGCCCCAACGGCCGCCCGTCGATCCGGGCGCCGAGCCGTTGCCGTGCGGGACCGGGCCGAACCGCACCGCCCGCGCCCCGTCCCGTCATCCCGCTCGCGTCGGCCGGTGCGTCCGGGCAGGATGCTGTACGCCGTGTCGCGTCGCCAGGAGGTCCGCATGTCCAGCCCGAACCAGCCCGCACCGTTCACCGCCGACGACTACCGGGCCCGGATGGCGCGCGCCACCGAGGCCGCCGCCGAGGCCGGACTGGCGGGCGTACTGATCGCCCCCGGCCCCGACCTCGTCCACCTCACCGGCTACCGTCCGGTGAACACCGAACGCCTCACCCTGCTCGCCCTCGTGCCCGGCCGGGACCCGGTGCTCGTCGTCCCCACGCTGGAGGCCCCGGACGCCGAGGAGGCCGCCGGGGCACCGGCCCTCACCCTGCGGGACTGGACCGACGGCAAGGACCCGTACGCCGTCACCGCCCCGCTCCTCGACGGCAGGGGCCGGTTCGGGATCAGCGACAACGCCTGGGCCATGCACCTGCTGGGACTCCACCGCGCGCTCCCCGACACCTCGTACGTCTCCCTCAGCGAGGCCCTGCCGATGCTCCGCGCGGTGAAGGACGCCCACGAACTGGAGCGGATCGCGGCGGCCGGGGCCGCCGCCGACGCCACCTACGAAGAGATCCTCAAGGTGCGCTTCTCCGGCCGCAAGGAGACCGACATCGCCGCCGAACTCGCCGACCTGCTCCGGAGGTTCGGACACTCCCAGGTCGACTTCACCGTCGTCGGGTCCGGCCCGAACGGCGCCAACCCGCACCACGAGGCGGGCGACCGCACCATCGAACGGGGCGACATGGTGGTGCTCGACTTCGGCGGCCTCAAGCACGGCTACGGCTCCGACACCTCCCGCACCGTCCACGTCGGCGAACCCACCGCCGAGGAACAACGGGTCCACGACATCGTGCGCGAGGCACAGCAGGCGGGCTGCGACGCGGTCCGGCCGGGCGTCGCCTGCCAGGAGATCGACCGGGCGGCCCGCGCCGTCATCACCGAGTTCGGCTACGGCGAGCGCTTCATCCACCGCACCGGCCACGGCATCGGCGTCACCACCCACGAGCCGCCGTACATGATCGAGGGCGAGGAACTGCCGCTGGTCCCCGGCATGTGCTTCTCCGTGGAGCCCGGCATCTACCTGCCCGGCCGGTTCGGCGTCCGGATCGAGGACATCGTCACCGTCACCGAGGACGGTGGCCGCCGCCTCAACACCACCGCACGCGAACTGGCGGTCGTCGCCTGAGGGCTGTCTTGTCAGGGATTCCGGGACAGCCCCGGGTGCCGCCCCCGGCGCCGGCGGCGGCACCCGGGGCGGGCCACCGGTTCGTCAGTCGTCGGCCAGCACCACGCACGACTGGGGCGGCAGCCGCAGCAAGCCGTCGGTCCCCGGTGCCTCGACCGGCTCCCACGCGGCCACCACCCTGCCCGCGCCGCCCCGGTGCCGACCGCCGCCCAGCGGGATCGTGGCCGGCTCCCCGGCCAGGTTGACGGCGATCCGCAGGTCGCCCCTCCGGTACGCCAGCCAGCGTGCCCGCTCGTCGAAGGCGGTCCGCACCGACGCCAGATCCGGGTCGGAGAGGTCGGGCAGGGCGCGGCGCAGGGTGATCAGCTCGCGGTGCCAGGCGAGCAGCCGGGCGTGCGGTTCCCGTTCCGGTTCGTCCCAGTCCAGGCAGGAGCGGTTCCGGGTGGCCGGGTCCTGCGGGTCGGGGACGTCATCCGCGGCCCAGCCGTGTGCCGCGAACTCGCGCCGTCGGCCGGTGCGCACCGCCTCGGCGAGTACGGGATCGGTGTGGTCGGTGAAGAACTGCCAGGGAGTTTCGGCGCCCCACTCCTCGCCCATGAACAGCATCGGGGTGAACGGGCCGGTGAGCACGAGGGCGGCGGCACAGGCCAGCAGACCGGGGGAGAGGGAGGCGGAGAGCCGGTCGCCCTGCGCGCGGTTGCCGATCTGGTCATGGGTCTGGGCGTAGCCGACGAACCGGTGGGCCGGAGTGCGGACGATGTCGACCGGGCGGCCATGCGTCCGGCCGCGGAAGCCGGAGTACGTGCCGTCGTGGAAGAACGCGCTGGTCACCGTCTTGGCGACGGCGGTCAGCGGAGCGGCGGCGAAGTCCGCGTAATAGCCCTGGGACTCGCCGGTCAGCGCGGTGTGCAGGGCGTGGTGGAAGTCGTCGTTCCACTGGGCGTGCAGTCCGATGCCGCCCGCCTCGCGCGGTGTCGTCGTCCTCGGGTCGCAGCGATCGGACTCGGCGATCAGCGAGAGCGGGCGGCCGAGCTCCGCGGCCAGCGCGTCGGTCGCCGCGGACAGTTCCTCCAGGAAGGTGAGCGCCCGCGCGTCGGCCAGCGCGTGGACCGCGTCCAGCCGCAGTCCGTCGAGCCGGTAGTCCCGCAGCCAGGCGAGCGCGCTGCCCAGCAGATACGCCCGCACCTCGTCCGAACCTGGTGCGTCGAGGTTGACGGCCGCGCCCCACGGTGTGTGGTGGGTGTCGGTGAAGTACGGGCCGAAGGCCGGGAGGTGGTTGCCGGACGGTCCGAGGTGGTTGTGCACCACGTCCAGGACCACCGCCAGCCCCAGGCCGTGCGCCGTGTCGACGAAGCGCTTCAGTCCCTCCGGGCCGCCGTAGGGTTCATGCACCGCCCACAGCGACACCCCCTCGTACCCCCAGCCGTGGATGCCGGGGAACGGGCACACCGGCATCAGCGACACATGGGTGACGCCCAGTCGGGCGAGGTGGCCGAGCCGGGCCGCCGCGGCGTCGAAGGTGCCCCCCTCGGTGAACGTGCCGATGTGCAGCTCGTACAGCACCGCTCCCGGGAGCCCCCGCCCCGCCCACGCGGCACGCCAGGCGTACGCCGAGTGGTCGACGACGGCGCTCTCGCCGTCCGGCCCGTCCGGCTGCCTGCGCGACCGCGGGTCGGGCAGCACCCGCCCCCCGCCCGCGCCGGACCCGTTCAGGACGAACCCGTAGCGGTCCCCGTCCGACGCCTCCGCCTCGGCCGTCCACCAGCCGGCCCGTTCCGCATCGCGCGCCATCGACCGCCGTGCCCCCGCCAGCCGCAGGTCGACCGATTCCGCCTCCGGTGCCCATACCTCGAACAGCATGCAACGCTCCTCGTGTTCTCGCCCCGTGCCCATCGGCAGCAGCCGCGACGACCGACTCACGACACTGGATCGAGCCCGGCACCGGCGATTAGGGTCTGGTTCTGATCATTGCCCCGCCTGGTTCCGCTCAATACGCACTCCCTCTTACGGCTGTGGAGGCCGAGATGACCGTGCCACCGTTGAACGTCCCGGCGTCGAACGCGGCACCGCCGAGCGGCACGGGCCCGAAGGCCCCGCTCGACGACGCGACGTCGACCATGCCGGCCTTCCCGCCCGGGTTCCTGTGGGGAGCCTCCGCCTCCGCCTTCCAGACCGAGGGCGCGTCCGACACCGACGGCAAGGGCCCGTCCGGCTGGGACGCCTTCGCCGCGCAGCCCGGCCGCATCAAGGACGGCACCGACACCGCCCGCGGGACCGGCTTCCACCAGCACTACCGCGAGGACGTCGCGCTCCTGGCCGGGCTCGGCGCCGACGCCTTCCGGTTCTCCATCAGCTGGCCGCGCGTCGTGCCCGGCGGCAGCGGAGCCGTCAATGCGCAGGGCCTCGACTTCTACGACCGCCTCGTTGACGAACTCTGCGCCCACGGCATCGCCCCCGCCC
This sequence comes from Streptomyces sp. NPDC056061, assembly GCF_042266885.1. Taxonomy (NCBI): domain Bacteria; kingdom Bacillati; phylum Actinomycetota; class Actinomycetes; order Kitasatosporales; family Streptomycetaceae; genus Streptomyces; species Streptomyces sp. NPDC056061. Next base: position 38,433 of record NZ_JBHJWQ010000021.1, on the reverse strand, counting down.
CCACCCTCTACCACTGGGACACCCCGCTGCCGCTGGACGAGGCGGGCGGCTGGCTCAACCGGGACACCGCCTACCGCTTCGCCGAGTACGCGGGCATCGTGGCCGAGCGGCTCGCCGACCGCGTCCCGATGTGGATCACCATCAACGAACCGGCCGAGGTGACCCTGCTCGGCTACGCCCTCGGCCAGCACGCACCCGGCCGGACCCTGCTCTTCGACGCACTGCCCGCCGCCCACCACCAGCTCCTCGCCCACGGCCTGGCCGTCCGCGCGCTGCGCGGCGCGGGCGCCGACAACATCGGCGCCGCCCTCTCGCACACCCCGGTCTGGACCGCGGGCGACAGCGACGAGGACCGCCTCGGCGCGGAGCTGTACGACACGGTCACCAACTGGCTGTTCGCCGACCCCATCCTCACCGGCCGCTACCCCGACGAGAACTTCGCCGCGCTGATGCCCGGACCGGTCCAGGAAGACCTGACGACCATCTCCGCCCCGCTCGACTGGTACGGCGTCAACTACTACAACCCCACGCTCGTCGGCGCGCCCGCCCCGCACGCCCTCGACTCCTTCTCCGGCTTCGAGATGCCCGCCGAACTCCCCTTCGGCATCCGCGAGATAGAGGGATACGAGCGGACCGACTTCGGCTGGCCCGTCGTCCCCGACGGCCTGCGCGAAACCCTCGTCCAACTCCGCACCCGCTTCGGCGACCGGCTCCCGCCGCTCTACATCACGGAGAACGGCTGCGCCATCGACGAGCCCACCCGGGACAGCCGCCGGATCGCCTACCTCGACGGACACCTGAAGGCCCTGCGCACCGCCATCGACGCGGGCGTCGACGTCCGCGGCTACTTCACCTGGTCGCTCACCGACAACGTCGAATGGATCGAGGGCGCCAGCAAACGGTTCGGCCTGGTCCACATCGACTACGAGACGCTGCGCCGAACCCCCAAGGACTCCTACGCCTGGTACCGCGACCTGATCCACTCGCAGAAGAACCGGCGCGCCTGACAGGGACCGCGCACCGGGGCCCGACGGCCTGGGGAGCAAGGGGGAGCCCGCTCCCCATCGCCTCCGGGCCGTTACGAACGACCCGGTAGGTGATCAATACTTCGTGCCATGGTTGCTTCCTGGTGGTCCCGGGCCCGACTGGGAATCCTCGTGCACTGGACACCCGCCTCCGTCCCCGGCTGGGCCCCGCCGCGCGTGCCCGTGGACGAACTGCCCGCGGCGGGCCGCCGCGCCCCGCTCGGCTGGGCCCCGCCCGCCGCGTGGTACGAGAACGGGCTCCGCTTCCCCGGCAGCCCCGTCCTCGCCCACCACCGCGCGACCTACGGCAGCCGCCCGTACAGCGCCTTCGGGGGCGACTTCCGCGACGCCCTGGACACCTGGGACCCCGGAGCCTGGGCCCGGGACTTCCGCGCCCCGGGCGACCGGCCGCCACCGCGACGGGCCCCGCCGGTGTCAGTCCCAGACCATGTCGAAGGCGCGCTGGAAGTCCACATAGCCGAGACGCGCGAAGGAACGCGCCATCGGGACGTTCCCGAGGTCGGTCGAGGCCCGGATCCGTTCCACGTCGTCCTGGGCGGCCAGCACCCGGGTCCCCTCCGCGAGGATGTCGTCGACGTACCCGTGGCCGCGTCGGTCGGGCAGCACGCCGATGTACGCGATGATCGGGTTGTAGTCGTTGCGCGCCGGCACCACGAACCCGACCGGCTCGCCGTCCGGGAGTTCGGCGATCCGCCACCACTCCCGGGGCGTGGCGTACCCCGCCAGCTCCTCGTCGTAGTGCTTCTCGGCCGCCTCGCGGGCACTCAGCCCAGCCGCCAGGTCGGCCCGGCCGTGGGCGTCGAGCGTGCCCTCCATCACCGGTGTCATCAGCGCGAGGAGATCCTCCCGCCCGTCCACCGGCCGGAACCGCAGCCGGCCCGGGTCCGGGGGTACCGGCGTACCGGCACGCCACTCCAGACGCAGCCGTTCCACCAGCATTCGTGCGCCCGAACGCTCCATCACCCGGATCCGGGATTCCACGCCCTCGCGGACGGCCGGGTCCTCGCGCCAGTCGGACGGCACGTACCGGCCGTACTCGGGCCGCGGCGCGCCGGTCGGGATCACCGCCGCCGTCGCCGTCTCCAGCAGGTGCAGGCCGATCTCCTCGCGCTCCGGGGCGGGCAGGGCGTCGTCCAGGTCGAAGACGTCGAGCAACAGGGGCGCGGACCCGTCCCGGCTCCACCATGCGAGCCGGGCCACCACGCGCTCGCCCCGCAGGGCCAGCCACATCCAGCCGGGGCGGCGGCGCCCGTCCGACAGGTCCTCGGCCAGTTCGGGATCGAGCAGATACGACAGTTCGAGGAAGAGCCCGAGTTCGTGCGGGCCCGCGAGCGGACGGACGGTCAGTTCCTGCGAGGCATGGGGCACAAGGTCTCCTGAGGATGCGAGGAGGACCGCCGGGATCGCCGTGCGGCCCGCGGCCGGAGACAGTAACAACGCCTCCGCCGCGCCGCCGGGGAATTTCCGGGCAGGGTGTGCGGCCGGACGGCATGCCTCTTCTGGACACTCCGGGGCGGTCCGGCCGACAATTGGGCCCGTGACGTCCTCCTTCGAGTTCCACACGTCCCCCGCGCGGCTGTCGGACGCCCAGCGCGACCGCGCCGTCGGCGTACTCCGGGACGGTGCCGCCCAGGGCAAGCTGTCCCACGACACCTTCATGCGCCGGATGGAGCTCGCCCTCGTCGCCCGCAGCCCGGAGGAACTGGCGGCGCTCACCGCCGACCTGGCGGACGAAGGACGCTGGTCGCGGCGGATGCTCAAGGTCGTGAGCGGGGTGTCCGGCTTTCCCGGCCGGGTGCGCCGGGTCTGGCAGACCGAGCGGCTGCCGAAGCTGCTCCTTCCCGCCCCGAGCCCCCACCCCCTGCTGATCGGCCGGGACCCGGGCAACGGCCTGCGGCTCAACCACGAGACCGTCTCCCGGCTCCACGCCGAGCTGACCGTCCGGAACGGGGGCTGGATGCTCCGCGACCTCGGCTCGACCAACGGCACGTGCGTCAACGGGCAACGCGTCACCGGATCGGTCCCGGTCCGCGAGGGGGACCAGGTGAGCTTCGGCCGGATGAGCTTCCGCCTCTCCGCACCCGTCCTCGGACCGCCCGCCTGAGAGCCTGTCGGGTGACCTCTGACCGGGCGGCCACGTCCTGGCACGCACGCTTCCGGCGTTGCCGACATGACCGAGTAGCTCCGCTACTGGGCCCTCCCGGCGCCTTGGAATCGCACGCACCATGCCGCGTCCGCTTTCCGATCGATGGCCACCCGACAGGCTCTGAGACGCCGGAACTCACCGCCCCGCCCGGCCCCGATCGCCCCGCCCTCACCGGCCCGCCCGGACCAGCAGCGCCACCGGCCGCTCGGCGAAGAGCTCCGCCACCGCGACCGAGTCCCCGGCGAACTTCCGGCCGGGCGTCAGCAGATCGGTCCACGGCCCGTCGTCCGGCAGCGCCAGCTCCGTGCCGTGCCAGCCGCCCGACTCCGCCAGCCGCAACGACAGCCTGGTGACCGCCGTGACCACCTCGCCCGCACGGCAGAACGCCAGACAGTGCGCGGCCGCCGGACCGTGCGCGCCCAGCGGGAGGTACGCGCCCGAGGCGCCGAACACCTCGGGACGCTCGCGCCGCAACCGCAAGGCCACCGCGGTGACCTCGCCCTTCTCGCCGCGGGCGCCGCCCTCGGGCGGCAGGCGGAACGGCCGCCGGTTGTCCGGGTCCACCAGGGCCACGTACTCCTCCTCCGTGCCCTGGTACAGATCCGGCACCCCCGGCATCGTCAGCTGCACCAGTGCCGCGCCCAGCACGTTGGCCCGCGCATACGGGGCGAGCGTGCCCGCGAACCGGTCCAGCATCTCGCGCACCGGACCGCCGTCCGAGGCCGGTCCCGCGGCGACGAAGTCCGTCACCGCCCGCTCGTAACCCGGATCGGGCTCGGTCCATCCGGTGTACAGGCCCGCCTCCCGGACCGCCTTCAGCAGCGCCGGTTCCAGCCTGCCCACGGCCTCCCCGGCGGGCAGCCCCGCGCACCCCAGGGCCGTCTGCCAGGCCTGCCAGGCGAACTGCTCGTCGGGCGGGGCCGCCGGAGCGGTCCGGGCCAGTTCGACCAGCAGCCAGGACCACTGCTCCGGACACTCGGACAGCACCGCGATCCGGGCCCGGACGTCGGCACTCCGTTTGGTGTCGTGGGTGGTCAGCGCCGTGCCCGTGGCGGGCCAGTAGCGCGCCGTCCGGGCACAGAAGGCGTGGAACTCCTCGGGCGTCACGGCCGGTCGGCCGGGATCGCCGCCCACCTCGTTCGCCGAGACCAGCGGAACGTAGCGGTAGAACGCCATGTCCTCGACCGACTTGGCACGCAGCGCCGACGCCGTCTGGGCGAACCGGGTGCAGAACGCGGCCCGGTCGGGCCCGGCACCCAGCCGCCCCAGCGCCAGATCCCGCACCACATCCACGGCAGCCGCCTCCTCGGCCACCGCGAACGCCGCCCTCGCGTCCCGCACGACCACCTCCGGCAGCGTCTCCGCGGCGGATTCCGGGCAGGGCCCGCCGGCCGTCACGTACGGCCGGTAGACGGGCATCCGGACGAGCAGTTCGCGGATCGCGGTGTGCAGCGCCCACGGCGCGTGGTCGCGCAGCGCCGGGTGCTCGGCGCAGACACGCGCGGCGAGCCGGGTCAGCAGCCCGGTCTCGGCGGCCAGCTCGTGTGTCACCACCCGGTACGCGGCCTGCCGCACGGTCGCCGCCCAGGAACCGCCGCGGTCCGCGGCGGGCCCCGCGTACTCCCGATAGCGGCCGATCAGTTCGGCGGCGCCCATCGGATCGACGAAGAGACCGTCCACCCGGTGCAGGGCGTCGTACCCCGTCGTGCCCGCGACCGCCCAGTCGGCGGGCAGGCGCTCGTCATCGGTGAGGATCTTCTCGACGACCGTCCACCGCCCGGCGGCCGCGGCCTTGAGCCGTTCGAGGTAGGACGCGGGATCGGCGAGCCCGTCCGGGTGATCGACGCGCAGCCCGTCGATCACCCCTTCCCGGACGAGTTCGAGGATCTTGCCGTGGGTGGCGGCGAAGACCTCGGGGTCCTCCACCCGCACCCCGATGAGGCCGGAGATGGTGAAGAACCGGCGGTAGTTCAGCTCGGTACGGGCAAGCCGCCACCAGCAGAGCCGGTAGTGCTGGGCGTCCAGCAGCTCCGGCAGCGGCAGGTGCGCGGTGCCGGCCCGGAGCGGGAACTCCTGCCCGCCGTGGCGCAGCACCTCCCCGTCGACCCGGAACGCGTCGAGTTCGTCGCCGATCCGTCCGGCGAGCACCGGCAGCAGCACCGTGCCGCCCCCCGCCTCCCAGTCGATGTCGAACCAGCGCGCGTACGGGGAGCCGGGTCCCTCCCGCAACACCTCCCACAGGGCACGGTTCAGCCGGGGCACGGCCGCCATGTGGTTCGGCACGATGTCCACGACCAGGCCGAGACCGTGCCGCCGTGCCGTGCGGGCCAGTCCGCGCAGACCCTCCTCGCCGCCGAGTTCGGCACGCACCCGGCCGTGGTCGACGACGTCGTAGCCGTGCCGGGAACCCGGCACGGCCTCCAGGACCGGGGAGAGGTGGAGGTGCGAGACCCCGAGCGCGGCGAGATACGGCACGGCGTCCTCGGCGGCCGGGAACGGGAAGTCGGGCTGGAGCTGGAGCCGGTAGGTGGCGGTGGGCGTCATGCGCCGTTACGTACCCGGCTCGCGGCCCCCTGTGTCAGGGAACGCCGCAAAGGGCTCGACCGGCGGTGTCGCCGGGCGCGCACGCGGCCACTACGCCGGCCGCTGGAGCACCGCCATGCTCCGTCCGACCAGCGTCACCCGTTCGCCCGCCGCCACCCTCGGCCCGGAGCGCGGAAGCACCCCGGCGGGGCGGGCCGTGTCGACGACCACCATCCACTGCCGGCCGTGGTTCACCGGGACGGAGAACTCCAGCGTCTCGGCGCTCGCGTTGAACATCAGCAGGAAGGAGTCGTCGGAGATCCGCTCGCCGCGCGGCCCCGGCTCCGAGATCGCGTGGCCGTTGAGGAAGACCGTCAGGGCCTTGGCGTGCGCGGCCTGCCAGTCCCGCTGGGTCATCTCCCGGCCCCCGGGCGTGAACCACGCGATGTCCGACAGCTCGTCGTGCGTGCCCTCGACGGGACGGCCGTGGAAGAACCTGCGACGCCGGAAGACCGGATGGTCCCGGCGCAGCCACACCATCGCCCGGGTGAACTCCAGCAGACTGCTGCCCAGCCCGTCCTCGGCCGGCTCGTCGCCCGGGGCGTCCCCGGCACCGTCCTGCGGGCCGCTGCGCGCTGCGTCGGCGGGTTCCGGCCAGTGCACCCACGACAGCTCGCCGTCCTGGCAGTAGGCGTTGTTGTTGCCGCGCTGGGTGCGCGCGAACTCGTCGCCGTGACTCAGCATCGGCACGCCCTGGGACAGCATCAGCGTGGCGACGAAATTCCGCATCTGGCGCTCCCGCAGCGCCAGGATCCCCGGGTCGTCCGTCTCGCCCTCCGCGCCGCAGTTCCACGACCGGTTGTGGCTCTCCCCGTCCCGGTTGCCCTCGCCGTTCGCCTCGTTGCGCTTGTCGTTGTACGAGACCAGGTCGTGGAGCGTGAAACCGTCGTGGCAGGTGGTGAAGTTGATCGAGGCGAGCGGCCGCCGCCCGTCGTCCTGGTACAGGTCCGACGACCCGGTCAGCCGCCCGGCGAACTCGGCGAGGGTCCTCGGCTCGCCGCGCCACAGGTCCCGCACGGTGTCCCGGTACTTCCCGTTCCACTCGGTCCACAGCGGCGGGAAATTGCCCACCTGATAGCCGCCCTCGCCGACGTCCCACGGTTCGGCGATCAGCTTCACCTGGCTGACCACCGGGTCCTGCTGCACCAGGTCGAAGAACGACGACAGCCGGTCCACCTCGTGGAACTGCCGGGCCAGCGTGGCCGCGAGATCGAACCGGAAGCCGTCCACGTGCATCTCCGTGACCCAGTACCGCAGCGAGTCCATGATCAGCTGGAGCACGTGCGGCGACCGCATCAACAGGGAGTTCCCGGTCCCGGTGGTGTCCGTGTAGTACCGCTGGTCCTCCGCGAGCCGGTAGTACGAGGCATTGTCCAGCCCCCGGAAGGAGAGCGTCGGCCCCAGGTGGTTGCCCTCGGCGGTGTGGTTGTAGACCACGTCGAGGATCACCTCGATGCCCGCCTGGTGCAGCGCCCGTACCGCCTGCTTGAACTCCAGCACCTGCTCGCCGCGGTCGCCCCAGGAGGCGTAGGCGTTGTGCGGGGCGAAGAAGCCGATGGTGTTGTAGCCCCAGTAGTTGGCCAGCCCGGCGTCCACCAGTCGGTGGTCCTGGACGAACTGGTGAACGGGCATCAGTTCGATCGCCGTGACGCCGAGTTCCGTGAGGTGGGCGATCACCTCCGGATGGGCCAGCCCCGCGTAGGTCCCGCGCAGTTCCTTCGGCAGTGCCGGATGGAGCATCGTCAGGCCCTTCACATGGGCCTCGTAGATCACCGTGCGGTGGTAGTCGGTACGGGGCCGCCGGTCGTCGCCCCAGTCGAAGTACGGGTTCACCACGACCGATGTCATGGTGTGCGGTGCCGAGTCGAGGTCGTTGCGCGCGTCCGGTCGGCCGAACGGGTAGCCGTACACCGCCTCGCCCCACCGGATCTGCCCGGCCACGGCCCTGGCGTACGGGTCGAGCAGCAGCTTCGCCGAATTGCAGCGGACGCCGCGCTCGGGCTCGTACGGCCCGTGGACCCGGAAGCCGTACCGCTGACCGGGCATCACCCCCGGCAGATAGGCATGGCGGACGAACGCGTCGGTCTCCCTGAGCTCCACCGCCGTCTCGGAACCGTCGTCGTGCAGCAGGCACAACTCGATTCGGTGGGCGGCCTCCGAGAAGACCGCGAAGTTGGTCCCGGCGCCGTCGTACGTGGCACCGAGGGGATACGCCTGTCCCGGCCAGACCTGCATGGCTTCGACTCTTCCCCTTCTGATCCGGATTCCTGGGGCTTGGGGGTTCGGGGATGGGGATGCTGGGCTTGAAAATGAGGCTTATGGGCTGATTGATCGGATCTCCACCGAATCTTCCCTGAAAGAGGTGCGGCTTCCTAGGACGTCGCGCGGTCCGGTCAACATCGGTCCCCTCCGTGTCGCCCCCGGAACCGGAATACGGCCCCCGCAATCCGCTCCGGGCCCGGAGCGAAGCGGCGATCGGGGAGTCCCAGCACTATGAATCCGCTCACTACGCCGGATCTCGCCGCCGGGAACCCTCGTGTGCTGATGGGGAGTTGAAATGAGGAGCCTGTGCATCCGGCTGCATCGGATCGCGCTCCCGGAGTACCCTTCCTTGATCGTTGGTGGGGGAGTGGAAGGCGGTGCACGGGTGAGCTCGGAAGGATTCGAGCTGCCCCCGGGTGACACAGGTCACGAGGGGGAATCCACCGATGCCCCGCCCGGGGCGGTCTCGCTGGCCCGGCCCGTGGAGATCGGCGCGGAACTGGACTGGGGAGCGGATGCCTGGAGCGAGGTGCGCACCCGCGCCCAGCGGGCCGGGCGTGCCTACATCTGGCTGAATCTCGTGGAGCAGCGGCTGCGGGCCGTGGTCGCCGCGGTGCTCCGGCCCATCTACGAGCCGGTCCACGGCGAGGAGTGGGTGGTGGCCGCCGCGGGGCCCGCCGGGCAGGAATGGGTGCAGCGGGCCGTCGCCGTGCGCGAGGTGTCCCGGCGCAAGGGCTATCTCCTGGACCCGGCGGACGACAACGTCCTCAGCTTCCTCACGCTGCCCCAACTGCGTGAACTGATGGTCCAGCACTGGCCGTGCTTCGAGCCCTACTTCGACGACCGCCGCGAGGTCGAGCTGGCGCTCGACGAGCTGGAGGTCGCCCGGAACGTGGTCTCCCGCAACCGCGCGCTGAACGAGGCGGTCCTCGCCCAGGCCGAGCGCGCCTCCGCCCGGCTCCTGGAGATCCTGGGCGGCGGGGCCTCGGTCCCGTCGGCCGACCGGCTCCCGGTCGACGCCGTCGAGGAGCTGGTCGGCGACCGGTACGCGGACGTGGTCTCCGTCCACCCGGACCGGGTGCGGCTCCAGCGCCAGCTGCCCGCCGAGGACCTCTTCGGCGGATCGCGCCGCCTCGACGCGATCGGCATAGGGCTCAACCTGCTGGTGCAGAACTTCTCCGGCCGGCGACTGATCCGGCTCGCCGAGTCCGGCTGCCGGGTCCGGCTGCTGTTCATCAACCCGGCGAGCAGCGCGGTCAAGCGGCGGGAGCGGGAGCTCGGCCTCAAGAAGGGCGAGCTGAGCCGTTCCGTGGAGATGAACATCCTCCACATGCGCCGGGTCCGCTCCCGGCTCCGCGACCCCGGGGCGTTCGAGATCCACGTCTTCGACGAGACACCGCGCTTCACCGCCTATCTGGTGGACGGCGACGGGACGGACGCGGTCGGGGTCGTGCAGCCGTACCTGCGCCGGGCACGCGGCATGGAGGCGCCCGTGCTGGTGCTGCGGGGCGGCGGGCGCGCGGTGGTCCGCGCGGGACAGGAGAACGAGCACGGGCTGTTCGAGACGTACCGCGAGGAGTTCGAGTCCGTGTGGACGGACTCCCGGCCCGTCTCCTGAGGGGCCGTCCGTCCGTTGTCAGTGGCGCGTGCGAGGGTGGTCACCACTTGGGGGAGCACCACGAAGGAGGTACCCGATGAGTTGGGACCGGGAGCCGCTGGTCGGTTTCGACCTGGAGACGACGGGCACGGAGCCGCTGGAGGCGCGGATCGTGACGGCCGCGGTCGTCGGCGTAGTCGGCCGCGGCGGGGAGCCGGTGCGGCAGCGCACCTGGCTGGCGGATCCGGGCGTCCGGATCCCCCAGCAGGCGTCGGCGATCCACGGCATCAGCAGCGAGCGGGCGGCGGCGGAGGGCCGGCCGGTGCGCGAGGTGGCGGACGAGATCGCCGAGACACTGGCAGGCCATTGGCGCCAGGGGGTGCCGGTCGTCGCGTACAACGCGGCCTTCGACCTGACCCTGCTGACCGCCGAGTTGCGACGGCACGGGCTGCCGTCGCTGAGCGACCGGCTCGACGGGGCGGGGATCGGGCCGGTCATCGACCCGTACACCATCGACCGGGCGGTCGATCGCTACCGCAAGGGCAAGAGGAATCTCGAAGCGGTCTGCGTCGAGTACGGCGTGGTGCACGGCGGGGCCCATGACGCGGCGGCGGACGCGCTGGCCGCGGTCCGGGTGGCTCACGCGATAGCCGAGCGGCACGGCTCGGTGGCCGAGCTGACCGCCGCCGAACTGCACGAGCGCCAGGTGGAGTGGTACGCCCGGTGGGCGGCCGACTTCCAGCAGTTCCTGCGCCGCAAGGGCACCGCGGACGCGGTGGTCGACGGCCACTGGCCGCTGCGCGAGCCGGCGCGGGTGGCCGGCTGACGGAAGCGCCGCTCGGCGCATGGCGCTGGGACCGCGCCCCTCGGAGCGTGGCGTGCCGGACGGACCCGGTCCGGGTCGGGTGCGGACGATCGTCCCTCAGAACGGATACCAGCGCACCGAGGCGTCGCCCTCGCGCAGCGAGGCGACCCGGCGACGGAATTCCGCGAGCGCCTTCGGGTTGGCCGGTGCGTGCTGGGACACCCATGCGCAACTTGCCGTCTCCCGGGCCCCGCGCAGTACGGCGCAACCGTCCCACTCCCGCACGTCCCAGCCGTACGCGGCAGTGAAGGCGTCGTACGCCTCGGCGGCCAGCCCGTACCGGTCCCGGGACAACGCGAGCACCACCAGGTCGTGCTCGCGCAGGTCCGCGGAGAAGGTCTCCAGATCGACCAGCACCGGACCGTCGGGGCCGACGTGGACGTTGCGCGCGAGCGCGTCGCCGTGGATCGGGCCGGGCGGCAGATGGGGGACCAGCGCGGCCGCGGCCGCCGCGAAGCCGTCGCGGCGCTCCCGCAGATAGTCGGCGTCGGCCGGGTCGATCGCGTCGCCCGCGAGCCGGAGCCAGCGCTCGACGCCGCCCAGCAGCTCACGGCGCGGCAGGGTGAAGTCCTCCGGCGCGGGCAACGCGTGCACCAGCGCGAGCGGCCCCGCCAGGTCTCGCGGCTCCGCCGGGCGCACGGCCTGCGCCAACCGGTGCCAGAACGTCACCGGATGGCCGTCCACCAGTCGCATCCCGGGTTCGGCGGCCCGTACGGCGGGGACCCCGGAGGCGGCCAGCCACCGGGCGACTGCCACCTCGCGCTCGGCCCGGTCCCGCAGCTCCGGGCTGCGCACGGCGTCCCGTCCGACCTTGACCACCAGGTCGTCCACGGCGAACACCGCGTTCTCGCCCAGCGCGAGCAGTTCCGCACCGTCCGGCAGACCGGCGGTGGCCAATACCTCACGCGCACGCATTTCGTCCATGGTTCCGATTTTTGCATCCGCGCGGGCCGGGTTGACGAACGGATGTGCCGTCAGCACGATGACGGGGGCCACCTGAGCGGCCAGAACGGTGCAAAACCGATCGAATGACGCAAAGGGGCTTATGCGTGACATTAGCCAGTGCAACCGCACAAGCCGGAAAAAGTCCCCTTGAGGGTGACCGGGGCAGTCGGGGCAGTCGGGGCGGCGGTCGGCGCGGAGGTCCGCCGCAGCGGGCCGGTCGGGGCGCCGGCGCCTGGTTTCTGGTGCTGCCCGCGCTGATCCCGATCCTGATCCTCAGCGTCGGCCCGCTTCTCCACGGCCTCGCGCTGGCCTTCACCGACGCCCAGTCCGGCCGAACCCGCTCCACCCAGTGGGTGGGCGTGCTCAATTTCCAGGACCTGCTGCACGACACCCTCTTCTGGGAGTCCTTCCGGATCGGCCTGCTGTGGGCGGTCGGCGTCACCGTTCCGCAATTCGTCCTCGCGCTCGGCCTCGCCCTGCTGCTCGACCAGAACCTGCGGATGCGCTGGCTGGCACGGGCCCTGGCGATCGTTCCGTGGGCGATGCCCGAGGTGGTCGTCGGCATCATGTGGCGGCTCGTCTATCACCCGGACGCCGGCGTCCTGAACGAGATGATCCGCGAGCTCGGTCTGGGCGAGGGCCGGGCATGGCTCGGCGGACTCGCCACCGCCCTGCCGGCCGCGATCGTGGTCGGCGTCTGGGCCGGTATGCCTCAGACCACCGTCGCCCTCCTGGCCGGGCTCCAGAACGCCCCGCCCGAACTCCATGAGGCGGCGGCGCTGGACGGGGCCGGTGCCTGGCGACGCTTCCGCACCGTCACCTGGCCGGTGCTCAGGCCGGTCGCGCTCGCCGTCACCGCGCTCAACTTCATCTGGAACTTCAACTCCTTCGCACTGGTCTACGTGCTGACCGACGGCGGGCCCGGCGGCCGCACCCGGCTGCCGATGCTCTTCGCGTACGAGGAGGCGTTCCGCTACGGACAGTTCGGCTACGCCGCCGCGATGGGCTGCGTGATGGTCGCGGTGATCGCCGTGCTCCTCGCGGTGTACCTGGCCGGACGGCTCGGGGGAGGGGAGGACCGATGAACCGCGCTCCTCGGCGCGCCGTGCGCGCCGGACAGTACGCCGCCCTGCTCTGCTACCTCGTCCTGCTGGCGTTCCCGTTCCTGTGGCTGGCCTCCACCGCCTTCAAACCGGCACGGGAACTTGGCTCGCTGCACCCGACCTGGATCCCCGAGCACCCGACCCTCGACAACTTCCGCAGCGCGTTCGACGAACAGCCCCTGGTCCAGGCCGCCGCCAACTCGCTGATCGCCGCGAGCTGCGCGGCCCTCGTCGCGATCGTCGTCGCCACTCCGCTGGCCTATGTGACGGCCCGCCACCGCTCCGGGCTGTCGAGGGCCGCCACCGGCTGGGTCGTGGTCAGCCAGGCGTTTCCGCTCGTCCTGCTGATCATCCCGCTGTTCCTGATCCTGAAGGAGCTCCGTCTGATCAACACCCTGTGGGGGCTGATCATGGTGTACGCGGTCTGGGCGCTGCCCTTCGCCCTGTGGATGCTGACCGGGTACGTACGGGCGGTGCCCGTCGAGCTGGAGGAGGCCGCTTCGGTCGACGGGGCGGGCCGGCTGCGCACGCTCGTCTCGGTCACGGCCCCGCTGCTGGTCCCCGGCATCGTCGCCACCGCGCTCTTCGCGTTCATCACCGCCTGGAACGAGTTCTTCTTCGCGCTCGTCCTGCTCAAGACACCGGAGAAGCAGACCCTGCCGGTCGTGCTGACCCACTTCATCGGCGCGGAGGGCGCCGCCGACCTCGGGCCGCTGGCCGCCGCCGCCTTCCTCGCGACTCTGCCCTCACTCGTCGTCTTCGCGGTCATCCAACGGCGGATCTCGGGATCCCTGCTGGCCGGGGCGGTGAGGAGCTGATGCGTGTCTCGCCCCTGAGGGCGGCAGCCGTCGCGGCCACCACGCTGGCCCTGCTGCTGAGCGGCTGCGCGGGAACGGACGACGACCCGGGAACCGACCGGCGGGTGGAGCTCCGCTTCCAGTCGCTCGCCTGGCAGAAGGAGTCGGTCGAGGCCAACGAACAACTGGTGAAGGAGTGGAACGAAGCCCACCCCGACATCCAGGTGCGCTACGTGCAGGGCAGCTGGGACACCGTCCACGACCAGTTGCTCACCTCGTTCGAGGGCGACGAGGCGCCGGACGTCATCCATGACGCGTCCGACGACCTCGCCGACTTCGCCGACGGCGGATACCTCGCTGACCTGCGGACGCTCCTGACCGACCGGCTGACCGCCGACATCCCGCGGGAGAGCTGGCGGACCACGACCTTCGGCGACGGCGTCTACGGGGTGCCGTTCCTCCAGGAACCCCGCGTGCTGATCGCCAACACGAAGCTCCTGAAGGCGTCGGGGGTCCGCATCCCGACCCCCGATCGCCCCTGGAGCTGGGACGAGTTCCGGCAGGTCGCCAAGAGGCTGACCGGCAGGGGCAGGTACGGCGTCGCCTGGCCGCTCAAGGAACCCGTCTCCGTCACCCTCAACCTCGGTCTCTCCGCGGGCGGGCGGCTCTTCCACCGCGGTCCGGGCGGCAAGGTGACGATCCGGTCCGAGGAGGGCGACCGGATCGTCCCCGACACCCTCCACGACCAGATCGGCACCGACCGCAGCGCCGCCCGTACCGCCCTCGGCATGGGTGGCTCGGACACCCTTCCCGGCTTCTTCGGCGGCAAGTACGCGATGGTCCCGCTGGGTTTCTCGTACCGTCAGCAGATCGTCGAGCAGGCCCCGGAGGGCTTCGATTGGACGGTCCTGCCGGCCCCCGCGGGCCGTGGCGGAGCCGTTCAGGGGGTGAGTCCGCAGACCCTCTCCGTCGCGGCGGCAAGTCCGCACAAGAAGGAGGCGGCGCGGTTCATCGACTTCCTGCTGCGGCCACCGAACATGGTGCGGCTCGCCAAGGGCGACTGGATGCTCCCGACCGGCACCGCGGCCCTCGCCGATCCCGCGCTGCACACCGACCGGCACGGCTGGGCCACCGGCGTCGCGGTCGCGCGGGGGCTGCGGCCCGCACCCGCCCAGTCGGTCCGGGGCTACCCGGAGTGGAAGGACAAGATCGCCACCCCGGCGCTCCAGGAGTACTACAGCGGCGCGATCGATGCCGAGGAGCTGAGGAGACGCCTGGTCGACGACGGGAACCGGGTGCTGGCCCGCTATCAACGCTGAACTCCCGGCGGCCCCGGCACCGCGGACGGAACACCGTCGGCGCACGTTCTCGACCGCGGGCCGGCACGGAGCCTGCGCCGGAGCGGGTTCATGGACCAATCGGATTGCCTCCCGATGCCTCATTCACTTGAGGGGTGTCCCGTAATCCATGGCGCACCGGGGGCGCCGGTGCCTCCCGGCTCCGTCGAAGTGATGGTGCGTCATATTCCTGAAGTCGGCGATTCAGTCATTCGGGAGAATGAATTCGGCCTTTCAGGCCCTTGTGTCCGGGATGTCGACAGGGTAAAGGCTGTCCCTCATTCCTGGTGGATCGGCGTGCGGCGTCGGACGCGGTGCATCGCAAGGCGGAAGGGCGTCGGAAACCGGATGTACTCGGGCGTTCCGGCAATGTGGCGAGGTGTCGTGGCTGCCGTCGCACGCCCGCCGGGGATTACGGGGCAGCCCTCGGGGAGGGTGCTCCCTCCCGGCGCTCCGGCCGGTCGGTTCCGTGCGACTCGACGGGCTTCGCGGCATCAGGGGTCCGGAACGTCCTTGCCGTATTGGTCCTGTTTGCTCCTCGCTGTTTCGGGGCTGCGGAGACCCCGGCGCGGAACTCCCGTTCCGCCGCGATTCGGGCGCACCGAAAAACATGTCATTGACAACGTCTTTCACGCTGGGTTTCACTCTTTTCGGCGGCGAGCGGCGCAGAATTTCCGGTCCAGGATCGGGGGTTGTTGCCGTATGCGGTCCGAGTCATGCCCCTGGAAATGTAAATTCAAGGCAAAGATGGAGGTGTTGATGTGAAGTTCCTTTTCTCGCTCAAGGACAAGCTGACGCCGGAGAAGAGCCTGAAGGCGTACGCCTGGTACCACTGGTACTGAGCCGACGAAATCGGCCGTCCGACCGAGGGACGCGGTTCGTCGATCCGGGTCCGTGTCCGGCGTGGCCTCATCGGCCCGCCGGGCGCGGGCCCTCCCGTTTCTTGGAGACCATCGATGTACATATCCGGTACCGGCAGTCGTGCCCGGGACGTCGTCTTCGCGCCGAGACTCCAGGCGCTCCTGCGGGACCATCGGGGCGAGGAGGTCTTCCGCCTGGACTCCGGCACCGTCGGTGTCGCGGGGGCCGTGCTGGCCGACCGGATCCTCGCCGCCAGGCCGGCCGCCGAGGACGAGCGGCCCACGTTCAAGCCGCTCCACGGGCGGTCGATCCCCCGCGCCGAGGCGTCCACGGTCATGCGGGCCATCGGCCGTGATGTGCGGGCGGCCCTGAAGAAGCCGCTTCCGGAGGGGGTCGACCTCACCGGCGAGTGGCCGCACGTCGGCCACGTGTTCCTGCGCGACCTCGTACTCGGCGCCGATCCCTACCGGTTACGCATCCTCATGGACCGCGCGCTGGAGTTGACGCCCAAGCTCACCTGGACGGTCATCGCCGCCGGGGCGGCACTGCCGGGCCGGCTCCGCCCCGGTGCCGACGTGTCCGCCATCGCGGGCCTGACCGCCGAGGCGGGCAGCTACGGCGACCGCCGCTACGCCATGGGTCTGTACCGGAGGGCGGCCGCCCCGGTCTGCTTCACGGTCTCGACGCTCGTCGCCAACGCGCTCTGGCTCGGATCGCCGTTCGCCGAGGAGGTGCCGAACCGGAACATCCTCCACGAGGCCATGCGGCTGCTGCCGCCCTCCTGGAACGTCCTGCGGAAGGCGTCCCCCGAGTACCCCGCCCTCGACTCCCGGATCGGCGCTGCCGACGACGTGCTGATCCTGCCGTTGCTGAGCCATCGCGACCCCGCGCTCTGGGAGGACCCCGAGGAGTTCCGTCCCGAGCGGTGGGACGAACTCGATCCCGAGTACCATCCCGGGTACCTGCCCTTCGGGCATGTGTCGGAACGCTGTTGGGGAAGGCACATGGTGATGCCGCTCGCCGAGATGCTGCTCGACATGCTGCGCGGCGACGACCTGACCGTGAGTCCGGAGCAGACGGCCGCCCGGGTTCCTCTCGCCGGGCTGATGGGGGTTTCCGAGGTCCGGATCGTTCGCCGCTGAGCCGGGTGTTTCCGGTGCGGCCCCCAGAGGCTGTCCCGTAACGACCCGGGGAGCAACAGGGAGTGGATCGGCGAGCGGCGTCATGCGGCTTCGGATCCGAGGCGGGGAGGGGACGAGGGCGGAGCCCTTGGGACCGACGACAACGCGGGAGGCGGAGTCGCGGGGCGTCGGGAGCCCGCACCCTCTTGCTCCTCAAGTCGTCATCCCCGGCGGGTGCGCGCCGGATGCCTCCCGGTCCGATCGTCCCTCCGGCTTCCGCCCCTGCGGCTGCCGCCTCTTCCGGGGTGGTTCCGTCGTGCCGGGGTGCCGTAGGTGATGCACCGTCAGGATCGTTGCTCCCGGGGCGGGTCGGAATCAAGCCGACTCCGCCCCGTCCGGCGTGGTGCCGCGACGTTCGTCTTCCCGGGTGCGAAGCGTGCCGACCGCTCCCGCGGGGGTCCGACGGCCCGGCTTGCGGTGAGTGCGCCCGACTTGGGAGCGGCTGGCCGGTTTCTTATGACGAAACTTTGTTGAGTAAGTCACAGCCGCAAGAAGGTCTTGAACTGAGCGCGTCAATCGGCGAGGGTTTCGAGCCAGCCCCCGGAGATTTTCCGGCCGGGGGCCAATCCCCCCACAAAGAATGACGAGGAGACCCCTCTTCATGGCCATTCACAAGCGCGCACGCCGGATCAAGCTCACCGCGGCCATAACCGCCGTGGCCGCAGCGGCCGGAGTCACCCTGCTGAACACGCCCGTCGCCGGAGCGTCGCCCGCCCCCACCATGGGCGTCGTCTACGGTGCGGACGCGGCGACCGCCGTCCAGGGCAGCTACATCGTGATGCTGGACAAGAAGGCCGACAAGTCGAAGCTCGCCAAGAAGTACGGCGGCAAGCTCAACCGGAACTTCACGTCCGCCATCAACGGCTTCTCCGCCAGCGGCCTTTCGCTCACCGACGCCAAGCGCCTGGCGGCCGACCCCGCCGTCTCCAAGGTGGTCCAGAACAAGAAGTTCCACATCGACACCACCCAGGACAACCCGCCGTCCTGGGGCCTCGACCGGATCGACCAGACCGAGACGGCCGGCGACAACGCGTACACCTACCCGGACAGCGCGGGCGAGGGCGTGACCGCGTACGTCATCGACACCGGTGTGCGCACCACGCACGAGGAGTTCGAGGGTCGGGCCACCTCCGGCTACGACGCCGTCGACGACGACGACAGCGCGGACGACGGCAACGGCCACGGCACCCACGTGGCCGGCACCATCGCCGGTGCGACCTACGGTGTCGCCAAGAAGGCCAAGATCGTCGCCGTCCGGGTGCTCGACGACTCCGGCTCGGGCACCACCGAGCAGGTCGTCGCGGGCATCGACTGGGTCACCGCCAACCACGAGGGCCCGTCCGTCGCCAACATGAGCCTCGGCGGCGGCGCGGACGAGGCGCTCGACGCCGCGGTCCAGAAGGCCATCGCCTCCGGAGTCACCTTCGCGGTGGCCGCCGGGAACGACTCCTCCGACGCGAGCCAGAGCTCGCCGGCCCGCGTCCCGGAGGCGATCACCGTCGCCTCGTCCACGGTGGACGACGAGCAGTCGTACTTCTCCAACTACGGCTCGATCGTCGACATCTACGCGCCCGGGTCGGACATCACGTCGGCCTGGAACGAGAGCGACGACGCCTCCAACACGATCTCCGGCACGTCCATGGCGACCCCGCACGTCGTCGGTGCCGCCGCGGTCTACCTCGCCGAGCACTCGGACGCCACCCCGGACGAGGTCGCCACGGCGCTGACCGAGGGAGCCACCCCCGACGCGATCTCCAACGCGACCAAGGGCACGCCCAACAAGCTGCTGAAGATCGTCGAGTAGTCGACCCGTGGTGGGGGGGGGGGGGGGGCCCCCCCCCCCCCCCCCGCCCCCCCCCCCCCCCCCCCCCCCCCCCCCCCCCCCCCCCCCCCCCACACCGCGCCCCACACTACCGCTGAGATATTGGCTGTTTCGGCGCCCCGGGGGGGGGGGGGGGGCCCCCCCCCCCCCCACCCCACGGGACCGCGGCCGCCGTGCCCTCCCCCACGGGGCGCGGCGGCCGCATCGCGCGTGCGGAGCGCCCTGAGCGCTGTCCCGTGATCCCTGGTGGGTCAGCGCTTAGGGTGTGCATATGACGATGTACGCGGCACTACTGCGCGGAATCAATGTGAGCGGCCACAGGAGGGTTCCGATGGCCGAACTCCGTACCCTGCTCACCGAACTGGGCCACGGCGATGTCCGTACCCACCTGCAGAGCGGCAACGCCGTCTTCAGCAATCCGTCGGACGACGAGGACGCGCTCGCCACCGGACTGGAGCGGGCGATCGAGGAGCGATTCGGCTTTCCCGTGCCCTGCCTGGTCCGGAACGCCTCCTACCTCGCCGCGGTCGCCGAGGCGTGCCCCTTCCCGGCGGCCGAACTCGAGGGCAGACAACTGCACATCACGTACTTCGGGCAGCCGGTCGACGCGGCGCGATTCGCCGGGATCGACCCGGCGGCCCACCTTCCCGAGGAGTTCCGGCTGGGCGACCGCGCACTCTACCTCCATACCCCCGACGGACTGGGCCGGTCCCGCCTCGCCGACGCCCTGTCCCGGCCCTCCCTCCTGAAGGACGTCGTCGCCACCTCCCGCAACTGGAACACCGTGCGCGCACTGGTGGAGATGACCGCACAGGCCCCGGCCGCACAGCACGGAGCCGACGCATGACCGAACCGTCCTCCGGCGTGGCCGCCGCGGTGGAGGGCGAGCTGCGCCTCCTGGACCCCGAGGTGCGCGCCCGCCCCGACATCCTCGGCCGACTTCTGCACCCGGACTACCGTGAGATCGACTCCACGGGCCGGGTCTGGAACCGGGACGAGATGATCGCCTCGCTCACGGGCGAGGACGCCCCGCGCCCCGGCCCCCAGACCGCGTCCCGGATGCACGGGACCCAACTGGACGGCGCACTGGTCCACCTCACCTACGACACCGAGCGGAACGGCAGGCTCGCCCACCGCAGCTCGCTGTGGCGGCTCACCGGCACGGGATGGGAGCTCTACTTCCACCAGGCCACACTGTTCACCCCCACCGACGCGGACACCGTCCCCGCCACCGACGACTGAACCCGCAACGGGCGGCGAGGAACCCGTCCGGACTCCGCTCAGCGGCGGACCGCCCGCCGCGCCCGCGCGGTCCACCTGCCGTCGGTGCGGGAGATCGCCACCGGATGCCCGAAGCAGTCGCTGACCCGGCCGGTGGTCAGCACCTCGTCGGCGGGGCCCGAGGCCACGCACCGCCCACCGCGCAGCAACATGGCGTGCGTGGTGGAGGCCGGCAGCTCCTCCAGATGGTGGGTGACCAGGACCGTCGCCAGCTCCGGATGCTCCTCGCGCAGGGTGTCCAGGCTGTCCAGCAGCTGCTCGCGGGCCGCCAGGTCCAGGCCCGTGGCCGGCTCGTCGAGCAGCAGCAGACGCGGCTCCGGCATCAGCGCGCGGGCGATGAGCGTCCGCCCCCGCTCACCCTGCGACAGTGCCGGCCAGCGCGACGCCGTCTTCCCTCCCATGCCCAGGGTCTTCAGCAGCGCGTCCGCCCGGTCCCGCTGCTCCCCGGTCGGGGACCAGCGCGGCACCGGCTCGACCGAGTTGGTCAGCCCGGTCAGCACCACCTCGCGCACCGAGAGCGGTGAACGCAGCGGGTGGCGCGGATTGACGTGCCCGAGCATCGAGCGAAGCTCCCGCAGATCGACCCGGCCCAGGGCGCGCCCGAGCACCTCGACCGTGCCCCTGGTGGGGTGGCCGACGGCGCCGAGCACGCCCAGCAGCGTGCTCTTGCCGGCCCCGTTGGCGCCGAGCAGGGCCCAGTGCTCACCGCCGCGCACGGTCACGGAGACGGAGTCGAGCAGGACGTTGCCGTCCCGTACCAACGAGACGTCCACCGCCCGGATCACCGGATCGGCGAGGGGACCGGGTGCCCCGGCCGGGGCGGGAACGGATGCGGTGGTGCGAGTGGTCACGTGCGGTCCAACTCCTTCGTACGGGCAAGTCCTTCAGACGGAGGCGAGCGCCTCCAGGCGGCTCATGTCCTCGACCGACAGCCGGACCTCCCGGGCTCCCAGGTTCTCCGCGAGATGGCGGGGCGAGCCGGTACCGGGGGTGGGGCACAGCACGGGGGACCGGTGCAGCAGCCAGGCGAGCGCGATCTGCCCGCGGGTGGCACCGTGCCGGTCGGCGACATCGGTCAGCGCCGCCGCCGCATCACCGGTCAGCGCGCCGTCGGCCAACGGGAACCAGGGAAGAAATGCAAGGCCGTGTGCCTCGCACATGCTCAGTACGGCATCCGACGAACGGTCGAGAAGATTGAAGCGGTTCTGCACCGAGGCGATCCCGGTCAGGGAGAGGGCCTGCTCCAATTGGTCGGCGGTGAGGGTGTCCAGACCGATGTACCGGATCTTACCCTCCCTCCTCAGCTCATCCAGAGCGCCCAGCTGGTCCGCCAGCGGTACGTCCGGGTCGATCCGGTGCAGCTGGTACAGATCGATCCGGTCCGTCCGCAGCCTTCGCAGACTCGCCTCGCACATCTCCCGCAGCCGCTCCGGCCGCCCGGCGACGTGCCAGGCGCTGTCACCGGTGCGCACCACACCGCCCTTGGTCGCGATCACCAGGTCGTCCCGGTAGGGATGCAGGGCCTCGGCCACCAGCTCCTCGGCCAGGCCGGGACCGTAGTTGTCGGCGGTGTCGATCAGCGTGACGCCCTGCTCGACGGCCGCACGCAACACGGCCACCGCGTCCGCCCGGTCGCCGCGCGGCCCCCAGTAGCCGGGGCCGGTCAGCTGCGCGGTCCCGTAGCCGAGACGCCGTACGGGAACCTCGCCACCGAGCGGGAACACGTCGGCGGGGGCGGGCATGGGGGAGGGCGAGGGAGACATGGGGGACATTCCGTCATGCTAGTGCCGTGATCGTCCGACCCGACCCGACCCGACCCGACCCGACCCGACCCGACCCGACCGGCACGGCCCGGCGGGACCCGGCCCGGCACGAATGCCCTGTCTCCCGGACCGCTGTCGCCTTTCTTCAATCCGGGTACGGGGGACCGGTCCTAGTCTCGGGGGCATGAAGAACGAGCACGCTCACATGACCGAAGTCGCGGCCGAGGCGGCCCGGGTCGCCCGCTCCGTCCGCGGCGAACAACTCGACGAACCCAGTACCCCCTGCGGTGACTGGGGCCTGCGCGAACTCGTCAACCACCTGGTGCTGTACACCTCCCACGGGCTGGAGCACCGCGCCCGGCGCGAGGACCTCTCCGACGAGCTCGTCGCCCGCGACTTCACCGCCGACCCCGACTGGGCGCTGCGATACGCGGAACAGCTGGACCGCGCCGTCGCCGCCTGGTCCGACCCGGCGGCGTGGGACGGGGAGATCGACCTCGGAGGTTCGACGATTCCCGCCGCCGACACCGCGGCGATGCTCATCTCGGAGACCGCGCTGCACACCTGGGACGTGGCCCGTGCCACCGGCCAGGAGCTGCGGCTCTCCGACGCCGCGGCCGCCTATCTCCTCGACGTGGTGGACGGCAACGCCGCGCTCTACCGGTCCTACGACGGCTTCGCCGACGAGGTGGCGCTGCCCGCGTCGGCCTCCGTGCTCGAACGGGCACTCGCCCACAGCGGTCGCGACCCCCGGTGGAGCAGGGACTGAACCGGGCACGACCCGACGGCGGCCCGGGGGCCGGGGCGCCGCCCCGCGCCCCGGGGCGGCCCGGCGACGGCCGGGAAATGGCCCAGTGGATCAAGCGACGATTGGCCCGTGGGTGTATGCCAATGCCTGACTGGGGTCGGCACATGATCAGTCACCGCACCACGGACACGGGCAGGACCGCCGTCGACTTCTCCTTCGACCCGGCCGGCCCGTTCGCCTGGATCACCTCGCGCTGGATGCTGGAGGTGGAGCAACGGCGCGACATCGAGCTCCGCTTCCATGCCATGAGCCTCTACCTGCACAACATCGGCAATGAACTCCCCGACTGGTACCGGGACCTGGTCGACCGGTCGATCGGGCCCGTCCGGGTCGCGGTCGCGGCGGCGGCCGGGCACGGGGAAGGCGTGCTCCGCGACCTCTGCACCGCCTTGGGCAGCCGTATCCACCAGGGGAAGAACGACGACTTCGACGAGGTGACCGCCCAGTCCCTCGCCGAGCTCGGCCTGCCCGCCGGTCTCGCCGCCGCCGCGCATACGGACGCCCACGACGAGGCTTTGCGGCGCAGTCACGACGCGGGCAAGGACTCGGAGGCGGGCCCGTACGTGGGCACGCCGACGATCCACGTCGACGGGGCGGTGCGGTCCGGTCCGGTGCTGCGTGCCGTGCCGCGCGGGGAGGAAGCCGGACGGCTCTTCGACAGTTTCCGGGTGCTCGCCGGGAACGCGGACTTCTTCGAGCTCAAGCGCACCCGGACCGGAGGGCTGGACGTGGGCTGAGAGCCGGTCGGGCGCACCGCGGCCCCCGCACCCGGGCGGGAGCCGCGGTGCGCTCCGAGGGGGACCGCGGGCGGCCGGTCAGGCGCTGAGCGGGGCCCGCCGGGCCGCCGGTACGAGGGCCTCGTCGTACCGGTCGAGGAGCAGCCGCGCCAACTCCGGCGCCGCGCCGAGCACGTCGGCCAGCACGTCCGCCCCGGCCGCGCCCGCGGCGATCCGGTCGGGGAGCCGGCCGGGGGCGATGACGTACGGGGCCACCGCCACCCGCCGCACCCCCTCGGCCCGCAGGGCCCGCACCGCGTCCGCGGTGCCGGGGAACCCTGCGGGAGAAGAGGCGGAGGCGAACGCAGGCCGCACGGCGCACCAACCGGTGTGCCGCAGCTCCCGCGCGATTTCAGCGATCACTGCGATCGCCTCCGGGTCCGTGGAGCCCGCCGAGGCAAGTACGAGACCGGTCGATACCCGGTCGCCGGGGCCGATCCCGGCCTCGTGCAGGCGGCGTTCCAGTGTCGCGTTCAGCAACGGGGACGGGCCGAGCACCCGGGCCCGGCGGATGCGCAGCCGGGGCAGGCCGGACCGGGCCTCGCGCAGCACCGCCGGGATGTCCGACTTGGCGTGGAAGGCCCGGGTGAGCAGCAGCGGGAGCGCGATGACGTCCTCGGCGTCCTGTGCCGCGAGACGCTCCAACACCCTGGGTACGGAAGGCGCGTTGAAGTCGAGGAAGGCAGTCGCCACGCGCAGTCCCGGCCGCTGCGAGCGCACCCGCTCGGTGAGCGCGTGCACGGTCGCCGCGTGCCGCGGGTCGCGGCTGCCGTGGGCGATGACGAGGAGGACCGGGGTGGACATGGCGTGGCTCAGTTCTTGACGAGGAGACCGCGGCTGCGCAGCACCCACCGCTCCAGCGGGCTGAAGATCAGCAGGTCGATCGCGATGCCGACGAACAGGATCAGGATGATGGCGAGGAAGATGCCGGGCATGTCCGCGTTGTTGCGCCCGTTCTCCAGCAACTGCCCCAGACCCAGGCCGAGATCGGGGGAGGAGGCGATGATCTCGGCGGCCATCAGCGAGCGCCAGGAGAACGCCCAGCCCTGCTTGAGGCCGGCCAGGTAGCCGGGCAGCGCGGCGGGGAGCACGATGTGCCAGGTCCCGCGCAGACCGGTCGCGCCCAGGGTGCGGCCCGCCCTCAGGAACAGCGGCGGCACCTGGTCGACGCCGGACACCAGCCCGTTGGCGACCGAGGGCACGGCCCCCAGCAGGATCACCGCGTACATCATCCGGTCGTCGAGCCCGAGCCAGATCACGGCGGGGGCCACCCAGGCGACCGAGGGGAGGGACTGCAGCCCGGACAGGATGGGGCCGATCGCCGCCCGGACCGTCCTCACCCGGGCGACCAGCAGCCCCAGCGGGGTCCCGATCGCCACGGCCAGCAGGAAGCCGAGCAGGCCGCGCGAGACGCTGGTCCAGATGACGTCCAGGAGTGTGCCCCGGAGCCACATGTCGGTCGCGCTGTCCCACACCGCGGCCGGGGACGGCAGCTTGTAGTCGTCGGTCACCTGGGCCCGGACGAGGAGCTGCCAGACGAGGAGCACCAGGGCCACCGCGAGCAGTGGTGGCAGCACCTTGCGCAGCAGCACCTCGCGCACCGGGGTGCGGCGCACCTTCACGGAGTCCAGGGCGTCGAGCCCGGCCTCCAGGCCCGCCAGATCGTCCGGCTCGGTGTCAGTGCTGGCCATGGCGGCGGATCTCCCCACGGAGTTGTTCGGTGATCTCGACGGACAGTTCCGCGACCGCGTTGTCCTCGATGCGTCGCGGCTGCTCGATGCCGACGGTCCATTCCCGGGCGATCCGGCCGGGGCGGGACGACAGCAGGACGACACGCTGGGCGAGTCGCACCGCCTCGCGCACGTTGTGCGTGACGAAGAGGACGGAGACGTTCGTCTCGTGCCAGATCCGGGTCAGCTCGTCGTGCAGCACGTCACGGGTGATGGCGTCGAGCGCGGCGAACGGTTCGTCCATCAGCAACAGTTGACTGTCCTGGGCGAGGGCCCTCGCCATCGCCACACGCTGCCGCATGCCGCCCGAGAGCTCGTGCACGCGCTTCTTGTGCGCGCCGCCGAGACGGACGAGTCCGAGCAGGCGTTCCGCCTCGTCGCGGCGTTCCGCCTTGGGCACGCCGCGCAGCCGCAGGGCCAGTTCGATGTTCTTGCCGGCGGTCAGCCACGGGAACAGCGCGTGTTCCTGGAACATGAGGGCCGGCCGCCCGCCGGGGGTCTCGATGGATCCGGCGGACGGGCGGTCGAGCCCGGCCACCAGGTTGAGCAGGGTGGACTTTCCGCATCCGGAGGCCCCCAGGAGGGTGACGAACTCGCCCGGCGCGACATCGAGCGAGATGTCGTCCAGGACGAGCTGCGGCCCCTCCGGTGTGCCGAAGGACTTGGAGACGTGCGAAATGCGGGCGGCGTGCCCGACCGCGGTACGGTCCTCGGCCCTGGTGAGCGTGGTCGCCATGGTCGTCACCTCCTGGGGATCCGGATTCGGGGACGGATCCTGGATTCGGGTTCGGGCGGGGTTACTTGACGCCGAGTCCGGCGTCGGTGACCTTGGACTTGCCCGCGGCTTCGAGGACCTTGTTCAGGGGTTTCAGGTCGTAGATGCCGTCGAGGTCGGGTTTTTCCAGAAGTCCCGCACGCACCGCGTGCTCGGCCTGGGCGTCGAGCGTGGCGGCCAGCGGGTCGTCGGTGATCTGGATGGACTTCCACGCCGGGTCGAGGATCTCGGCGGGCAGCGGCTTGCCGGTCAGCTTCTTCAGGGCGGCGTTGGCGGACGCCTTCGCCTCGTCGGGGTTGGCGTTGATCCACTCGTTGGTCCTGACCGAGCCGCGCAGCACCGCCTCGACGACGTCCGCGTGATCGGCGAGGAACTTCTGCGACACGATGATGTTCGTGATCACGAACTTGTTGTCCGGCCACAGCGAGGACTCGTCGAGCAGTTCCTTGCCGCCCTCCGCGACCAGCTTGGACGCGGTGGGCTCGGGCACCCAGGCGCCGTCGACGGAACCGGACCTGAAGGCGTCCGGGACCACCTTGTTGTCCGTGCGGACGACGGAGACGTCGCCCTTGCCGCTCTGGGCGTCGACCTTCCAGCCCTTTCGGGAGATCCAGTTGAGGAAGGCGACGTCCTGCGTGTTGCCGAGCTGCGGGGTGGCGATCCTCCTGCCCTTGAGGTCGTCCAAGGTCCTGATCTTCTTCGGGTCGACGACCAGCTTGACCCCGCCGGAGGCCGAACCGCCGATGATCCTCAGGTTCTTGCCCCCGGACTTGGTGTAGCCGTTGATGGACGGCGACGGGCCGATGAAGCCGATGTCGATCGAGTCGGCGTTCAGCGCCTCGATCTCGGACGGGCCCGCGTTGAACTGCGAGGTCTTGAGCCGGGTGCCGCCCAGTTCCTTCTGGAGGAGCCCCTCCTGGTCGCCGACGAGCGCGGTCGCGTGCGTGAGGTTGGGGAAGTAGCCGATGCGCACGGTGTCCGCGGAGAGTTTCTTCGCACCGGCGGCGACGCCCGAGGTGTCGGAGTCGTCGTCGGCGGCGGAGCCGTAGCCGCAGGCCGTGAGCGCGACGGCGAGCAGCGGCAGGGCGGCGACGGCGGCCAGGCGGCGTGCGGTGGTGCGGGGGGCAGGCACGGGAGGTGTTCCTCTCGTCGGCCCGGTGCTCATGTCCCTCGAAAACCGCAGGAGTCGCGGGGGCCTACGGGGACGCGGCCGGGTGGTCGGCAGGGCTTCGTCTGAACCGGTGGTGCGGAAGGTGCGAGTGGGCGCGCGTGCGGTGCGCGTACGTCATCGCGCACATCGTGCGACCCCGCCCTGGCCGCTGCCGAGGGCGCCGCTGCCGACGCGGCCGCCCTCCTTCGCGAACGTGGAGTAGACGTCGATGCCCATCAGAAGTCCCATCCGGCGTCGTCGGCCGCCGCCCCGGTCCCGGCCGCGGTGGCGAAGGAGGCGCCCGCCATGCCGGCCGTGAGCGTGGTGCCGTCCGCCGGATCGATCAGCAGGAACGATCCGGTGCGCCGGGAGTCCGCGTAGGAGTCCAGCGCGAGCGGTTCCGCGGTGCGCAGGACCACCCGGCCGATGTCGTTGGCGACGAGCCGGCCGGGCGCCGGGTGCTGGGAGAGGTCGTCCAGCGTGAGGCGCGAGGGGATGTCCTTGACGATCGCCTTGACGGTGCGGGTGGTGTGCTTGATCAGCACCCGGCGGCCCACGGCGAGCGGCTCGTCGGCGACGTGGCAGACGGTCGCCTCGACGTCCTGGGTCACCGCCGGAGCGTCGGCGGACGGCGCGACGAGGTCG
Source organism: Streptomyces sp. NPDC056061 (assembly GCF_042266885.1). NCBI lineage: Bacteria > Bacillati > Actinomycetota > Actinomycetes > Kitasatosporales > Streptomycetaceae > Streptomyces > Streptomyces sp. NPDC056061. The sequence goes on along the minus strand of NZ_JBHJWQ010000021.1, from coordinate 10,960 downwards.
CCGCGCGAGACGTCGATGTCGTCGGCCAGCCGGAGCGTCACCGACTGCGGGGCCCACGCGATGTCGACGCTCTCGCCGAGCGCGTCGATCGCGCTGATCGTCGACGTACGGCCGGACGGCAGGACCGTCACCGCCTCGCCGACGCGGAACGCCCCGGCCGCGATCTGGCCCGCGTAGCCCCGGTAGTCGGGGTGCTCCGCGGTCTGCGGCCGGATCACGTACTGGACCGGGAAGCGGGCGTGGCAGGTGGTCAGGTCGTGGCTGACCGGCACCGTCTCCAGGTACTCCAGGACGGTCGGACCGCCGTACCAGCCCATGTGCGCGGACGGTTCCACGACGTTGTCGCCGACCAGCGCGGAGATCGGTATCGCGGTGATCTCCGGGACACCGAGCGAGGCCGCGTACGCGGTGAACTCCTCGGCGATGGCGGCGAAGACGGGCTCGGCGTAGCCGACGAGGTCCATCTTGTTGACGGCGAGGACGACGTGCGGGACGCGCAGCAGGGCGGCGACGGCGGCGTGGCGGCGGGTCTGCTCGACGACGCCGTTGCGGGCGTCGACGAGGACGACGGCGAGTTCGGCCGTCGACGCGCCCGTGACCATGTTCCGGGTGTACTGCACATGGCCCGGGGTGTCGGCGAGGATGAACCGGCGGCGGGTCGTCGCGAAGTAGCGGTAGGCCACGTCGATGGTGATGCCCTGCTCGCGCTCGGCCCGCAGCCCGTCGGTCAGCAGCGCCAGGTCGGGCGCTTCCTGGCCGCGGTTGCGGGAGGCGTGCTCGACGGCTTCCAACTGGTCCGCGAGGATCGACTTGGAGTCGTGCAGCAGACGCCCCACGAGAGTGGACTTGCCGTCGTCGACGGACCCCGCGGTGGCGAACCGCAGCAGAGTGGTCGCCGACAACTGCTCTGTGCTCCGGGTGGACGTGGTCATCTCAGAAGTACCCCTCGCGCTTGCGGTCTTCCATCGCGGCCTCGGACAGCTTGTCGTCGGCGCGCGTCGCGCCCCGTTCGGTGAGCCGGGAGGCGGCGATCTCGGCGATGACGGCGTCGAGCGTGGTCGCGTCCGAGTCGACGGCGCCGGTGCAGGACATGTCGCCGACCGTGCGGTAGCGGACCTGCCGGTTCTCGACCCGCTCGCCCTCCTTGGGGCCGCCCCAGTCGCCCGCGGTCAGCCACATCCCGGAGCGGGCGAAGACCTCGCGCTCATGGGCGAAGTAGATCTCCGGCAGCTCGATGCCCTCGCGGGCGATGTACTGCCAGACGTCCAGCTCGGTCCAGTTGGAGATCGGGAACACCCGGACGTGCTCGCCGGGGGCGTGCCGGCCGTTGTAGAGCTGCCAGAGTTCGGGGCGCTGGCGGCGCGGGTTCCACTGGGAGAACTCGTCGCGCAGCGAGAACACCCGTTCCTTGGCGCGCGCCTTCTCCTCGTCGCGGCGCCCGCCGCCGAACACCGCGTCGAAACGGTGCTGCTGGATGGCCTCGGTCAGCGGCACGGTCTGGAGCGGGTTGCGGGTGCCGTCGGGACGCTCGCGGAGCTTCCCGGCGTCGATGTACTCCTGGACCGAGGCGACGTGCAGCCGCAGCCCGTGCCGGGCCACCGTACGGTCGCGATACTCCAGCACTTCCGGGAAGTTGTGCCCGGTGTCGACGTGCAGCAGCGCGAACGGCACCGGCGCGGGCGCGAACGCCTTGAGCGCCAGGTGCAGCATCACGATGGAGTCCTTGCCGCCGGAGAACAGGATCACCGGCCGCTCGAACTCGCCCGCCACCTCGCGGAAGATGTGCACCGCCTCGGACTCCAGGGAGTCCAGATGGCTCAGTGCGTACGGACTGCCGGTTCCCTCCGACACGTTCGCGACGGTCGTCACACCGCGCCCCTCTCGCTCAGCAGCGCGTACAGCTCCGCCGCGGACTCCTGCACGGTCTGCCGGTGCGACTCGATCCGCAGATCCGGCGACTCCGGCGCCTCGTACGGGTCGTCGACCCCGGTCAGCCCGCTGATCTCGCCCGCCGCCTGCTTGGCGTAGAGCCCCTTCACATCGCGTTCCGAGCACACCTCGACCGGGGTCGCGACGTGCACCTCCAGGTACGGGGTGCCCTCCGCCCGGTGCCGGGTGCGGACCGCGTCGCGGCTGTCCGCGTACGGGGCGATGACCGGGACCAGCACCTTCACGCCGTTGGCCGCGAGGAGTTCGGCGACGAAGCCGATCCGCTGCACGTTGGTGTGGCGGTCCTCGCGGGAGAAGCCGAGACCGGCGGAGAGGAACTCCCGGATCTCGTCGCCGTCGAGCACCTCCACGCGGTGGCCCTCGCCGCGCAGCCGCCCGGCGAGTTCGTAGGCGATGGTGGTCTTGCCCGCGCTCGGCAGACCGGTGAGCCAGATGGTGGCTCCCGTCTCCGTCACGCTCATCGAAGTCTCCTGATCAGTCGTCATCAGTCGTGCAGCCCGCACTCGGTCTTGCCCCGGCCCGCCCAGCGTCCGGCGCGGGCGTCCTCGCCCGCCGACACCCGGCGGGTGCAGGGCGCGCAGCCGACGGACGCGTAGCCGTCCATCAGCAGCGGGTTGGTGAGGACGCCGTGCTCGGCGACGTACGCGTCGACGTCGTCCTGGGTCCAGCGGGCGATGGGGGAGACCTTGACCTTGCGCCGCTTCTCGTCCCAGCCGACGACCGGGGTGTTCGCCCGGGTGGGGGATTCGTCGCGGCGCAGCCCGGTCGCCCAGGCCGTGTACCCGGTCAGCCCCTCCCGGAGGGGCTGGACCTTGCGCAGCCGACAGCACAGGTCGGGGTCGCGGTCGTGCAGCTTCGGCCCGTACTCGGCGTCCTGCTCGGCGACGGTCTGCCGCGGGGTGAGGGTGAGGACGCGGACGTCCATCACCGCCTCGACCGCGTCGCGGGTGCCGAGCGTCTCGGGGAAGTGGTACCCGGTGTCGAGGAAGACCACGTCGACGCCGGGACGGACGCGCGAGGCGAGGTGCGCGACGACCGCGTCCTCCATGGACGAGGTGACGCAGAACCCCGCGCCGAACGCGTCGACGGCCCAGCGGAGGATCTCCGTCGCGGAGGCGTCCTCCAGCTCCCGCCCGGCCCGCCCGGCGATCTCCCGCAGCTCCTCGGCGGTCGCGCCGCCGATATGACCATGCGTCATATCCGGTCCCCCTCCACGTCGTCGTGCCGGAGCCCCCGGCTCAGCAGGCCCAGGAACCTGAGCTGGAACGCACGGTTGCAGGAGGCGCATTCCCAGGCGCCGTGCCCGCTCTCGTGCGGGCGCAGGTCCTCGTCGCCGCAGTACGGGCAGTGGAACGGCGCGGCGCGTTCGCTCATGACAGCGACTCCGCCCCGGCCCGTGCCGCCCAGGTGGCGAACCGCTCGCCGTCCGTGCGCTCCGCCAGGTAGCGCACGAGTACCCGCTCGACGTAGTCGGGAAGTTCGGCCGCGGTGACCTTCAGCCCGCGCACCTTGCGGCCGAAGCCGGCCTCCAGGCCCAGCGCGCCGCCCAGGTGGACCTGGTAGCCCTCCACCTGGTTGCCGTCGGCGTCCAGCACGAGCTGGCCCTTGAGGCCGATGTCGGCGGTCTGGATGCGGGCGCAGGCGTTGGGGCAGCCGTTGAGGTTGATGGTGAGCGGCTCGTCGAAGTCCGGGAGCCGGCGCTCCAGTTCGTCGATCAGCCGGGCGCCGCGCCCCTTCGTCTCGACGATCGCCAGCTTGCAGAACTCGATGCCCGTGCAGGCCATCGTGCCCCGCCTGAACGGCGACGGACTCACCTGGAAGCCGAGCGCCTCCAAACCCGCGACCAGCGATTCCACCCGGTCCTCGGCCACGTCGAGAACGATCATCTTCTGCTCGACGGTGGTGCGCAGCCGGTCCGAGCCGTGTGCGGCGGCGAGATCGGCGATCGTGGCCAGGGTGGAGCCGTCCACCCGTCCGACCCGGGGGGCGAACCCGACGTAGAAGCGGCCGTCGTTCTGCGGGTGCACGCCGATGTGGTCGCGCCAGCGGCTGCTGGGCTGCTCGGGCGCGGGGCCGTCGACCAGCGGGCGCTTCAGGTACTCGTCCTCCAGCACCCGGCGGAACTTCGCCGGACCCCAGTCGGCCATCAGGAACTTCAGCCGCGCCCGGTTGCGCAGGCGCCGGTAGCCGTAGTCGCGGAAGATGCCGACCACCCCGGCCCAGACGTCCGGGACCTCGTCCAGCGGCACCCAGGCGCCCAGCCGTTCGGCGAGCCGCGGGTTGGTGGAGAGACCGCCGCCCACCCACACGTCGAAGCCCGGACCGTGCTCGGGGTGGACCACACCGACGAACGCGACGTCGTTGATCTCGTGCACCACGTCCTGGACCGGGGAGCCGGAGATCGCGGTCTTGAACTTGCGCGGAAGGTTGGAGAATTCCTTGTTGCCGATGTAGCGGTCGTGGATCTCCTCGACCGCCGGGGTGCCGTCGACGATCTCGTCGGCGGCGATGCCCGCCACCGGGGAGCCGATGATCACGCGGGGGCAGTCGCCGCACGCCTCGGTGGTGGAGAGCCCGACGGCCTCCAGCTTCTCCCAGATCGCCGGGACATCCTCGATGCGGATCCAGTGCAGCTGGATGTTCTGCCGGTCGGTGATGTCCGCGGTGCCGCGCGCGTACTGCTGCGAAACCTCGCCGATCACCCGCAGCTGCGCGGTGGTGAGCCGGCCGCCGTCGACGCGCACCCGCAGCATGAAGTACCTGTCGTCCAGTTCCTCCGGGGCCAGGACGGCTGTCTTCCCGCCGTCGATCCCGGGCTTGCGCTGGGTGTACAGACCCCACCAACGCATGCGCCCGCGCAGGTCGTTGGGGTCGATCGAGTCGAATCCGCGCTTGGCGTAGATCGTCTCAATGCGTGTCCGCACATTGAGACCGTCGTCGTCCTTCTTGAATTGCTCGTTGCCGTTGAGCGGAGTGTGGTGTCCGACGGCCCACTGTCCCTCACCACGGTGGCGTCCGGCCTTGCGGCGGGGCGTGGCGGTCGTGGGCTGATCCGGGCTGGCGGCCATGACGATACGTCCTTCGGGACTGCGGGAGGGCGGCTCTGACCTGCACACTCGCGGTGAGGCATGGCGGTGCGCAGGAGATGCGGAGGGGCGCGGGGAAGCGGCGGAACGCGGCGGTGCTGGGACTCTCAGCTCACCGGACAGATGGCGCTGGACATGCGGCCGAGGTCGACGTGGCGTCGACTCACCAAGGCGATTCCAGTTCCGGACATGGCGAAAGCGTGGCACGCGGATCTCGGGCCAGTCCACCACGATCCATGATGCGGACGCGAATGTCCCGCCATGCGAGACGCTATGCTTCCGGTCACTCCCCGCGTGCGGCTCGTCGTGCCCGGTAATGACGGCAATCGCCCGGTCCGGCCGTACCTACCGGTCCGCCCCCGGCCACGGCCCCGGAGTCGCGATCGCCGGCCCCAGCTCCACCTTCGTGTCGAAGAGCCGGAAGCCCCGCCGCACGTAGTTGTCCATGGCGTGCGGACCGTCGTCGGAGCAGGTGTGCAACCACACCCGCCTCGTCGGTGCCCGCTCCGGCCAGCGCTCCGCCAGGTCCCAGGCACGGGCGACCCCGTACGACAGCAGGTGCCCGCCGAGCCCGCGCCCCCGGAAGGCGGGTATCAGCCCGAAGTACATGATCTCGACCACGCCGTCCTCCTGCGGGTCCAGCTCGATGTACCCGGCCGGGGTGCCGTTCTCGTACGCCACCCAGGTCTCCGCCCCCGGACGGTCCAGCGTCTCCTGCCACTGCGCGTAGGTCATCGCGAGCCGGTCCGTCCACCGGATGTCGCCGCCGACCGCCGTGTACAGGAACCGGCTGAACTCGGGCGACGGCACCGCGGACCGTACGATCCGCACCTCGCCCCCGGGGACCGCGGCGGGACGCAGGTCGTCGGGGGAGGTCTGTTCCAGGGACCAGACGGTCACCTCGACAGTGGGAGCGGCGACGGTGGTGGCGTCGACGGTGGTGCTGCTGTGCGCGGGGCTGTTCATGGCTGCCAGGGAACCATGCCGCGCGCCCCGCGCCCAAGCCGGTCCGCCGCCGGGCGGCCCGGCACGGCACGAGGTCCGGGCCGCGCCGCCCCGGACCCCCGTGCGCCGCCCACTCAGGCGGTGCGCGCCGCGACCACCACCGGGGCCGTCGAACGCGGCAGCAGATCGGCCGGCTGATCGGGGTGGATCACCTCCACCTCGACCCCCTCGCCGAAGCGGTACGGGCGGTGCGCCAGCACCTCCGCGAGATGGCGCCGGATCCGTGAGATCTCCGCCCGCACCGTCACCGTCCGGGTCGCGTCGCCGAAGACGTCCTGCGCCAGCTCGGAGGCCGTGCGCCCCTCGCGGTGCAGCGCCAGGGCGTACAGCAACTCCGCGTGGCGCGGCGAGAGCCGCTGCGTCCACGTGCCCACGGAACCCACCACGCTGACCGAGAGCCGGTGCGGCCGGCTGAGGTCCAGCACCACCCGCTGCCGCGGCCCGTCCCCGGGCCCGTCCGCGACCCGCACCAGCCAGCCCCCGGGCAGCGGCTCCACCTCGCACATGCCGAGCGACGGCAGCCAGACCCGGCCCGGCCGCATCGACTTGGGCAGCGGCAGCCGCTCCACCGGAGGCATCCCGGTCACCGCGGCCAGCCAGCCGTGCACGTCCACCGCCGCGGCCCGGCCGCTCAGCCGGCACAACAGCGGCGCCGCCACCGAACGCAGCCGGTCGATGGCCCGCAGGTGCCGGTTGCGCAGCTCGCTCTCGGCCAGCCTGGCCACCGAACCGACCAGCGCCAGCGAGGTCGGATGGAAGCCGGACGCCGGACCGCTCATGTCGACGATCCCCATCAGCCTGCCGTCCCGCGGATCACGGACCGGGGCCGCCGCGCACGTCCAGTCGTGCAGCCGGCGCACGAAGTGTTCCGACGAATGGACCTGGACCGGTGCGCGCGAGACCAGCGCCGTACCGATCGCGTTCGTCCCCGTACTCTCCTCCGCCCATGTCGCCCCCTCGGCCAGGCAGATGCTGTCCGCCCGGCGCAGCACCCTCGTGTTGCCGCGGCGCCACAGCACCCTCCCCTCCACATCCGTGATCACCACGATCTGCTGGGTGGCATCCGCCAGCGACACCAGACTCTCGTTCAGCAGCGGCATCACCTCGCCCAGTGCCGACATGCGGCGCCGGCGCTCGACCTCGTCCCGCTGGAGCAGCACGCTCTCGGTGGACTGGTCGGGATCGAGGCCGCTGCGCAGCACCCGGTCCCAGGAGGCGCCGATCTCGGCGCGCGGGGCGGTCGGCGAGGGATCGCCCGCGAGCCTCGCCTCCCTGGCCAGGTGGGTCCCGCGCAGGTCCCGGGCGGATTTCGGGACCGCCGAACGTGTCACCTCGGCAGCGCGTGCATCCACTCTCGTACCCCCAACGCCAGGGCCGGCCCGATGACCAGCCGGCCCATACTGCCCCGCCGGGGGGCCCGATACTGTGCTCTCCACATAATGGCTGCAACCCTTTGCAACTCTGGCGAGAGGGTGCGGGTCCGTACGAGAGTGACAGAACACCGTGTGGCGGCGCCTGTGCCCCGCCGAGCGGTGTGTACCGCGTGGAGGGTGGTGCCGTGTCGGCGCAGCACCACCCTCCGTCGCTCTCCCGCGCGTGTCGCCCCGCCGCCCTCGGCGTGGCCGGAAACGCATCCCGCGCAGCGTCCCGGACGACGGTCCCGGGCAGACCCGGTCAGGGCGTCCCGCGCTCGACGGGCCGGGCCCGTTCCACCACCGCGGCCAGGTCGAGACTGTGCGGCAACGTACCGAACGCCGCGCCCCCGTCCCCGCCCAGGCGCGACGCGCAGAACGCGTCGGCGACCTCCGGCGGAGCCCACCGGACCAGCAGCGCCCCTTGGAGCACCAGGGCCATCCGCTCGACCAGCCGACGGGCCCGCGCCTCGATCCCCTCCAGATCCGCCAGCTCCGTCAGCATGCCCCTGATCGCGCCGTCCAGCCGGTGATCGGCTCCCCGCGCCCTGCCGACCTCCCGGAGGAACGCGTCGAGCGCCGACGGTTCTCGCCGCAGCGCCCGCAGCACGTCGAGCGCCTGGACGTTCCCCGAGCCCTCCCAGATCGAGTTGAGCGGCGCCTCCCGGAGCAGCCGGGGCATCCCCGACTCCTCGACGTAGCCGTTGCCGCCCAGGCACTCCAGGGCCTCGGCCACCACCGGCGCGCACCGCTTGGTGACCCAGTACTTCGCCGCGGGCACCGCGATCCGCAGGAAGGCCCGCTCGCTCTCGGTGTCCGCGTCGTAGGCCGCGGCCAACCGCATCGCCAGGACCGTCGCGGCCTCCGACTCCAACGCCAGGTCGGCCAGCACGTTGCGCATCAGCGGCTTTTCGACCAGCACCCCGCCGAACACACTGCGGTAGGTGCAGTGGTGGATCGCCTGCGCCACCGCCTGCCGCATCAGCGCGGCCGAACCGGTCACGCAGTCCACCCGGGTCGCCGCCACCATCTCGATGATGGTGCGCACCCCGCGCCCCTCCCCACCGACCCGGCGCGCCCACGTCCCGTCGAACTCGACCTCGGCCGAGGCGTTCGACCGGTTGCCCAGCTTGTCCTTCAGCCGCTGGATCGCGAACGGGTTGCGGGTGCCGTCCGGCAGTACCCGCGGCAGCAGGAAGCAGGTCGGGCCGTCCGGCGCCTGCGCCAGGACCAGGAACGCGTCGGACATCGGCGCGGAGCAGAACCACTTGTGCCCGGTGAGCAGGTACGCGTCGTCGGCGGACAGCGGCTCGGCCCGGGTCGTGTTGGAGCGGACGTCGGTGCCGCCCTGCTTCTCCGTCATGCCCATCCCGAACAGCACCCCGGCCTTCCGCGCAGCCGGCCGCAGCCCCTGCTCGTACACCGTCGAGGTGAGCAGCGGTTCCCACTCGGCGGCCAGCGCCGGATCGGTCCGCAGCGCCGGCACCGCCGCGTGCGTCATCGACAGCGGGCAGCCGTGGCCCGCCTCGGCCTGCGTCCACACCAGGAAGCCGGCTGCCCGCCGGACATGACCGCCCGGCCGACTCCACGCACCGGTCAGACCGGCGCCGACCGCGTGCCCCAGCAGCCGGTGCCAGGACGGATGGAACTCGACCTCGTCGATGCGGTGACCGTAGCGGTCGTGGGAACGCAGCACCGGCGGATTCTCATTCGCCTGCGCTCCCCACGCCTGCGCCTGCGCGGACCCCGCGGCCCTGCCGAGCTCGCCGAGCTCGGCCCTGGCCGCGGCCAGGAGTTCGGACGGCAGATGACGCCGCACCGCCTCGGAGAGGGCGAGGTCGGCGGCGAAGACGTCGTAGCCGACCAGCGGCGGTGCCTGATTGGACACGGTGTGGGTGGAGGGTGCCATGCCGATACGGTAAAGACGTGCAGGCAGCAAACGAAACACCCGAGCGGCCATCGGGGCGGCTCCACCGTGCCCGGGCCCTCTACCGCAACGTGTCCAAGCGGCAGATGGTCTGGCAATTGCTCAAGGACACCGTCAACTCGTGCATGGAGTACCGCATTCTCGGGCTCGCGGCCGAGGCGGCGTTCTTCACCCTGCTGTCCCTGCCCCCGCTGCTCCTCGGCCTGATCGGGCTGCTCGGTTACGTCGACGAATGGACCAGCACCACCACGGTCGCCTCCATCGAGCGCAACATCCTCAACGCCGCGCAGACGGTGCTCAGTGAGCGGGGCGTGAACGACTTCGCCAAGCCGCTCCTGGCGGACGTCACCACCGGGGCGCGGCCCGACGTCATCTCGATCGGCTTCGCGATCGCGCTCTGGTCCGGCTCCCGCGCGGTCAACGTCTTCATCGACACGATCACCGTGATGTACGGCCTCGACGGCCAGCGCGGCATCGTCAAGACCCGGCTGCTCGCCTTCCTGCTCTACGTGGTCGCGTTGCTGCTCGGCGCCGTCGTACTGCCGCTGCTCGTGGTCGGCCCGGACCGGGTCGTGGAGTTCGTGCCGTGGGGCACCGAGATCATCAGCGTCCTGTACTGGCCCCTGGTGATCCTCCTGTCGATCGCCTTCCTGACGACGCTCTACCACGTGTCCGTGCCGGTCCGTTCGCCGTGGATAGAGGACATGCCGGGTGCGCTGGTGGCGCTCGCGATGTGGGTGCTCGGCAGCTTCCTGCTGCGGATCTACCTCACCAGCACGGTCGAGGGGCCCACCATCTACGGCTCGCTGGCGGCCCCGATCGCGGTCCTGCTGTGGATCGGCGTCTCCGCGTTCGCGGTGCTGGTCGGCGCGGCGGTCAACGCCGCCATCGACCGGGTGTGGCCCTCGCTGGCGACGGCCGCGGCGCGTGCGGCCAACGACCGGGTGCGGGCGGCCCAGGCCGCGGAGCTGGTGGCGCGTTCGCGGGCGCGGCGCGCGGCCGGGGACGACGGCGACGACGAGGAGGGCGACGACGAGGTCGACAGCCCCTACATGCCGTCCGAGTTCCCGGAGCGCTGGTCGCGGTTCCTGCCGCCGGAGGACGTGAAGTCGAGACTCCAGCCGAGTCGCGACAAGGAACCGGACAAGGGGCCGGACACGGACGTGCGCAAGGACCCGCACGGGCCGGAGGGCCCGGCGGGGGACTGAACCGGCGGGGCACCGGACCGGGCCTCGCGGCCGGTGACCCCTTCCCGTCGCGGCGGACATTGCCGGTCACGGGACAGCCCTTACGACCTGGGGAGCAAGAGGGAGCGGGCTCCCGACGCCCTGCGACTCCGCCTCCCGCGTTGTCGTCGGTCACCGACGCTCCTTCCCCAAGCTCTCAGCTGCGTTCGAGCAGAGGAGACCCCATCCGCCTCCCTCCTCCGCCTTGGATTCGAAGCCGCATGACGCCGCTCGCTGATCCACTCCCTATTGCTCCCCGGGTCGTTAGGGAGCGCAGAGAATCAACATGCGGATTTGATCTTGTGCTGGGCGGCTTCCGGGGTGAGGAAAGCTGTCAGGTCCGCGGGCGTGCGG